>JALOTQ010000020.1 GCA_025457815.1 Thermoplasmata archaeon
GTTCGCGATGATTATGTTGCCGCCCCCGTACACATAGAGACCGAAGCCTCCGTTGTCGATTACGGTGTTGTTCGACAACTCGATGCCGTTGCAGCTGTCGTCGAGGTAGAGGGCGTCGTAGGCGGTGTACGATATGCTGCAGTTCCGGACCACGAGTCCGGTTGACTCGCCGTACACGTACAATCCCTGGCCGTAGTCGTTGTGGTCGATCTCGCAGTCGACGATCTCCACGTTGCTGATGTCGTTGTAGAAGTACAGCCCGCCGTAGTCGTTCCATGATATGCTGCAGTTATCGAACCTGACGGAGTCCACGGCAGGGTCGACGTACGCACCGTACCCGTTCAGGTTGAGTGTGCTGTCCGTCACGTTCCAGCAGTTCGACGCGTAGCTGTAGATGCCGTAGTTAGGGTTGTTCATCATGGTGACGTTGGTGATGTCCAGGCCGAAGCAGTCCTGGAGGTAGAACGCGGCTGAGTTGTTGTCCAAGCGTGAATTCTCGACGGACCCGTTACGCACGTTGATGAGTTCGATGCCGTCGGCGTTCTGGTCTCCGTGCACCCAGACCTCGTCTATCACGAAGTGCGCCTGCGTGTTCATGACGATTATGCCTGGTGTGGCGGGAACGGTAGTGTCGATGTTCCAGCCCCATATCACGTAGGGGTCGGCTTCCGTGCCCGTGCCGCTCGTGACACCGTTGAAGCCCACGAGGAAGTCAGCGTCCCCGTCAATCGTGATTGGCAGATGGTCCGTATAGTAAGCGGTCACATCGCTTGTGAGGCTGACGAACGCTGACATGATCGAGATGGTCATAACGAGCGCGAGGAGCATGGCCGCGACGGGCAGGAAGAACCCGAACTCCCGTCTCTGTTTCTTCGCAATGACCCGCGTGCGACGCGGGGGCATGCGCCTGTCTATGACAGGTGTCACGTCCAAGTTGTTTGCCTTCGCCGTTGCCGATTCGTTGTGCGAGTCAATGCCTATGGCCACAGTACCCCTTGCCTTTGGACCGTCAGAAGAATGCCACCCATCGGGTCCTTGCCGGTGAATCTAGCGGCTAGCTAGATAAGCTTAATCGAAGGGGTATCGGAGGGCGGATATCGACCTAGGAAGCGGTCACCGATGCTCAGACATAGATGTCCAGAATGAGCGATTCGCTTGGTTTCTCGGGGTTCAGTAACACCGTTATCCTGTCGCCCACCTTGAGCTGCCGCCTCTTGCTGGACAGGGCCCCGTACTTGTTGGCCACGTTGTAGTCCCTGCCCAGGTACTTGTACTTGTATTCAAGGCTCCGCTCCTCGCCCACCAAAGAGACGAACGATACCTCGCCGGGAGCTTCGGTGGCGGTCGTGAGGAAGTTGGAGAAGTACCGCCATCTGATGAGGTAGAAGCCGATGCCGACTGCTGCGTCAAGTACGGCCGCAGCTGCCATGCCCAGGAACAGCACATCATTTTCGTCCTCGCTGTTCTCCGCGATGAACATCGTGACGGCCATCAGCAGGACCGGCGTCGTAAGTCCCATGATCAGAAACAGGAACGAGATGTCCTTTGACGCGAGCCGGCCCGCGGAGGGACGAGTTGCCATGATCGCCAGATCCTTCGCCATGATCTCTCCACCCTGATCCCTGCCACCCATCTCCCGTGTGGCCACATGTCCGAATCAGCGAGGTGCTAGAATATCTTGCTCCCCGGGGCGATAGTGCCCCTGGCCACCGCGCCCATGCCTATGAACGTGCCCTCTCCTATGATGGTGCCCACGTCGATGGTCGCGTTGATGCCCGTCTTGACGTCGTCCCCCATGATGACCCCGAGCTTCCGACGGCCAGAGCCCATCTTCCTCCCGTCGACCACGACCTGGACCTCCCTCTCGTCCAGACGCAGGTTCGCGACCTTCGTGCCCGCGCCCAGGTTGCACCTCTCGCCGAGGACGCTGTCCCCGACATAGCTCAGGTGCGGCACGTTGGTCCTGTTCATGATGATGCAGTTCTTGATCTCGACGGCGGCGCCTATCTTGCAGTGGTCGCCTATGGACGTGCTCGGGCGGATGTACGCGTTCGGACCGATCTCGCAGTCCTCGCCGACTATCGCGGGGCCGTTTATGTAGCTCCCGGGGAGGATCCTGGTGCCCTTCCCGACCTGGATGTCCCCGACTACCGTCGCCCGCTCGGACACATCGCCCTTCACGTCCGTCTTGAGCCCGGCCATCAGTATCCTGTTCGCCTCGAGCAGGTCCCAGGCCCTGGCGACATCGATCCATTCCCCCTTGAGGAGGTGCGTGTACAGGTGATGCTTCTTCATCAGTATCTTGAACGAGTCGGTGACCTCGTACTCCCCACGCGGGGACTTCTTGGTCTCCGCAATCGCCTCGAATATCTCCGGGCCGAGGATGTAGGCGCCGGCGTTGATGGTGTTCGTCTCAGGGAACTCGGGCTTCTCTATGATGTCCGACACTACCCCGTCCTTGACGGTGATGCATCCATACCGCTTCGGGTCGGGCACGGTCGTCAGGGCCATCACGCTGCCTTTGACCTTCTGATGGTGCTCGACGAGGCCTTTGACGCTGTCCTTGGTGAGAACGACATCGCCGTACAGGCACAGGAAAGGCGAGTCGATCATGTCCTTGATCATGCCGATGGCATGGGCCGTCCCGAGCCGTTCCTTCTGCTCGACGTACTCTATCCTGACGCCGAACCCCTTGCCGTCACCGAAATGCTCCTTGATCCTCTGAGCGCGCCAGCCGACGAGCAGTATGATGTCCTTTATGCCGGCGTCCTTGAAGGCCTCGATGTTGTGCTCCAGGAAGGGTTTCCCCGCGACGGGCAGCAGGGGCTTGGGTATGTTCGCCGTCAGAGGCCTCATCCTCATGCCCTCTCCCGCAGCGAGTATGTAGCCCTTCACTTCAGAGCCTCCTTGACCTTCCTGGAGACCATGCCCATGATCTCCTTCGCTCTCGGCTCGTTCCTCGCTTCCGCTAGGAACCGTATCTTCGGCTCGGTCCCGGACGGCCTGACCAACGCCCATCCGTCCTCGAACTGCAATCTGAAACCGTCGAGCGTCAGGAGTTCGTCGCAATCGATCGACCCCATCCCCTTCTCGAGGCGCTTCAGGACGGAGGCCTTGTCTTTCGCGTCGAAGGAGACAGCGCTCCTGAGAATGGGATATGACGGTATCTTCTTCCTCGTCTCGGAAAGCCTGGACTTTGAGACCATCTCGCAGAGCCTCGCAGCGGCCAGGATGCCGTCGGGGCAGTAGGTCTGGTCCGGGAAGATCCACGTGCCGGACGGTTCTCCGCCGAACTCGGCCTTGGCCTTCTTGACCTCCTCGCTCACGAACACGTCCCCGACCCTTGTTCGGATGATCTTCGCATCTACGTAGTCGTCGATGGCCATGGAGGCGTCCACCGTCACGACTAACCTCTTCTTGGCGTACCTCTTCGCGAACAGCGCCAAGAGCTGGTCCCCGCCGAAGAAGACCCCCTTGTCGTCCACGGCGACCATCCTGTCCGCGTCCCCATCATGGGCGATGCCGATGTCGGCCTTCATCGCGACCACTGCATGCTTCAGGTCCGACAGGTTCTCGTCGGAGGGCTCGGGAGACCTTCCTGGGAAATGGCCGTCCGGGTTCGAGTTGATCGTGATGGCCTTGCACCCCATCCTCTGCAGGACGATGGGCGTAATGGTGGAAGCGGGCCCGTTCGCGCAGTCTACGACGACCTTCAGCTTTGCCGTTCCAACGCCTGCCAGTATGCGATGTATGTGGTTGTCGACCGCTTCGGGAAGAGGGTGCCTCCTGCCAACCTTGTCCCAGGTCGCGAGCTTGAACTTCTTCGCGCCGACTAGCTTCTCCACGGCCTTCGACTGCGCGACTCCGAATCCTGAGCCGTCGGGGTTCCAGAGCTTGATGCCGCCGTAGCTCGGCGGGTTGTGGCTCGCGGTGATCATGACTCCGCAGTTCATCGTCCGTGCCGCCTCCGCTAGCGTAGGCGTCGTGACGAGCCCCGCGACGAACACTTCGCAGCCTGCCGCCATCATGCCGCTGCACACGGCCGCCTCGATCATCGGGCCGGATGTCCTCGAGTCGTTCCCGATGGCTGCGCACTTGGCGCTGCCGCCGACTGCCATGCCGATGTCCGCGGCGAGTTCCGGAGTGAACTCCTTGTTGACGATCCCTCTTACGCCAGAAGACCCGAACAGACCCATCCGATGCTTCCTCGGAACTCGCATGACAATACGGGATTATATTACATGTGCAGCCGAGGCCGACACTGCGCAGCGATGTCTGGCTCCGGGCGTCGGGCGAGCGTGAGGGACGTCTGGACGAGGCCGAAAAACGAGCCAGCTTATCTGGCCGCCACGGCATCTGACGACTTTCCGACGACAGCCAGATAGCTCGAAAAATCGAGCCAGCATGCGCAAAACATTAAATACAGCCCACTGTGATTACCTTTCTGGACCATGTCTGGATAGGCATGGAAGGTATGCACTCGGAGGCGTGAAAAATGGTAATGGAACCGATAAGTGTCGAGAAGGCGATGGAAATCGCAAAGAAGAAGGGAATCAAGCCCGGCCGCGTGAAGGGCACGAACGGAGTCCAATTCACAAAGGGCAAGAACTCCAGGCTCGAACTGATCGACTGGGACGAGTTCAAGTCCACGCTGTCGAAGAGGAGACTCGCGGTCTACGAGTCGGGCGGCTGGATGAAGATAATGAAGAAGTAGCCACCTGGCTACCTCTTCTCAAACCCTTAGTCAAACCAATTCTCGGATTTTCAATTTCCGCATGCGCGAAGCCATAGCTCCGCATCTGCGTCGTCACGTCTTTGTGCGGACCCGTCTCACCACGAGCATCAGCAGGGCGACCGCAGAGATGGTCAGAGGAACGAACATCGGTCCGAACTCGGGGATGACGTACTCCGAGACGACTATCTCGATTGAGCACATAGACACAAGCCCGTTCATGTCCACGACCTCTAGTATGACCGTGTAGGTTCCGGGGAAGGGGAACATCTCCTTGGTCACGTTCTCGGTGCTCCAGTTCCTGTCCCAGTTGCCGTCTCCGTCGAGATCCCATCTCCACTTCTGCACGCTGTCCCCGCAGCCGGCGTCAGGATCCGATGAGCTCGAACCGTTCAGCTCGAACAGGGTTGTAGTGTCCCCTGACGAAGGGGTGACCGTGATCACGGCGACTGGGCGGCTGTTCACATACCATGGGCTCATGAGAGGGTAGTTGTCCTGGCTGTCGGCGTCGAGCTCGTAAGGCTCGTCCCCGATGCCGTCGGGGCCGGACGGATCGTCCTGTTCCGGTCCGGTCATCACGTCAGAGTCGGCGTAGTCCGACCACCAGTTCCCTCCGCTGGGGTAGCTGTCGTTCCACCGGTTCTCGGGACCCATCCAGTCCTCCGCCTGGAGGTCCATGTTGTTGATGAAGTTGTTGTGATACACGGATACATTCTGGTTCGTGTCGAGGAACACTCCGCCTCCATACGGGTCGAAGGTCATCTCGCCGTTCTCGAGGACATTGTCCCTGATGATGACGTTGTTCGAGTTGTCGACCCAAATCGAACCGTACTCGCAAGCCATGAGATGGTTGTACGCGAGCAGAATGTCGAACGAGAAGTTGTTCACGCTCATGCCTGTCGCGGTCATGACCGAGAACGTGTTGGCGAGCACGGTCATGTTGAAGCACATTGACAGTTGGACGCCGTACCAGCACCCCACGCCGGTGTTCCCGTGGAACGCCGACCACTCGCTTGTCACGAGGACCGCACAGTACTGGCAGCTGTCGAAAGTGTTCTGCGCGATGTCGAGGCCGTACCCGTCCCAGACCATCATGCCAACCTCACACCACTGGAAGCTGTTCATGCAGACTGCAGAGTCGTCCCAACCATCGGCGTCTATTCCGTACGCTCCAAGGAATGTGTTGCCAATGACATGGGTTTCCGAACAGCTTGTCACGGCGATTGTCACTTGGTTGATGTACAGCAGGTCGTTCTGCTGAACGGATATGTTCGCGCAGTCGAAGATGTAGATCCCGACATTGGTGTTATTCAGAAGCGAATCCTTGATGCGCCCGTTCGAAACCTTGTACAGATAGATGCCGTAGATGGTGTCCGAGTACACCTCGGTGCCATTCACATGCACATCATCGATAACGAACGAAGCCGTTGTCTGGCTAATAGCAATGCCGGAGCCACTGCTGACTCTGATCTCCCAGCCTGAGATCACGTATGGGTCCGTCGGTGCTCCAGAGCCGGACACGACTCCGTTCTCCGGCGTGAAGCCCGCATCGCCGATAATCGCTATCGGTGTGCGGACGGCGTACGCCTCCGTCTTCGATGGGAGCATCGTGAACGCGAACATGAGCGCGCTTGAGACGAGCAGCGCGGCGACGATCATGCCTACCTTCGCCTTCGCGAGATACTGCGGACTGGCAGCACGGGTCTTATCCCGCCTGAGGCGCCCGACGGCATGTTGCCTCTTCTCGGTGCGGTCAATCAAGGGTTGCGTCGCGCGCGTGCGCGTGGCGTGGTCGTCAGATGGTGCTAAAAGAGGGTCGGTGTGCATGGCCATCCAGGGTGAATACGACTCCTGCCGTTATGAGGGTTTCGCGACCCAGACTACCCATGATGCGGACACGCTGGACTGCGTCATCGGGTCCTGGCCCGGGATTATCACCAGTGATTCTCTCCACTGGCATATTTATACTGAATGGCGAATCTATCACAGGTCAGGTGTCCCCTGTGAAAGTCGTTCAGCTAGGCTGCGGTGTCACCGGACTCGTGTGCGCAGAGCACCTAGAACACAACCCCAAGGTCGACGAGCTCGTGCTCGCGGACAAACAGACTCAGCCCGCGGCGGAGCTAGCCGAGCGATCGGTGAACGACAAGACCACCCTCCTGAAGACCGATGCGAGCGACATCTCCGACCTCAAGAAGCTCATCAAGGACTGCGACCTTGTCGTCACGTCCGTCCCGAGCGACATGAACCCGAAGCTCCTCAAGGCGGCACTCGCAGTCGGAGTCGACTACGTCGACTTCACGATACCGATGAAGACCATCGAGCACTTCGACGAGATCGGCAAGGCATGTGAGGATGCGGGCATCAGGGCCCTGACGGCGGTCGGCTCGGACCCGGGCATATCCGACGTCTTCGCGATGCACGGCGCCTCGAAGCTCGACGAGGTCCACGAGATCCACATCAAGGACGCGGACAATGCGACCTCGACGGACTACGAGGTCTTCACGCTCTGGTGTACCTGCGACATGCTCGACGAGATCACGATGAAGGCGGCGGTGTACAACAGCGGGAAGATACACTGGCTCCCTCCGCTCTCGAGGAAGGAGATCTACAACTTCCCCGAACCGGTCGGTTCACATACCGTCTACAACACCACCCACGACGAGACATTCCTGATCCCGAAGTTCATCAAGGGCGTCAAGTACGTGGACTTCATGATAGTCGTCTCTGATGGGCTCGCGAGGCTCGCGAACGTGATGAGGCGCCTCGGGCTGCACAAGAAGAAGCCGGTCATGGTCAACGGGATCGAGGTCAAGCCCCTCGAGTTCGTCGCCGCGTGCCTCCCCAACCCTGTGGATATGGTCGGGAAGATCAAGGGCTCGGCAGGCATCATGGTCGATGCCGTCGGCCTGAGGAAGGGCGAGAAGTGCACCGTCAGGACCTGGGTCGGCATGAAGCACGAGGAAGCGTTCAAGCTCCATAACTCGACCGCCACCGGCTACCTTGTCGGAACGGGCGCCGCGATAGGCGCCGAGATGCTCGTGGCGAACGACGTCAAGGGCAGCGGGCTGTTCGTGCCCGAGATGCTCCCTATCGAGAGGTACCTGCACAGGATGCGCGGCAAGGGCCTGGGCGTACACGAAGAGATAGTGGCGATGTAGGCACGCGCTTCGTGACCCTGAACCGATCTTCAAGAGGTCTGCCTGCACACCTGCTAGGACGGTTTCGTCCCGCGCTTGTATCCGCACGATTCACACACGTCCCCCGCGGCCGTCCATTCCTTGCCGCACTTGGGACACTTCCTCGCGATCCCGCAATAGGAGCAGAAGTTACCGTCGGATACCGCGGACATCCTGCACACGGGGCATCGTTCGGCCCAACGCACTTCGGCCTTTTCGACCGGGACGAGGCCCACGCCGTGGCAGAGATAGCATTTCTCGGAACCCCTCGGATGGGGAATCGACCCCACACCGTTGCACCCGGAACATTTGCCCGTGCCATGACATCTTGGACAAGTCCCCAGACCGTTGCAGAACGGGCATGAAAGACGTAGCTCCGTCAGGCCAGTGCCCCCACAGGCAGAGCACTTGCCACCCTCGCAATGAGCTTGGTTCTTGCCCCTGTAGTAGGTGACTTTCGCATTGTCTATGCCTATCATGCCCTCCATCGACCGGCTCCAGGTGCAATGCCCTGATCCTCCGCAGGCTTGACACTGATCCAACCGGCCGTAGCCGTCGCATATCCTGCACTCCATCTTGTTCCCGACGCTCCCGATGATTATGGAGGCCCCGCAGTAGACACAATGCGCCTTCTTCAAGTCCTCCGGGAGATTGACGTCGGCGCCGCAGCGCGGGCACACGGCGGGTATGAGCTTCGTGTCTGCTATCGAATCACCCTTCTGTGTCCAGATTGCCACCCTTGGCTATATCGTTTTGTTCGGACTGCCCGGTCGCGCGCGGGCGAAACGCCGAGCGTCTCCTGAGGTCTGGAACGGATCCGCAACGGGCGGGAGAGGTTTTTATACGGGAGCTGTAATCGTCTGACCGCCAAGGCGCAGGGATAGCCAAGCCTGGTCAACGGCGCTAGATTCAGGGTCTAGTCGCGCAGGCGTCCGCCGGTTCAAATCCGGCTCCCTGCACACCATCCTACGGCCCACTGAGCTCAGGAAATCCGCAATCCTCCGCTCGCAGAGCCGGCCGAGAACTGGACGCCCCGGTCATGCTCCCCGTCCGTTCACGTTCCTTGGCGCAGTGTCGGATGAAGAAGGGGCTTGCGGTGGCGCATGTGCAGCTGGAGGAGCTTCGTTCTTCAAGGCGGACAACCTCCATTGGAGGTACTTGTTCCTGTTCCTGAGAAAGCCCTTGTAGACCTCTCTGACAGCCCTGATCATTATGAACCCAAAGGCCGCGAACATGATGTAGTTGATGACATCGGTAATCCACTTCGACTGTATGATCTTGGCCAGAGTGCTCCAGAAGGAGTAGGCCCACTGGCTCGCCACCAAGGCGACGACTCCGCTCATGGCCAGTCTCGCGAATGAGCCTTCCCTGTATGACCAGGCCAGGAATTCCCAGAAGGTGTTCGCGACCGCCAGAGCTACGAGGACGATGATCATGTTCTGCATCCGATTCTCCAGGTCAGGCGGGTTCAGGTACGATCTCACGGTCTCGTTGAGGTCCCCGGCGCTCGGGGACTCATAGACACTCACGCCAATCGCGACAAGAATCACTATCGCCAGTATCTCAAGGGCATACTTGTAGAGGATTATGCGCCCCTCGCGGGAACCGTTCGTGAATGACGCGTAGAATGTGCGGAAGTCATCGAAACGGTTGTAGAGCTCCGCGGGAACATAGGGCTCGACCGGCAGACCCACCGACCTGCGGTACATGCGCCTGCAATCCTTCAGCTCGGAAGCCTCGAAGACTACGAGGAATCCCACGAACATCAGGACTGGCAACATCAAGACGGTCATGTCTATGATGAACCCATTCTGCTCAAGCTCGCTTTCCAGTCCCGAGTTCATGACGACCGCCCATGCGAACACTATCATCACGAACACGCCCGATATGCCGAACACGGCCCTGCTGACAGACCCGCAGGGATAGAACCCGTGCAGGAATCGCAGGATGACCAAGGCCGTCCCGAACACTAGCACGGTCGCGAACATCGCGCTTATTGTGGACACGATCAGGTATTTTGCCTCCAGGTCCATCCGGCCTAGCAGACAATCAGAGCATACCAGCAACATCACGGGGATCACGAGGAACTTGAGATAGGCCCTCGACGCCTCAGAGTTCCCCTTGCCGAACTTTCCCACCCGACGATCGAAGTCAACGAACCTGCTTCGAAGGTCAGGAGGGACCTCCTTGAGCTCGGCCCCCATCTTCTTCCTCCAAGCAGCCCGGTCGTCAACGAGCTCGGAGACGGTCGCCCCGAAGTAGAAGACGGGTGAGAGGCAGACGAGGATGAGGGCCCATTCGAGCCTTAGCTCCGCGCCGAGGCCGGCAAGCCCGCCCTGAAGGTCGGAGATCACCAGGACGAGGACCAGCCATGTCACGAGCAAGCAAGCGAAGACCGTGCCTGCAGCGAACCGGCCGTAGGAGCCCTTTGGGTAGAGCCCGTGGAACCATGATGTCAGCATGAGCGGGACGCCCATGACGACGGCCGAACCGAGGATGAACTCCATAGAGGCGATCATGTCCCCGACCTCCTCGGCGTCCTGAGCCATCAGCACGACCAGGATCGTGAGCGCAGTAAACATCGGCCACAGCACCAACGTCATGTAGGTCCGCAAGATCGACTCGCGGGCCAGGTCCAACGATCCTATGCGAAGGCTGAACTCCCCTCTGGGACTGCGGAGATCCACCGATGGTACGCTCGTGCTTCCGCCCGTCTGAGGTGGCTGCTTGACAACATCGCCCGCCGGAGCCGTCTTCCCGCAGGCAACCGGCTCCTGCACCTCCTGAACAGGTTCCTGTTCGGCCGTGCCATCGCTCACAGCCGGCTTCCTGGCTGACACGAACACTAGGCCGCTCTGTGCGACAGCCCCCTCTCCTTCTTCCGTCGGCTCGGCGGACCTGCCATTCGCTGCATGAGGCGGCTTGCCCCCACCCTCGCTCCTGAGCTTTCTCACCCTAGCCTTCGCCATGATGAGCTGTCTCCCCTGTGACGACGAGCTGGGAACGCATTCACCGAGCGCTCACCCCTTCCGACGGAACGCTCGAGTGGCTTGATTCCAGCCAATCCTTTCTCACCAAGAGGTAGTCGGCGACGGCACTGAGGACCAGCGGCACCGATGCGAAAGCCAGCATGGATGCGAAGTACCGCGTGTCCAAGGGTACTCCATGATCCTCGAGAACGGTTGCCATCCCGCTCGCGACGAGCACCATGAACGCGTACGCGACGACTACCGCGCCAGAGAGCGCTCCGAAGAACAGCCTGGGCCGAGAGCCCTTGGGGTAGCACCCATACAGGTAGACCGCGAGAACGACAGCCGCTCCCAGAAGGACCGCGTACAGCAGAAACGCGTTGAGCACTTCCGTACTGTCCTCAGTCAGGGCGCCCGCGTAGTTCGCCCGAACGATCGTATAGAGGGCGATCGGGAACAGCACAAACGAACAGGCTGACGCCAGAGCCCCGAGTGCGCCGCATGAGAACTTCAAGTTCCTAGTTGAGAACTCCCCCACGCGGATACCTCCGGTATTCGAACCTCCCCAGGCGGAGTATCGATGCTGGTGCTATTTGTGTCCTTCTACTGCTTCGCAGGCGTCCGGCCAGTGCGGGTCGGCACGCAGCCCGGAGGCTCTCTCAGAACAATGATGCTAGCGAGCTGTCGAGAAGGAGCAGGACCCCTTCTGCCGCGGCCACCAGACCGACTACGACCATCACCGGCCTCCAGTTCAGGATCATCCCAGTGAGTTTCAGCACATCCTCCAAGAAATGGAAGATCATATGCACGATGACTCCGACAATCAGGAACGCCCCGGCAAGGATCATCCATCCGTTCTCGCCCGAGACCAAGGAGGGCAGGAACAGCCACACAGCATAAGCTGCGGCGCTGCCGGCAATCAAGCCTACGACGGCGGCCCACGGGATCTCCTTGATCGGCTTTGTGAAGAGGGTAGCTGCCAGCAAGATCATCATCGCCAGCGTGAACCAGTTGACGGTCTCCTCGATCGCCACGAGAGCCGCCATCACTCCGATGAATGCCCCCAGGATGAAGCCGAAGTATGTGCCGAGTTCGTCCAGGTGAGAGTCGTCCCGCTTTCCGTATAGCGCGACAGAGGCTGCCAGAAGCCCTCCTCCGACAAGGACAATAGCGGGATATGGCTCAGCCGCTAGAACTCCGAGGTCCACCACGAGAGCAAGGATTGCAGTTAGCGTACTTCAAGCTTTTCAGGAGGGTGGTTCTTCGTAGGGGCGCTACTGAGACAACTTTTGGAGTGCCCCCTGCCTGAGCTCCAAGGGGCCGATGGACCGGGACCAAACCGAGGCGGTACGACAACTGGCCATCCACGTACGAAAGTTTACATAGAGATCGCGCTGTACGTTGTTCCGTATAGACACCAGGCTGCTCACAACGACAGTCCGAATAACCCAAAGGAGGCGGTACTATTCGTCCTGGCGTGTACGGAACACTCTGCCTAATAACCCTCAGTCACGGACCACAGACGCCCACGAGCATAGCGAAATCGACGGGCATCCACCTTTCGCACGTGAGCAGCACGCTCAGAGTCCTGAGCTCGCACGGGCTCGTCGAGTGCGCCAACCCCAAGGCCCACAAGAACCGTTTCTACGAGATCTCCGAAGAGGGGGTCCGGACGCTCAGACACGAGATTCCCGCACCATAGCGAGGAGTCCTTTCCTCTGGCGGTCTCAGCAATGCCTGGTTGGCCTAGTCACATGAGGCTGTCGCACGAGCCACTTCTGGGAACGCCGCGCTTGCAGATTGGCAGCCACAAGTCGAACACCATGGTTTTGGGGTACTTTCCGACATCGTCTGTGTCCACAGGTGTCAGGAGCTCCTCGAGACCGTGGCCTGCGATACTCCACTCGCCACTCCTCTCGACCCAGTTATAAAGCGCCTGCCACATCGAGCCTATGCTGTCTATTCCTTTGAAGCGCACCACCGCATACGTCGAGGCGGGCAGCACCTTCACCTTGACTTCTCCCTCAGGGTTCACTCCTTGCGGGACCGTCACACCGCTGAAGTAGCCATAGCGGTCCCCATCTTTCATGGGCGGCGGGTCGTTCGCGCCGAAGTAGTGATAGCCGCTCGGGCCGACTGTCAACCCCTTCGCCCTCACCCATCTCCCCAGTTTGGACCACGCCACCTTCTCTGGATCTCCCGTGACCGTCCCGAACTCCTGCACATAAGCAAGGCGCCTCGCACCCATCTGGACAATCCTGACATCAAGGTCTGCCATTAAATCAACGATGCAACTCTGCGCCGATAATGGTTGTTATGAGTCAACCTGACGGAGAGCGATCTGACCTCGACTGCGACACATTCCCGACCTTGTGGCGGCGCATTTTTAATAATCATCACGATATTTAAATGTGCGAGGGCCCGAATACTGCCAGACCATCGACAATCCTGGAATCGAACGAGAATCTCTGCCTGCTGAGAAACACCAGCCAAGACCGGTTCAGATACCGCTGTATCTGCAGCAAATCAGGTACATCTTGTCAAGAGCTTCCGCAGAATCACGAGCAGTCCACGTCTCAGACGTGTCTCTATTTGCGAGAACGGTCTCCTACTCTGTCATTCCGATTCTGCGCAGCCATTCGGACACGTTGCTCTGCGCATTCCCAACGTCCCCGCCTCGGACCGCAAGTCCTTCCAAGACGGTCGACCGCGAACAGAGTGTAGCAATATCTTCGACGCTCTGCCCGAGACGGTCGCCTCCGTGCGTGCAGAAGGGCGCGATTGTCTTCCCTGAATCGCACTTCGACAGGAATGAGGCGACCGGCCGCGGTATCGTGCCCCACCAGTTGGGATAGCCGATGAATATGACATCGTAGGATCCGTTGACCTCGACATCCGACACCAGCTTCGGCATGTACTCCGCATCGAGCTCCTTCTTCGCCTGGTCCACACACTCGTTGTAGTCGCTGGGATACTTGTCCACGCTAACGATTTCGTAGAGAGTTCCCCCGACGATCTTGTGGATTAGACTAGCGACCTCGCGCGTGTTCCCTGACCAAGAGAAGTAGGCCACGAGGATCTTCTTTGATCCCTGCATAGACCGTGTCTGCCCTGCACCTTTCGATATGTCCGCCATGTCATCAACCCCGAGAAGCCAATCTCAGAACATCCATATGTTCCTTTCAGGAGCCTCCTCAAGACCGCTCAAGCCTTGGCAAGCATGCCGCCACAGACTCCTCCGCCCGCGCCTGCCAGCCCTCCTTAAGGGGACCCTGGAGCGTCTCCCCGCAGACCAGGAAGACTCTGTCCGCCAGCTCACGTCCAGCTACCACCATGTCGCTTCCATCATATCGCTCTTCCCTCTCCATGATCTCTTCCGATGCAGAGTCGGACATGCTCTATGCTACGTAAAAGCTCGCACCAATCCCAATGTCTTCACCCGTGGGGATGTATATCAGAACGGCCGAGTAGGAACCTGGAGCGAAGATGACCGCAGCGAACGTGAAGTAGTCACCGCTGCCTACGTAGCCGTTGCCGGCTAGGTCAACTACCGTCAAGTTCACGGCCGTCGTGCCCACATACTTTGCGGCATACGACGCAGTGGTCGAAGGACCTCCTACGAGGTCGGCTGAAGCTGGCTCCCACAACGCGAAATGGATGCCGTCTGTGAGCTGGACGGTCACGTCATCCCATGGTACCGGGTTACTCGCCTGAACGGATAGGATCGTCACTTTGCAGCTGCCCGCCATGTATTCAGGGGCATAGACAGCTACTGGGGTTGCCGATGGCGCCCCTCCAATTCCAAGGACCATAACATAGAGCAGGATTGGCATGACGAAAATGACCACAATCACAACCACGATGATCGCGACTATCCAGAGCGCGCTCTTGGACTTCTGAGGTTGGGAGGCCTGAGAGAGTTTGATCACTTTGGATCGATAATCGTGCCCGCAGTAAGGACATGTCTTCGCATCCCAGCCGATGGCACGGCCGCAGGCGACACAGTTCCTAGACTTCGATTCTGCGGCAGGCGCGGGGACGACCATCAACGGCTTCCCGCAATCCCCGCAGAATTTCTTTCCCGCCTGATTCTCCGCGCCGCAGTTGGTGCACTTCATCGCCATTCCTCCGCACCTAGAAGGCATTCCCGGCCCTATGGTCTTTTCCGAGGACCGAACTCCTAGCGGCTATCTATTGCCCCGATAATGAACCCTATGAAGCTCCAGAACATCAGGGTCCCACCGACCGCGCATATGATCGCTCCGACGATCATCCTGCCGAACCCTCCCAGCATCCCCTCGACAATCCCGCCCGCGCCATCGTCCGTGTCAAGGGCAGAACCCAAGATCGAAGTGAAGGACGATAGGATGACAAGAATCCCCACAATTAGGAGAATGACTCCAATGACCCCTCCTACGACGGAGCCCTTGAGCAAGTCGGAGACGCCAGACCTTCGCCTTCTGCCAGACGCCCTCGCTCCTGGCTCGACCGCAACGGACTCTTGGTGTGTATTCGCCCCGCAGCTACTGCAGAACATGTATCTGTCGTCTGTGACTGACCCACAATAACGGCACTTCATCCGAATCTGGACCTATGTTATCCGCGCGCGTCGCTTAAGTCGTTTTCTGGGCCGTTATCACAGCCGATACTTGTCACAGCGGGTTCCGGATGCCCACCGCATCGTAGTAGCTGTCGCTTCGAAGACCACAGGGGCGCAGAGAAGAAGGCCAATCATGAGGGCAATCCCGTGCTCGCAGTGAATCTTGATGAGAATCCCTCAGGCCAGAGTCGCCTTTCCTCCCCTATGGGCTCTTCCGAGGCTCAACCCTCTGACAGGATATGGGCCGCAAAGGCCTCTACCTTCTTCTGCCAACCCTCCTCCAGGGGCCCCTTCATGCCCGTCACGAAGACACTCCCTTCCGCGACCTTCTTCATGCCCTTCGCCTGGAGCAGCTCATTCATTATCGGTCTGACGCGCTCCCATCTCGCGATCTCCTCTTCTGTGGGCATCTTGCCGGTCTTCTTGTCAGGCTGGGGAGCCCCCTCGGTCGTCAAGATGGCATACTTGGTTCCAGGCTGCAGCTGCACCTTCTTCAGAAACCGACGCGCGCTGCCGATCGGCTTGCCGATACGGCCTGGTGAGCTGAAGACGTACAGGTCCGCTGCCATTAGCTCCTTCGGCCGCGCGTCTCGGATGTGGTGGACGTTCACGGCGACTCCTTTAGCGGCCATCAACTTCTTGAACTCCTCTGCGACCATGGCCCCGTTGCCGAACTTCGAGGCGTGGAAGTATTCAATCTTCATGATGTCCTTCATCG
>JALOTQ010000111.1 GCA_025457815.1 Thermoplasmata archaeon
CGCCCACCGTGCTGAGGTCGGGACCGAGGACATACACATTGTTCTCGGGGTCCATCCAGCTGGTGGTTGTCGCTACTCTGAGGTATGATCCACTCTCGTCCAAGGAGAACTGGTTGAGCAACCAACCCTCTACCTCGCCCTTGGCCTGAGGTATCATTGTCAGACCGTCGATCTCGATCCTGTATATCGTCGTCCTTGGCCCGTCAGGTTCGCTCGTCGCCACTTCGTTCTCGATCCAGCTCCAATCTCCCACCCACTTCTCGAATGTGAGGTAGAGCGACTCTGTCGTCATGTAGACCGTGGATGTGTAACCACTCACGATAGATTCGTAGTCGAAGTCCCCGGAGTCGATGTTGACGGCGAGCAGGTTGATGAATGAAGATGCGTCCTGTATCTCGGAATCGTAGTGTATCTTGCCCGGGTCCATGTCTTCAGGTTCGTTGCCGGTCCAGACCTCAGGGATCTGGACATCGTCAGAGCTGAAGGACCACGGATACGAATTCGCGATGACATAGACCATGTTGTCGATCATCCTGGCCGCCGTGGGGTAGCCGGAGACGCCAACCATCAAGTCGAGTTCGGGATCAGCCGGATCGCTGAGGTCGAAGACCCCGACGACGGTCCTGGGCGGGTGATAATCCACGGGTGTGGGTTCGCTGTCGTTTGTCCAATCGTAGTACCATGGAAGATAGTAGTAGTAATCAGACAAGGAAGCAACGACGATCAATTTCCCCGGAAGAACAAACAGGCCGGAGACCCAGAAGCTCGACATGTCCTCATCCGCATCGGTGAAGTCTCCGCATTCGATGACAGACACGTTCGCCAGGTCGGACGGAGGATATGCCTTGACGATCGAGACTCCGGCCCCTGTCGACCGGTATATGAATGCCCCGTCCGTCTTCACGACGTCCATTTCGTCGACGCCGAATACCTGGACGTTGGTCCTTGAATAGGAATCAGAGGATGCCCCGTCAAAGGAGGCGTCCGTCTCGGACCTCGGGTCCAGAGTCGAGTAATTCCCTCCCGCAGCGGCATATTCGTCGGATTCGGAGAAGTAGTCGCGGATCTGCTCGTCGCTGCTGAACGTGTTCAGGAACGAGTACCAGGTCTGATTCTCCTCAGGCCCTTTTCCAATCAACGTGACGATTCCTGCCAGAACCATGCAGAGCGCAGCGGCGGCTGCAAGAGACACTTGAACGAACCTGTCGGGGTTCATGTTTATCGGGACAATACTGGCCCGCTCGCTATATCAAGAAGGGGAAATCGTTGACTGAGGAGTCAACAGAAATGTGGGAAAATGGAATGGTTTGGCCCGGGGAGAACCGCCCATGCGATCGGTTCACTTCTTGGCTTTCCTGCCCATGAAGGTGATGGCGAACACGCCCCCGAGCATGCCCATGACAGGCAGAAGGAGCGTTGGAAACTCGGGGACATCGGCTATGGACACAGTGTCATGGTCCCAGGGGTCGTTCATTGCCGAGGCGCCATTCCCAGACACTCCCCAGAAGTCGAATGTGACCGAACCAGATGACGGAGCCGTCCAATCCACCGTGAATGTCGTTGCAGCGGAGAGGTCTACTCCGTCGTTCGCCGAGGCCTCCGTCGCACTGTTGATCTCCGCGTTTGTGCTGGGATTGCTCAAGGTTCCAGCAGACACTATCAGGTCAAAAGACTGTGTTCCTGCTCCATCCGTTATCTGGATCGTGATGGTGTACGTATTCCCGGGAGTGTAGGAGGAGGGCACACCCGAGTGCGTCAGAAGAGAATCGGTGTCAGGACCATTGTGACACAATGAGCAGTCGCCACCCTCAGTTTCATCGAGCGCTGCCGAATTCAACACAGGCGCCAGCGAGAATGCCACCGCAGCGACAAGCCCCAACGCCAGCATGACACCGGCGGTCTTTCCTCGCTTGCTCATGCTCGTCCTGATTGTCTTCGCTGATTCCATCTTCCTCACCCGGTTCCCTGTAAAACCCGCGCTTCTCGGCGTACTCGAAACTCGCCTGTCAAACAATCTATCCTCTCTCTGTGTCAAATGAGTACAATCGTTGGCCGGTGCTCTACCAATAGTGAACTTCTTGTTTAATGCGTTTCCTGTGCAAATAACGGCGTTAATGGCGTACTGACTGAGACAGGACCGCAGAACAGTGTTAAGTCAAGGAAGCCGGGCTGAGATGCCGTCGCAGCCTTATCCTTTTGAAAGGACGGACCTTATCGAGGTCACAACCTTCTCCGACGCCTCGTCGACGGGGACCAGTTCGATTTCATCGGGGGATGATGCCCCGAGGCCAAGCTCGGCCGCGCGCCTGATCTGATCGAGCTCGAATATCGGCTTCTTCTCTATCTTGTTGGTGGTCCCGTGCATCTTGAGCGCCGCGACCCCTGCAGCGTCGAGGGCGACCCGGTCTGATGAGGCGAATGTCAGGTTCGCGTTCCAAAGCGTGCCTGTCATCGGCCCGCCCGAGGTGAACGCGTCCACGCCGTCCATGACGACCAGCGCGGGCTTGTATGCAACGTTCATCTCGGCGATCATGTTCCTCTGGTTGAGCACCGACGTATGAAGCTCCGTCATGTTGCTCCTGTGGACTAGCCCGGTGGCCAGCTTGAGGGACATGGTGAAGTGCCCTCCGTACTGGTGCGTCTTCAGACAGCAGAGGCCGATTACGGCATCTGCTTCCTGCGCAGGTTTCGCGAACCAGAATCCGTTCATCCAGTGGCTTCCTGGGGGTTTGACCTTGACGTACCTGTCCTTCGGCATCTCATCGAGGATAAGGCATTCGAACCCCATCTCCTCGGCGAGCGCGAATACTCCTTTCTCCTGGAACACCTTGCTGGTCTTGGCAGGGCCGCTTCTGTCTGCGAGCGTGATCTTCCTCGGCCCCTTCGCCTTGACCAATTCCACGACGGTCCTGATCGTGTCGACGTGAGTCGAACCAGGGGGCGTGTCCGCGGTGTTGAAGTTCGGTTTGACAAGGACATGCTTGCCGGCGAGCTCCGGAAGACCGGCCGCGCTCACTACCTTCCGCGTCGCCCTGGACCGGTCCGAGTCCTGCGCTATGAAAACCTTCGACTTTGTCATGAGTTGACACAATCCTTGGACTAATCTCGCGGATGCCATCGCGCCTGCATACATTACTTTTGCGCAGAAATCGACGCGAGTGCCAGGTCGACCGCTTCCTTCGGAGAGAACGCCTCCGTGAAATTCGGTATCGGGTGGTCGTGGTGTATGTGTGCTGCGTCAAGCTTCCACGTTCTCAGGCCGATCACGGTCTTCCCTATGTTGAGTGCATGGGCGATCTCAGACAACGTGCCGAACTCGCCCCCAACCGCGATGATGACATCAGCGGTCTTGACCAGCATGATGTTCCGCCCAGAGCCCATGCCCGTGACGATGGGTATCTGGACATACACGTTGGCGTCCTTCTTCTCGTCCGAGGGGATGATTCCTATCGTGAGCCCGCTCTCCTTCCTCGCTCCCTTGCACGCTGCCTCCATCACGCCTGTGAGCCCGCCGCAGACGACAGCGCATCCCCTCTTGGCTATCTCCGCCCCGACCTCCTCTGCGAGCCTGAGTATCTCCGAATCGGCCTTGCTGGCTCCGATGACGCCCACTATCTTGAAAGGCACGTTTACACCCGAAAGGCTTCTGGGTTCATAAACGGTGGCCAGGAGTATTCTCATTCGAGGGGTTTTCCAGCGAAGGCTTTATTAGCTCTTCTGCAAGATAATAGCAGACCAAAATCGGAGGGAACCCCCGATGCCAGCAGACATAAGAGAGAGAGTTTCGGAAGACCAAGGAATACTGAAGAAGATACAGATGTTCATCCCCGGGTTTAGAGGGTACAGGAAGAGGGAGGACCTGAGGGATGCGGACAAGATGCTCCGCCAGCAGCTCGCGCAGAAGCTGGGGATGCAGAGGAAAGGGCTCGAGGAGTGCAGGAGCCTGCTCGCCCAGGGTGGGGCGTACAAGGACCTGGACTCCGTCGGTGGCTTGATCAACAATTTCAAGAAGCTCGAGGGCCTGGTCGCCCACACGGACGGCGGCTACTCCGGCTTCGCGGCCGATATCCAGGTGAAGGAGGACGAGATGAACCGGCTCTACGAGTACGACGCCGGGATGATAGACCACATAGGTGCCATCGCCTCCAGCATCGACTCGCTCAAGAGCTCGATCATGGCTGCCGACGAGGCGACCATGCACAAGGACATCATGAACATCAAGGCCAGGATAAACGCCTTCGAGGACAACTTCACGAGAAGGATGAACGTCATCCAGGGCACGGAGGTGTGATAGATGAGTCTGATAGGTTCGGAGACATTCAAGTGGGAGGATGCGACCAAGCGCGGGAACATAATGTATCGCATGCCCAGGAACATCAAGTGGAACGACAACCTGGTCGTCCGCGAGGACGAGATGGCCGTCTTCTACAGGGACGGCAAGGCGCTCGCTTACATCGACAGGCCGGACAGGTACGCGCTCACGTCGTTGAACGCGCCGATCATCGGCACCATACTGCAGAAGATCGGCGGCGTGCAGCAGCAGGCCGAGGTCATCTTCCTCCAGAAGAGGGCCATAGACGGCAAGTTCGGCTCCAAGCAGCCGTACCAGTTCAGGGACAAGGAGTTCGGCATGGTCAACCTGCGCATATTCGGCGAGTTCAGGTACAAGGTCGCCTCAGCTGAGAACTTCGTCAACCAGTTCGTGGGCACGTTCAACTTCTCGACGAGCGCGGAGGTGGAGGAGAGGATCAAGGAACAGGTGGTCATACTCATCTACGACTCCCTCGGCGACATGAAGGAGAAGGGGATGGGCGTCGCGGACTTGGC
>JALOTQ010000112.1 GCA_025457815.1 Thermoplasmata archaeon
TCGACCATCGAGTAGGCAATCGGCCTTATCAGGTTGGATGGTGCCTGGAACTCAGAGATGAACGCCACAATCTGGTCTCCCGTCCTGGATTTCTTCCCAGCGTAGATCCGAACCGGGCTCAGGGGTTTCGCGTCCCTTATGAGAGACACAGTGGGGAAATGGACCGAGTCCATGATTCCGATGTGCTCCATCTCGAGCACCTTGATGAGGTAGTTGGCTGCAATGGAACTAACGAGCCCCACGCTTGGGAAACCGTCAATGATGGTGGCTCCCTTGAGATCCATCCTCTTGAACTCATAGATTCTGATGTCGTTCCTGTCCATCGCTGCCCAAATGAGATAGACCACTAATAAGTCTTCGGAGAACGGCGTTCGAGCCATCAGAGCAGACGGGGACGTCTGGACGTCTCGTCAGGCCTAAGAATGAGAAGGCGTTCCAGCCACGCGGGGGTTGAATGCAGGCGGCTTCGCCAAAGCCATCCAGCAGAGGACTCCCAACATGCGACTGCCGTAGGAACACAACCCCCTCGGAATCCCTGTTTTCTCCATACTGGCGTAACCGTTCCAAAAGATTCTTACGCCGCGCAGTCATGCTCATCTGAGGACCGGCTTGAAAGTCATAGTGAACTGCGCGATGTCCGCCGATGGGAAGATCGCACTCAAGACCAGGAAGCAGACGAGGATCTCCAACGAGGAGGACAAGAAGAGAGTGCACAAGCTGAGAAACTCGTGCGACGCCATTCTGGTCGGCGTCGAGACGGTCATCGCTGACGATCCGAAGCTGACGGTCAACGGGAAGTACGTGAGGAATCCGCGCAATCCAGTGCGGATAGTTCTTGACTCGTATGGGCGGACGCCTAAAAACGCGCTCGTCCTGGATGGCAGCTCGAGAACGATCATAGTGACCAACTCTGGCTGCAAGAAGAACTTTCCAAACGCGGAGACTGTCAGATGCGGCCGGAAGGACGTTGACCTGAAGAAGCTGATTCCGATTCTGGAAAAGCGCGGCATAAGTTCGTTGCTCGTAGAAGGGGGCTCCAGAGTCATCTGGTCGTTCCTCGAGTCGAGGCTCGCAGACGAGGTCTTCATATTCGTGGGCAGCGTGGTTATCGGCGGAGACAAGGCTCCTACACCCGCGGGCGGCGAAGGAGTCGATAGCGAAAAGGCGATGGTCGCCCTTCGACTCAGAAGCGCGAAGGTCCTCGGAAGCGGCGTCCTCCTCAGGTACGAGGTGGTGAAGTGACAGATTCCGTCGCTCGGCCGAAGTTCGTGGCAGACCACATGCTGGGTTCACTTGCCAGGTGGCTCAGGATGATGGGGTACGACACAATCTACGACAAGAGCCTTGACGATCCGGACATCATCAAGCTGGCCAGGGCAGAGAGCAGGTTCGTGATCACGAGGGACAAGGAGTTGGCGAAGGAGCCAGGGGCGATTCTGCTCGAGTCTGAGGACCTCGACTTGCAGCTCAAAGCCGTGGCCGAGAAGCATGGGCTGAAACACAGCGACGAGTTCATCAGATGCTCCGCATGCAACGGAGAGCTCTTGGATCTGCCCAAGGACCAGGCGAAGGGGGTCGTCCCCGAAGGGGCATTCTTGGGGAACGAGAAATTCTGGAAGTGCTCCCGGTGCGGAAAGGTCTACTGGAAGGGCACGCACTGGAACGGAATCACAGCCAGGCTGAAGAGCCTCAACCTAGCTTAGACTCAGGCGCCTGATCGCCGCCATGAAGGTGCTCGCTGATTATCTTCCCGCTGGACGAGTTGATTATCATCGCCCCGTTCCTGCCCTCGACGCACCAGACAGGGAGGTAGACAAGACCCTTGAACTCGAGGATCATCGAATCCTCCGGCGACTTCTTCCTCTCGATTATCTCGGAGTGCCCATAGTCCCTGACCGTCTCCGTGTGCGACTTGTATTCCTTCGACACTAGGTCCTGAGCGGTCTGCTTGGCCAGCTCGTAGTCGATCTTCGGCTCGCGCTTCATGTGTATGAGGTCGATGGAGTCGACCAGTTCGAACCCCCACCGCCATGTCTCGACGTGGCCCGTGAGTGCGTTCACCGAGGCAATTCCGGCCTTCTGCTTGCCGTCGCCCAGGTTGAGGATGAAATGGAACAGGTAGTGAGGCACGAGCTCGAGATCGTACTTGTATCCCTGAACCTCGTGTCTCGCGAGGTATTTCACGTCGTCGAGCATGAAGTTCGGCTTGACGATCCTCTCAGCCCTCTCCTCGGCGCTCTCGACGATCACTGGTATCGCATGCTCCGGAGGCTCTGCGACCCTCTGGGGCAGCTCATCCGATATGACCTCGTCCATGAGGCTCTTGCCCGGCCGGCCGTCCGTGGACACCAACTGGAGGCTCCCAATTTCGTGCTCGACCTCCTCGCGCCCCCAGTAGTGGACGCCGTGTCTCTGCAGATAAGATTGGACGCTGTCCTCAATCTTTCCCAAAGAAGCGACTACTTTCCTTCCTGGGAAGCCGGAGACATTGGTGACGAAGTCGCGAACGTCATCAGACAGCATGTCGCTCGCGACCATGACCACGACGGAGATGTCGTCGCGCTTTCCGAACAAGTAACCCTCCTTCTCCTCTACAGAGAAGTCCCTGGACCTCAGTATCTGAACCATGTGGTCCTTGAGTGTGGTCAGCTATGCCTCCCCCAACCCAGATTGCAGGTGCCCGATAAAAGGCTTCTGAGCTTGGCCGTGGGGGGCCAGTAAGCTTAATTAGCCCGCTCCAACAGTAATCAGGACGGGTTGACGCTATGGCGGCACCGCTCACGGGGATATGGAGATGGCTTCCTGCGGCGTTCTTCGCATGCGGGGTCGCACTGATAGCAGCCGCGGTGGCCACAGGGGAGGCCGATGTCTCTCTCGTCGTGATCTTCCCGGTGTTCTCAGGCTCTGGCTGGATGTTCATCTCCGGGGTCTTGCTCATGATAGCGGGCTTCGTCGCGTTCTTCCTCGCGATGTTCAGTGCCGCAGCCTACGGGGTTCCAGACATGGAGCCAAGGACGGAAGCGGGCTCGCCTGGGCGGCGCACCGAGACGCGCTACGGAGGGGTGGTCCTCATAGGTCCCGTGCCCATCGCCTTCGGATCCGATAGGAAGACCGCCATGACCATGCTGGTGATAGGGGTCGTGATGGCAGCGGTCTTCATCGGGCTCCTCATCGTGGCGTTACTTCTCGGCTAGAAAACCTCTGGCGGCATCCTCGACATCCTTCCCGTCGCGATAGGCCGCCTCGCGCACCTCGGAGACTATCTTGATGTATATCCCGAAGTCCAGGCCGCTCTCTCTCACAGCCTTCCCGAGGGCGTGCTCAAAAGTCTCTTTCCTGTGTTGTCTCTGCAGCGCCTGCTTGATCAAGGGCAGGTGCGCCGGGTCCATGCCTCACGCCTTCTTGTGAGACGCGCAGATGTCGATGAACGCCTGGAACATCTCATAGCCGTTGTCTGTGTGCTCCACTTCCGGGTGGAACTGTAGGCCATACAGCGGCTTCGTCTTGTGCTTCATGGCCTGTATCTGGCAGTTGTCGGAATGCGCAAGCGCAGCGAAATCTGGAGGAAGCTGCGTGACCTCATCATTGTGTGACTCCCACGCGACGAACTCCGTGGGCAGCCCCTTGAATAGGTCGTCCTCGTCGTCGACGGTCACCATCATCTTGCCGAACTCCGGGACCTTTGAGGGACCCGCCTTGCCGCCGAGGTGTGTGGCCATGAACTGGTGGCCTGCGCAGATCCCAAGGACCGGCACCCCGGCCTTGTCGATGTAGTCCCCGCACATGCCCATCTTCTGGGCGTCAAGTCCGACACGGGGGGCGCCCCCGGACAGTACGAGCCCGTCCGCCTTGATCTTCTCGAGCGGCGTCGTGTTCGGTATGATCTCGGCCTCGACATTGAGGTCCCTGAGAACCCTCCATTCTCTGTGTGTCCACTGACCGCCGTTGTCAACGACCAATATACGCATGATAGATGGGAAGGTTCGAGGGATATAAATCATCTACTGACTCGGGTTGGAGCGTTTCTGGAATACGTTCGAAGGGCATACGGCCAGATAGCTCGAACGGACCCGGAGGAATATTTAAGAGGACCGGGTGCTTGGACGGAACTATCGAACCTTATCCTTCGGATGTGATGCAATTGGGAGACATCGTGATTCGGGGCTACCGAAGCGAGGACAAAGAGGCTTGCAGAGGGCTGTGGGCGGAGCTGACCCAATGGCATAGGAACATCTACGACGACCAGGGGATAGGCGGCCCCGATCCCGGGATGCACTTCGACGAACACCTGGAGAAAGCAGGCGCCGATCACCTCCTGGTGGCCACGGACGGCGACATGGTAGTGGGCCTGGTCGGGTTTCTCGTTACTGAGGAGGAGGTGGAGGTTGAACCCCTCATCGTGGCCGAGTCTCACAGAGGCAGAGGCATCGGATCAATGCTTGTCGAGTCGGTGGTCGATCGCATAGGCAAGACAGGCATCAAGTTCCTTAGCGTCAGGCCAGTCGCCAGGAACAAGAAGGCCCTTGAGTTCTTCAGGTCCAAGGGATTCGACAAAATCGGCAGGATCGAGCTCTTCATCGACTACACTGGGCGCGAGTGGAAGGACGACCTGCGGTTCTTCGACCTCGATTTCGGGTATTGAGAAGGCTATTCCCATTCGATGGTCGCCGGCGGCTTGTTCGTTATGTCGTAGACCACTCGGTTGACCTTGTCCTTCATCTTGTTCGTGATCCTGATGGAGATCTTCTCCAGGACTTCGTGTGGGATCTTCATGTAGTTCGCCGTCATCGCATCGAC
>JALOTQ010000113.1 GCA_025457815.1 Thermoplasmata archaeon
CCGCTCGTCGTATCCGAAGCTGTCGGTCTTCAAGGACAGGGGCATCAGACGGTACAAGCTGGGGCCCGAGGCTGGAGAACTCGAGGTGCTCAGCCTGGGGATAGAGGTAGAGAAGAAGTCCATGGACTACTACAGAACCGCCGGAAATCAAGCGACCGACACAAAGGCGAAGGAGATCTTCAACTGGCTCGTAGGTGAGGAGGGCGGACACCTGACCATCCTGACTGCGGAGTATGAGAACAGGAAGGGTTCGGGCTACTACTACGACAACATGGAGTTCAGCCTAGAAGTCATGTGAGGCTCAGATCGAGCCGCTCCTGATCGCTTCTACGATCAGCAGAAGGTCCGAGAACACCGCATAGGCGGTCTGAGTGACCGCAGGCCCCGTCTCGACCACCGTTATGTCCCCCATCAGGTCGGTCCTGATCGTCAGTGCGCTCGAGGTGCCGTCCAGGCAGAAGAACGGATGGTCCGGGCCGACGAGTCGCGGCTGCACCTGAAGCCTCACGCCGTTCGAGTCTGGCGATGCTGATGCGATCAGCCTGTACTTCTTGCCCTGCGACGCGGCCCTCGTGACATCCTCTCTAGTTATTCCGCGTATGCCTTTCCTGTCGACAGCTTTCGGTGTCGTCCTGGCATCCATGAGCACGTTGGCGAGCGCGGTAATCTTGGCCGCAGCGTCCCAGCCGTCGATGTCGAGGGACGGGTCTGCCTCCGCGAAGCCTTTCGCCTGCGTCTCTCGTATGGCCTCCATCATGTCCTTCCCCATGGCCACCTCAGTGAGGACGAAGTTCGATGTGCTGTTGAGGACTCCTTCGAGGCCCATGATCTCGCAGCCTGGCAGGGTCCTTTCCACGAGGTTGAATATCGGGGTGCCGTCCATGACGGTCCCCTCGAATCTGAAGTGGACGCCTCTCGCCCTCGTTAGGTCTCTCAGCTCATCGTATGCGAACGCGATGGGGCCCTTGTTCGCCGTTATCACGTCCATGCCAGAGCTCAGCGCTGCCTTGATGTGGTCTATCGCCGGCTGGCCAGTATCGATGTTGAGAGGCGTCAGCTCCACCATCAGATCCGCGTCGGATCCTTCGATGAGCTTCAGCGGTGCGACGTTCGTCGACTCGGGCCCGTAGGCCCTCAGGGAGCCCTCGCGCTTGACCAGGTCCAGGACCTTATCGAGGTCCAGGGCGCTTCTAGACGCCAGCGAGCCCTTTGACTTCGTGGCTATTGCCAGCACCTCTATGTCCAGGCCCTTCTTGCGTAGAAGCCACTCGCGCTTCGCCAGCAGAAGCCGGACGAACTCCTGGCCAACGTTCCCAAAACCAACTAGAGCCAGCCTCAGTATCATCCTGACCGCTCACCTCGACGGGGCCGCCAGATGTGAGTCCGCGCGAGGCGGATCATCGCCCTGGCAGATGAGTCACAGCTTCGTGAACTCCTCTTTCCCGGCCCCGCACTCCGGACATGTCCAGTCCTCGGGGAGGTCCTCGAACGATGTGCCGGGTTCGATGGACTGCGTCGGATCTCCCTTCTCGGGGTCGTAAACGTAGCCGCAGATGTTGCATTGGTACTTGTCCATGCTATCAGCCCCCGGATATTCAGATATGACTACTTGACATTGTTGGGATTGGCCCGTGCGCCGAGGAGGGACGGCGCCTGCCCTGCGTCGGCCGCTTCGCAACGGGGGACGCACGGGGAAAACCTCATGAACCTTGTTCAGAAATCGGAAACGAAATTCGAAATTCTTGTCACGATTATCCGCCGATGTTTGAATCTCTGCACGATGAAATCGCCTCTTTTTTGTTCGAAGAGATATGCTTAAGTATAATCCTGCTAGTCTAGGCGGCCGGGGGATTCGGGGCTTCTGAGGCTCCCGGGGAACGGGCGTCGTCAGTGCATCCGGATCGGGACGCAGAACCGAACTGATCTTGGTTAGGTGTTTGGATGAAGATAAGTGACTTCAAGTGGTTGTTCGGCAGAAACAGTGAGTTCTGGCCGACGAACATGAAGACGGGGATGTGGGCATGGGTCGGCCACCGGCTCACCGGGCTTGTGCTCGTAGCCTATGTGTTCCTGCACCTGTCGTTCATATCGACCGCCTCCCTCGGAGACGGTGAGGCGGGTTTCGACGACCTGATGGCCACGACGTCGCAGCCCCTGTTCGTGCTGATGGACTTCGTGCTGGTCATAGTGGTGATATACCACGCCGTCAACGGCCTCAGGGTAGTGCTGTTCGACGTCGGATTGGGAATCAAGCGCCAGAAGCTTGTGTTCTGGATCGCGATGGCCGTCGTGGCGGTCCTCGTGGTCGGCGGCATGCTCGCGATATGGCACCTCGTCTTCCCTGAGGGGGTGGCGTGATGGCCGAGCAGAAGAGGATAGCCACCTCCAAGGTGGCTGGCACATGGGCCTGGTTCTTCCAGAGGTTCTCGGCGGTGGCGCTGATAGTGCTCCTCGGGATTCACATCTACATAAGCCACTTCTCCGGAGTCGGGGAGGAGACGGGCGAGGAGCCTCTGATCACGTTCGGCGAGGTCAGCGTGCGCCTCGACCAGCTCTCGTACATCGTGGTGGACTATCTCATGCTCGCGATGGTGCTCTTCCACGGGCTGAACGGCACGAGGACCGTCCTGTTCGACTTTGAGAAGTTCGCGAGGCACCAGAAGGTCATCGACATCACCCTCTTCGTCGTGGGAGCCGTGACCCTGATCTGGGGCATCGTGATCCTGTTCCCGTTCATAACTTCAGGAGGCTGAGATCGTGATATACCACAAGATACTGGTGATTGGCGGCGGCCTGGCCGGGCTCAGGGCCGCCATCGAGTCGGCCCCGAAGGTCGACACAGCCATAATATCCCAGGTGCACCCGGTCAGGTCCCACTCGGGCGCAGCCCAGGGAGGGGTCAACGCCTCTCTGGCGAACAACCCGCAGGCGGCGGACGACAACTGGGAGAAGCACGGGTTCGACACGATCAAGGGAAGCGACTACCTGGCGGACCAGGATGCCGCTGAGCTCATGACCAAGGAGGCTCCGGGCTGCATCTACGAGATAGAGCACTGGGGCTGCCCGTTCTCGAGGACCGATGAGGGCAAGATAGCCCAGAGGCCCTTCGGGGGCGCGGGCTATCCGAGGACATGTTACGCGACCGACAAGACCGGCATGTACATGCTCCACACGCTCTGGGAGGTCTCTGTCAAGATGGGGATCCCGCTGTACGAGGACAGGGTCCTGGTGGATCTCGTCCTGGATGGCGACACATGCAGAGGAGTCATCTGCTGGAACCTCAAGACGGGGGAGATCGAGCCGTTCATGGCGGAAGCGGTCATATTCGCCTCCGGCGGGAGCGGACAGATATACGGGCGGTCGACGAACGCGCTCATAAGCTCCGGCTCGGCGTTGGCCGCCGCCTACAAGCGCGGCGTGCCCCTGAAGGACATGGAGTTCATCCAGTTCCATCCGACCTCGCTGTTCGGGACGAACATACTGATGACGGAAGGAGCCAGGGGCGAGGGCGGATACCTGATCAACTCACTGGGCGAGAGGTTCATGTCCAAGTATGCCCCGAAGGCCATGGAGCTGGGCCCGAGAGATATCGTCTCGAGGTCCATCCAGACCGAGATCAACGAGGGCAGGGGAATAGACGGCAAGGACTACGTCTACCTGGATCTCAGGCATCTCGGGCGCGAGAAGATCCTGGAGAGGCTCCCGGGGATAAGGGACCTGGCCATCAACTTCGTCGGCGTCGATCCGATCGAGAAACCAGTGCCGATCCAGCCGGGCCAGCACTACACCATGGGCGGCTTGGACACTGACGTGAAGGGCGCGACCAAGTTCAAGGGCCTGTACGCCGCGGGCGAGTGCGCGTGCGTGAGCGTCCACGGCGCGAACAGGCTCGGAGGCAACTCCCTGCTCGACACCGTCGTGTTCGGGAAACTGTCGGGAAGGGCCGCGGTCGAGTACGTCCAGGGCAAGAAGGACGCCAAGCAGGGCGAGGCCGCGATGAACAAGTGCATGAGGGAGACGAAGGCGAAGATCGAGGAACTCCTGAGCAGGAACGGCCCCGAGAACCATGCCGATATCCGTGCCGAGATGAAAGAGACGATGATCAAGAAGGTCGGCATCTACAGGGACAAGAAGCTCATGGAGGAGGCCCTGGCCAAGATCAAGGAGCTCCAGGAGAGGTACGGTCGCATCACCGTCCAGAACAAGGGCAAGGCCTACAACGTGGACCTCATCAGGGCGATCGAGATGGAGGGCATGCTCGATGTCGCTGAGGCGATAATCGTGGGTGCCCTGAAGCGGGAGGAGAGCAGAGGCGCGCACTCCAGGCTCGACTTCAAGGAGAGGGACGACGCCAAGTTCCTGAAGCATACGGTCGCCACCTACTCGCCGTCCGGTCCGGTCATAACCTACTCCCCGGTCACGCTTGGGAAGTACAAACCCGAAGCCAGGAGGTACTGACATGCCAGAAGGACACATAACCGTCAAGGTGCAGAGGTTCGACCCCAACGCGGACAAGGAACCCTACTGGCAGAAGTACGATGTCCAGATCCGGCCGGCCATGACCGTCCTCGACGCGCTGTTCGAGATACTGAACCACCAGGACGGGTCGCTCGCGTTCAGGTTCTGCTGCAGGGCGGGCGTGTGCGGCTCCTGCGCGATGGTCATCGGCGGGAAGGTCA
>JALOTQ010000114.1 GCA_025457815.1 Thermoplasmata archaeon
GTCCGTAGAACGCGCGGAGTCGCTCTCCGCGTGGAGGAAACCCGTCGATGGGGGTTCAAATCCCTCTGCCCCCACTCCTAGGCATAGCCAGTATAGTCGGTAGTCTGAGAAATCAAGGGTTTTTCTGTACCGGGGGTGCCTGGCATGGTGTCGTCCAAGGCCCTCAGAACCTCGGAGTTCACCGTGTCTAGGCTCTTTTGGCAATAGTACGCCTGCGTGGTCTTGATGCTTCTATGTCCAAGGGCTATCGAGGCGATCTCTATCGAGGTCCCGCTGTCGAGCAGTATCTGCCCGTAGGTGCGTCTGAGTGCTCTAAGCTCGAAGCGCACCCCTGAGCGCTCCTCGACCTTCGCCTTGACGCACCTACTTTCGAACGTATCATGTAGAGCCGTTTAGATATATGTTTTAATACCAAGATGACCATCACATCATTAATACAAACATATTAACGGTGATACGATGAACGATGCAAATCGTCCAACACACGAAGATATCCTGGCCCTTGTCGCAGAACTAGTGCCAGACATTCCGCGACCCAGTGAAATCGTTGCGAAGATAGAAGCAGGAGACAGGACCTTGTGGCTCGAGGGATGGTGCGATGGGTGCATAGCCGGCAGAGGCTTCCCTCCGAAGGGACAGGGAATGCTAAAGGAGAAGCTGGACTACATTCGTGAGGTAACGCCTGGATTCCTTCAGCAGAGAGCAGCGGATAGAGACATGACCATCGAATGGTCAGGATTCATCCCACTGAATGACAAGAAGCATCTGTACGGCGTGTCATGGGCCGTTCTCGCAAAGAAGCAAAAGAATGGGCGAACGGCTGCCGTATGAGCCAGATACACGCGCAAGAGGTGTGACAATGAAAGACAGGAAGATCATCAGGGATGCCGGTGCGTTTCAGTTGCTGGCTGACAATACAAGGATGAAGATGATATATCTGCTCCGTGCGAAGGAGATGACCGTTCGTCAGATTGCGGACGAGTTGGAGTTAACCCCTCAGACCATCTACCACCACATCAAGAGACTGCGCAAGGCAGATATGGTGGAAGTGTCAAGAGAAGAGCGGACCGAACACATCGTTGAATCGTTCTACCGGGCGACTGCTGGGTACTTCCATCTCGTCAACGGTTCGCGCGCAAGCGAGTGTGGAGGTATAGAGTGGCTTCAGGGAATCCTGAGAGGTCTCGACAATCTTGGCCTCGATGTCAATCTGAGCGACAAGGAGGCATCCAGTATTCTCAAACTCGGAGAGGAACTCAAGCGACACAGGGAAGACCCGGACATCGTCGGGAAGATCTACGACATGGACGATATCGACCCATCAGTCGGACACGATCTCGGAGAGTTCGCCATGATGATGAAGATGAATGAACGTGAGTTCGCCAAGTATCTCGAGACTCAGAGAACTCTCAGGGAACGACTTCTATCAGGGAGAGTTGACAAGGAGAAACCCTAGTAGGACCACTCAAAGGCCGTCCAGCTGGTGATGGTGTTCATGCCGTCAAGAAGAAGTGCCCTGTGGAGTCATCGAGACTTCCTCAATGTGTGGGCTGCTGAGACAGTCTCTGTCTTCGGCAGCCAGTTCTACTTGATAGCGATGCCTCTGGCCGCCGTCATGATTCTGGAAGCCGTACCATACGAGATGGGCATTCTGTTCGCTCTGGAGATGTTGCCTTTCCTATTATTCGGCCTTCTGGCGGGCGTGCTCGCTGACAGGATGTGTAGAAGGACGATAATGATAGTCTGCGACTTCGGAAGGGCAGCTGTGCTTGCAGTAGTTCCAGTATCATGGTACTTCGGTGCTCTGAGCATGCCGATCTTGTATGGCGTCGCATTCGTCGCGGGGATCTTCACTGCCTTCTTCGACATCGCTTACCAAGCATATCTGCCGGCGCTGGTCAGGAAATCTGAACTCCTGGACGCGAACAGCAAGCTTGAGACAAGCAGAGCCTCATCTCAGGTTGGTGGTCCAAGCCTAGCCGGTGTGGTGGTGAGCGCCCTAGGAGCGCCGCTGGCCATCACTGGCAACTCCTTGTCGTTCCTAGGCTCAGCCTTCTTCCTCCTTCGAGTCAAGAAGAGGGAACTTGTGCATAGGGCGGAGATATGCAAGTCGGTGCTTGGAGAGATCAGGGAAGGCCTAGATATTGTCCTCTCAAGCAAGATGCTGAGAAGCATCGCGGGGTGCACAGGAACAGGGAACCTGTTCTGGGGCATATCATTCGCGATTCTCATCCTGTTCATGGAGAGCACACTCGAGTTGTCCCCCAGCTGGATCGGAGCGATCTTCGCAGTTGGTGCGCTGGGAGCCGTGGCCGGCGCAGTGTCTTCGTCGCGAATAGTGGCGGCCATCGGACTTGGGAATGCCATAATCCTCTCAGCACTCCTGGGAGGGGTGCCAAGCATGCTGATTGTCCTCGCGTACCCGTCAAATGCCCTGCTTGTGCTCATGCCCATCTGGTTTGTGACGGGATTCACAGGCGTAGTCTACAACGTGAACCAGGTAAGTCTCCGACAAGCCATTACACCCGATCACCTTCAGGGCAAAATGAACGCCACCATGAGGTTCATAGTCTGGGGCGTCTATCCGATTGGAGGTCTTATTGGAGGATTCCTCGGCGAGACTGTAGGATTACGTATGACAATCCTCATAGCTGGGATTGGCATGCTGGCGTCCGTGTTATGGGTCATTCTCTCCCCAGTGGCCAAGGTCGAGGTCCTTCCGAGCGGATGTGAAGAAGCTGAAGAGGCAGGACAGGATCACCGACTGGATGATGGGGCGTGCTCCGCACAGACACAGTGAAGCGCGCCCAGTCGGAGAGTTGCTCTACAGCATACTGCTCGTAGGCTCACTCGTCATCCAAGGAAGACCACTCCTGACGCGTACATCCAGATGAAAGGGGTTTGACCCCGGTACGAAGACCCTATTGATTTCCGCGCACTCGCGACATGCTGCCTCGGCAGAGATTCAAATCCCGCTGCCCCACACCCAGGCACATCGACTTTCAGCGCACTTGCCCCCGCAACCTAGTTGTACAAGGTCGGGGCTGATGGGAGCGAGGACCATGTCTGCGGAGCTGGCTCCAGCGTCTGGAGAAGGAGATGGGCCTCGGGAGGACAGAAGGAGAAGGCTCCCGATGGCGGTGGCGACAGCTGTCGCCATCCTGGTCGCGGACTTCTTGGTCCTCATGTTCGTCGTCCCCTGGGCGGGCGAGCGGTTCCCCAACCCGTTCATGTCGATGGGGTACATCATCGCTTTCTTCCTTGCCCTCGTCAACCTTGTCGTCCTCCTCGCGCTCGCCGCCTTCGTCCTGCACCAGGACTCCTATCCATCGGACCGTTGGACCTGAAGGGAACCGCGCGGAGTCAGAAGGATTCATCTCCGTGACAGCGCTTACCGTCTGGCGACGGAGCTGATCCCTTGAGGTGCCCAAAGTGCGGGAAGCGCATCGGCTTCAACCAGAGGGGCACGAACTGCCCCAGGTGCGGGACGTGGCTCCTCTCCAGGCCTCCGAGCGAGCACATGGTCCGCAAGATGCAGCAGGCCGAGGGGAGGGACGACTTCCTGAACGACTTCCCTTGGATAGGCGGCTCTCCGGGAAGGAGAGCGGTCAAGTTCACCGCGGTCTGGGTCGTCCTCCTCGTCGTGCTGGCCGTCTCCATCCTGATATCCATAGTCACCATGCACTTCATCATCGCCATCGCCCTCATCTTCCTCACGGCGCTGGTCGGCTCGCTGCCCCATCTGTTCCTCATCGGCTCGAGAATCTGATGGCAATCTCCCGGAGTGGTCACCCCGTCGACGCACGGATTCCCACCCTCTGGGTTAATAAAGGCCGATGACATTCTTGAGGCCGACAACCGCGCTAACGCGCGAGGTTGGAGGAAGTGGAACAATGAGACAGAGCCCGGAGGGGAAGAGGATCTACTCAGTCGAGGAGCTCATCCTCGGCGACAAGGCCAAGGGGGACAAGATCATCTTCCACACGATAGAGGACCTGGAGAGCGCCTACAGAGACCTGAACGACGGGAAGGACATCTACGTCGAGAAGGAGGACATCGTCACGCTACTCCCGCACCGCATGATCGCGGGGCGGCTGTACGACGGGACGCTCGTGCTCACCGCCATCAGGCCTGAAAAGAAGGTGAGCGCATGATCGAGACCTGGATGCTGATACTCATAATCTTCTTCCTGGTCCTGCTGCTCTTCGCGATATTCGCGGCGATGTACACGATAGTCCCCGCCGACTACGTGGACGTCGTGATCCAGAAGGGCAAGATGCGAGTGCTCTCGCCACACAAAGAGTACAACACCGTCGGGAAGGCTGCGTACTTCAAGATCCCGAGCTGGTTCTTCCTGTTCGGACTGGGCATGACGGTCCACAGGGTCCCGCTCAGGATGATCACGATAGATGTCGCGAACTTCATGTCCTTCGACATAGACAGGGCGAGGTTCCTGTGCAACATCATAACCTACGTCGCGGTGACGGAGCCCGTCAAGGCGGCCCAGAGGTTCGGCGGCAACATACACGAGCTTGAGGTCCAGGTCGCGCAGATCGTCATGGCGACCACGAGGGACGCGTGCACCAAGAAGACCATCAGGGAGATCATCAACAACAGGGAGGACATCATAGAGACCGTGACTCCCTCA
>JALOTQ010000115.1 GCA_025457815.1 Thermoplasmata archaeon
AGAGATGGATGAGAAGAAGGGGCCTCATCTGCGGATGGAGGTTGCCCGGCGCCTACCCTGCCGTCAGGGAATACCGCGGGATGTCACACCACACCGAACCTGAAGGCCGCGGTTTGGCTGCTGGCGGTCCTTCCTTCTGTTTTCTGCGTGGCATGCATCATTACTTGTAGTCGGACCCGATAGACACCCTTGCGAAGAGCGCAAGGCGCTTTCGCAAGAAAGGAGAATATGAGATGAATTACGGCACATATGGAGGCGGCAGCCGTAGATACGACTCGGGCCCCAGGGAGATGCACAAGATAAAGTGCTCCGACTGCGGCGCTGAATCGGAGGTCCCGTTCAAGCCCACGGACGGAAGGCCAGTCTACTGCCAGACCTGCTTCCAGAAGCACCGACCCCCGCGAAGAGACACGTTCTGAGCGTTCAGTTCAATTCCATGAATTATTCGTTCAATTCGTAATGAATTCGCAAACCATTTCGACATCCTTTTGACATCGCTCCGAGGCCGGAAGGCAGCAAAGCGTCTATATCATCCATACGTACATTGACGTCGGATGATGTCCGTGACGGACACCCGGACAAGGTGGTGGCTCAGCGTATTCCCATTCCTGGTCCTCATGATCCTCGGAGTGGCCCTCCTTCTGCTCTCGGCCAGTGTCTGGTCTTCAGAAGAGGGTTACGCCTTGGACCCGCTGTTGGCGACGTCAGGAGTGCTCCTCCTCCTCGTCGGGTTGGTGGCGATCGCATTCCTCAGACTCAGAGGATGACGCGACGGGCATCTATCCTCCCGACGCTCAATCCAGGTCGACGGCAAGAGAGAGAGTTGCTCTGTAGAAACCCTCGATGAGGGACAAAGAAAGGGCCTCTAGCCTCCACGAGTTGTACGAGAACGCGCGGAAGATGAATTCATACGGTTGCTCGAGGACCGAGTGGAGTTCTGCTCCGCAATCGGGGGCGACGTGGTTGCAGTCCATCCTCCCAAAGACGCATCGAACTCCGGCATGTCCCTCAAGGCCCTGGAGAGCGTGAGACCTTTCTGCGAGGACAGGGGCATAGCTCTCGCCATCGAGAACGGCTTCCCGGCCGATGACGAGATTCGGGCGCAGTACTTCGAAAGGTTTCCGCCTGAGTTCATCGGCATGTGCTTCGACTCTGGCCACGCGAACCTAAACGGCAACTCGGAAGAGCTGATGAAGTCTGCCAGCAGGCTCAGAGCCCTGCATCTCCACGACAACAAAGGACTGCCCGATGACCATCAACCCCCGTTCTATGGGACGGCCGACTGGCCGAGGGTCCTGCGGTGGGTCGACCAGACCGGCTATCCCGAACCCGTCAACTTCGAGATGACTCACCGCCCCAAGTACTTCGAAGGCGGGCCGGAGGAGTATCTGGACTACGCGGTGAAGTCCATCGACACTGCCATGTCAAGGAGCGGCCAGGTGACCTGAGCGCCGTGTCCGCGGCCCCCAGAGTACCTATATGAGAGACCGCGCAGATTCTCCTGTCCGGAACTGATACGGGATGCCGCTTACGCTGAGCATCTGGGAGAGGTTGGCGCGCAGCCTCGAACGCGACAGTTTCGAACAGGACCTGACGCGGGTGAACATCCTCGTCCGCCGGGTTCTCGGAGACTCAGTGTACAGCATCCGAGATGCGCTGCACGGGCTCCTCGACTCGCGAAGCACCGTATCGAGAGCCCTGTACTCCCTGCTTGAGTTCGTGACAGGGGCGCTTCTCTTCCTCCTCTACTATGCGGCAGTGTTCCTCCTGGGAGCGGGGACCGCGGAACCATACCCCAATCTGTATCGAGAAGAAGAGGAGTGAATGGCGTCGCCGAGCGCCTGGCCGCGAACGCGCACGACTGCCCCTGAGAGCGCTCAGCAGGATGATATAGGTTCGACCGCCATGACAGACGGAGGAGATGCAGGATGGAGCCGAGCAGGTACGGTGGTCGGGCGGCGTTCCTGACAATCATCGCGTTGCTGATGATTGTGCACCTCGCCAACGAAGATTGGTACATAGTCTATGCATGGAACGGCGAACATGCGGTTGCCCTGACGGATTACCCGTTCGGTGACGATTGGTACGGATACCAGTATGAGGAAGCGGAGGACGTGCTGCTCTGGACTGGGGTCCTGGTCTGGCTCGGAGTCTTCTCTGCCGTCGCTTTTGCAGGGTTCATCTTCATCGATGAGAAAGGGCTGGGCATCGCAGCAGGGATTGCGTCCGCCGCCCTGATCTCGACGGCTCTGGTGTACTTCGCAGTATTCTTCGAGGCGGCGCTACTGCCTGAGGAGCGCGGAGACATGCAGACGGGATGGACAGGGACCGTGTTCGCGGTTGTGCTGCTGGTGGCAGCCACGGCAATCCGTGGCTACGTCGTGATCCGTGGCCTCCCGCCGAGCGTCCGCGGCACAGCAAATGGAACCGAGGAAATCGCGGAGCTAGACCACGAACTTGGAGGGGGCGGACAGGGGTGAGCCATGGATGGCTAAGCCTGGCATTCCCCTTCATCGCGGCCGCCGCTCTCGGTGTGGTTCTAGTGCTGCTCGCCATCGTCGTCCGGACCTCGGAGGGGTGGACTGAGCTGCAGAGCAACTTGGCGGCCCTAGGCGTGGTCCTGCTCCTGTTCGGTTCCGCGGGTGTCGCCTTCCTCAGGCTCAGGGCGTGAGGGCCGCCATCGCTGCGGTCCGATGTGCCAAACATTTAACCCCGGCATGCACATGCCGGCGCCAGGGTTGGCAGGATGAAGGTCGAGCTTTTCGAGATGGAACGGATGCAGTCGATGTACGAGCGTGTCGTGGACTACGAACTCTCCGAGAGCGGGGTCCACGCCCTGAGGCTGAGCGAGCTCCTCGGGGGTGAGGACGCGGCCAAGGCGTTCCTCGAGATCCCGCTCGGCTACCCGCACGCGGACGGCACCCCTGGCCTGAGGGCCGCGGTCGCCGCGACCTACAGGAAGGCCAGCACCGAGAACGTCTTCGTCACGAACGGCTCGTCCGAGGCGAACTTCATCGCCGCTTGGCACCTGTTCGAGAAGGGGGACGAGGTCGCCCTCATGACCCCCAACTACGCCCAGATGTGGGGGCTCGCTAAGACCTGGGGGCTCAAGATCAAGCCTCTTTGGCTCAAGGAGGAGCTCGACTGGCAGTTCGACCTGGAGGACCTCAAGAAGGTCGTGACCAAGAAGACGAAGGTCATACAGGTCTGCAACCCGAACAACCCCACTGGGGCGATCATGGGCGAGAAGCAGCGGAAGGCGCTCCTGGACGCGGCCAAGGACTCGGGCTCCTGGCTCCTCTCGGACGAGGTGTACCTGGGCGCGGAGAGGGAGGCCCCGCTGACGGAGTCCCTCTGGAGCGACTACGAGAAGACGCTCATCACGAACGGCCTGAGCAAGGCGTACGGCCTGCCTGGACTGCGCATCGGATGGCTCGTCGGCCAGCCGGAGACGCTGAGTGCCGTCAAGCACCACCACGACTACCTCACGCTCACCCCGGCGGCGCCGTCGGACAGGCTGGCCACCCTGGCCCTCGAACCGAAGAAGCGCAAGCAGATATTCGCCAGGACCAGGGCCATACTCCAGAAGAACTACCCGGTGCTGAAGGAGTGGATGGACGCGCACGGCGACCTCTTCCATCATGTCCCTCCCGCGGCTGGTGCCATATGCTACATCAGGTACAACATGAAGATCAACTCGGTCGTCCTCTCGGAGCGGCTGAGGAAGGAGAAGTCCGTCCTGATGGTCCCGGGCGACCACTTCGGCATGGACGGCTACATGAGGATAGGCACTGGCCCGCCGAAGGACTACCTGCACGCCGGCCTGGACAGGGTCGACGAGCTGCTCAGGGAGCTACAGGCGGGGAAGAAGCGCTGACCTCACGGACGGGGCAACCTTTTTGACGCCCTACGCAGAGTCACCCTGGTACCGATCCACGACTTCGCTCAGAGGAGTATGACCGCATGCAGTACCGTGACTTTGGGAAGACGGGCTGGAAGGTCTCCGCGCTCGGCTTCGGCGCGATGCGCCTCCCGACCTTCGGCGACCAGCCCATGACGAAGAGGATCAGGGAGGCCGAAGCCGTCGGCATGATACGCCACGCCATCGACAGGGGCGTGAACTACGTCGACACCGCCTACGGCTACCACGAGAAGAAGGGCGAGGTCCTCGTCGGGAAGGCGCTCAGGGGCGGGTACAGGGACAGGGTGAGAATAGCGACCAAGTCGCCCGTCTGGCTCATCAAGAAGACGACCGATTTCGACAGGCTCCTTGCCACCCAGCTCAGGAGGCTCAGGACCGACCATGTCGACTTCTACCTATTCCACGCGCTCAACAAGGACGCGTGGGAGAAGACCGTCCTGAAGTACGGCCTTCTGAAGAGGGCCGAGAAGGCGATCGCGGACGGGAGGATCGGGGGCATCGGGTTCTCGTTCCACGACGACCTCAAGGCGTTCAAGCAGATCGTCGATGGCTATGATAGCTGGGCGCTCGCCCAGATACAGTACAACTACCTAGACACGCAGAACCAGGCCGGCACGAAGGGGCTGAGGCACGCCGCGTCGAAGGGCATACCCGTCGTAATCATGGAGCCACTGCTCGGCGGCAGGCTCGCCAACCCTCCCAG
>JALOTQ010000021.1 GCA_025457815.1 Thermoplasmata archaeon
CGCCCATATCAGTCCGAACAGCGCGATAGCCTCAAGGAACATGCCGACGAACAACAAATTTTTCTTACAGAACCGATCGGCCATCGCACCGGTAAACAACTGACCGATGCCCCATACGGCCGGATACACGGCGGTAACGATGCCAATCTCCACCAAGGTGAACCCCCTGGAGGCCAGCAGGATCGATTTCGGAGAGGACCTCAGGGCCTCTTTGACGAGGTCTTCCGAGATGAGAACGCGTTTGCCGTCCTTCGAAGTCCCAGCGCCCCGGTCCGCCAGAAGCCGTGCGACTTCCGGGCTGTGGATGAGCACGCCGACCTCTTCCAGGATCCTGAGCGAGACCGCGTGTATCTCCTCGATTTCGCCTTTTGACAGAAATTCGAATCTAGCTCTCGCCACGAAACCCAACCTCGGCTGCGGCAGGTGAGGCTTTTCGCCCGAATGTACTTTTTGTTTGTCGGGCCGATGTCCCCCAGTCCGCCACCAATGGTAAAATATACCCCCTCCATTCAAGGTAGAGTCTCAGCCTTGTCGACGACCGGGGAGCGGCGGAGATGGATTCGGAACCCTCAGAGATGTTCGAGGTCGCGGAGGCCTGCGTCAGGTGCAGGTGCGGATGCTGCAAAGACGAGTGTCCTATGTATTCGGAAATCGTCGAGGAGAGCATCTCCCCAAAGGGCAGGAACATCCTCATAAGAGCCATCGGCAAGGGCGTGGTCCAACCCGATGAGAGGGCTGTCCGGATCGCGTACTCGTGTCTGCTGTGCAAGAGGGACGAGTTCTCCTGCTCGGCGCATCTCAAGAACGCGGAGGCCACGGAGGCTTTCCGGGAATACCTCATATCGAAGGGAGTCCCCATGCTCCCCGAGCACGAACCCCTGGTCAGGAGCCTGGAGAACTACGGGAATCCGTGGCAGGAATCGAAGAGCGCCCGGAAGCGATGGGCCAAGGGGTTGAAAGTCAGCGCCGCTCTGCCCGGCAGGACGGAGGTCCTCTTCTACGTTGGCTGCACGTTCGCTCTGGACAGGTCGCTCCACGAGACTCCCAAGGCGTTGGCGAGGCTGATGGACCTTGCGGGCGAGAGCTACGGCGTTCTCCTGGAGGACGAACTCTGCTGCGGCTCCACCGCCAAGAGGATCGGACAGCGGAAGCTCTTCGAGAGTCTGATGAAGGAGAACGAGGCAAGGATAAGGAGGACCGGTGCGAAGCGAGTCGTCACGGCTTGCTCGGGATGCTACAAGACGCTCAAGCAGGACTACCCGAGGCTAGACAAGGACGTCCGAGTTGTCCATTCGACCGAATACCTCGCGGAGCTGGTCGATTCCAAGAGGATATCATTCTCCAGTCTTCCCCACAAGGTAACATACCACGACCCGTGCCACCTCGGGCGTCACGCCGAGGTCTATGACGCGCCCAGGAGACTGCTTCGCGCGATCCCCGACGTCGAGATTGTGGAGATGAGGAATTCGCGGGAGCGCTCCAGATGCTGCGGCGGCGGAGCGGGAGTCAAGACCGCCTACCCCGAGATCTCTCAGGCGGCCGCGAAGCGGCGTGTCAAAGAGGCGGAGCAGACCGGGGCGGGGATGCTCGTCACCGCCTGTCCGTTCTGCGTCCAGACGCTCCGCGCGGCGGCAGAGGCAGCAGGCTCTAAGGTCGAGGTCGTCGAACTCACGATTCTCCTGGACAAACTTGCGAAGAGAGGAGGCGCTGCGGCGTGATGGATGCCAAGTCGCGGGCAGAGGTGAAGGAGCAGCTCGTCAAAGCGCTCGGAGAATCCAAGGTTCTGCACGAGAAGGCCGACCTCCTGCCATACACCAAGGACACCTACAGGATACCTCTCGAGGACGAGTACAGATACCTTCCGGACTTCGTCGTCCTCCCGGAGACCACACCTGAGGTCCAGAGCGTGGTCCGAATCGCAGCCGAACATCGCATCCCGCTGATCCCGAAGGGGGGCGGCTCGAACAGGACCGGCATGCTCGTGCCGATTCTAGGCGGCATCGTCGTCGACACCATCAGGATGAACAAGGTGGTCGAGGTCAATCTGCCGAACCTCTATGTCACGGTCCAGCCGGGCATCACGCTGAAGGAGCTGGACCAATACCTAGAACCCTACGGACTCTGGCTCACGCAGGAGCAAGGGTCCTTCAAGGTCGCGACCATCGGGGGGTCCATTTCGACCTCCGGGTTCAGCCGAAGACATCAGAAGTACGGATCGATATCTGACCGCGTGATGTCCCTCGAGGTTGTGCTTGCGAGTGGGGAAGTGCTTCGGACTGGCCAGAAGGTCCTATACACATCGACGGGGTACAGGCTTCACCAGCTCTTCATCGCGGCCGAGGGGACGCTCGGGATAATCACGGAGGCTACGCTCCGCGTGGAGCCCCTCCCAGAAGCGCGCGACATCATACTCGCGTTCTTCAAGGACTTCTGGGCGGCGAACGACGCGGCCCAGCGTCTGATGACCTCTGGTGTCACCTTCTCGGGCGGCGAGGCCTACGAGGGGCACGGCATGGACAAGCTAGGTGCTCCCCAGGGCATGAAGGGCATGTTCTATGTTCTGCTCGACGGAACCAAAGGGGAGGTGGCCGCTCAGAAGGATTTCGTGGTGAGTCTCATAGCCGAGAGCGGAGGGGTGCTGGCCAGCAGCGACGTTGCCATGTCCTTTATGACGATCTACACCGAACAGTGGTGCGGAGCACGAGCGATCACGGGCCTGGAGGACGTGCTCACGACCTACATCCCGATGGAGAGGATGCGTGAGTTCTACGACAAGATGTGGAACCAGGTGGCCCCGAAGTACGGCATCGAGCCGCTCCCGGGCGAGAAGTACAGCCTCGATGTCGGCCGGTACAGGATGGCCGGCGGCCGTTACCGTCTCCCGAAGGGGGAGGGCGCATGGCAGAAATACCAGCAGGTGCTCAGGGAGATTGCGAGGCTCGCGACGAGCATGGGCGGCTCGATCCAGAGCTGCCACGGGATTGGCATCGAGCACAGGGACAACATGGATCTTGAATACTCAAAGGCTGCACTCGATGCGATGAGGAGCATCAAACGCGTGTTCGACCCGGACAACATAATGAACCCAGGGAAGAAGTTGCCAGAGAGGTGATCGTAGGATGGAAGCAGAGTGGAGGAAGGCGATTCATAGGTTCCTGCTGAACAACCTTGGACAGATGGACCAGGACGAAGTGGATGCTTGGCTCGCGGACGAGTTCGACCTCGCGCCTCTCCTGGAGCCGCCCCTGAAAGCGCAGTCAGGATACCGGGATCACATACTGAGGGAGCTTCATCAGGTGTCGCCCCCTGAGATCTTCGATCGATTGCAGAAAGAGCACCCTGAGCTCAGTTTCCCCGACAAGAACAAAGCCGTCACCAAGATCGGGAAGGAGCTCGAATCGCTCAAGGCAATCCTCCTGTCGTTCTGAGAATCGGCGCAAGCACAATCCGAACAGCTTAGGCGTCTTCGTATTCGCGGGCGGCCTACCTGATCAATTGCGAGGGACCAAGGTTGAACACGACCAAGGCGAAGAAGCCGAAGCACACATGCCCTGAGTGCGGCAAGGACATACACGACCCGGACTGCGCCTACTACAAGAAGTGACGATTCTCGTCAGAGAACACCAATACGATGTCCGTTGGCCGCCTATGGCGGGCCTTGCCAGGCAGACCGGACAAGATATCGGAGACGATTTCCGAAATCTTCTAGTGTATCTTCCAAACCGTTATAATCGGGTCCCCCAATGGTTTGGGCGAGAGAAATGTCCAGCAAGTCCACCTCGGATACAGCGGAGCCCACCCCGGCAGTTGGCGGCGAGGTCAGACAGCAGGCCGACTGGCAACAGCTGTACGAGGAGAAGGTCCGGACGCCTGAGCAGGCGATTGCGACCATCAAGAGGGGGGACAAGGTCTTCATCGGCTCGGGCGCTGCCGAACCGCAGATCCTGGTCAAGGCGCTCATAGAGTCCTCAGGACGGCTTGCGGACACAAGGATCATGCACATCATGACTCTCGGTGTCGCGCCCTACACCGAAGAGAAGTTCACGGACCAATTCAGGCACAACGCGTTCTTCATCGGTGCGAACACCAGGCAGGCGGTCGCCGAGGGCAGGGCGGACTACACTCCGGTGTTCCTCTCCGAGATACCCGCCCTGTTCAGGTCGGGACAGATACCGATCGATGTTGCGCTCATTCAGGTGTCGCCTCCGGACAAGCACGGCTTCTGCAGCTACGGCGTCTCTACGGACGTTGTGAAGTCGGCCGCGGAGTCAGCCACTCGCGTCATCGCGGAGATCAACCCACAGATGCCGAGGGCCCTGGGAGACTGTTTCATCAACGTCGACGATATCGACATCCTCATTCCTGTCGACGTGCCGCTCCTGTATTCACACTTCGAGAAGGCGGACGAAGTGGCGCGGAGGATCGGCAGGAACATAGCAAGCCTCATCGAGGACGGTTCGACCCTGCAGATGGGGATTGGCACGATCCCAGATTCCGTCCTTCACTACCTCACTGACAAGAAGGACCTCGGGATCCACACCGAGATGTTCTCCGACGGGTTCATGGAGCTCGTCGAGAAGAACGTAATAAACAACGTCAGGAAGACTACCCACCCCGGCAAGACGGTCGCCTCGTTCTGCATCGGCAGCAAGAAGCTCTACGACTACGTGGACGACAACCCTTCCATCGAGTTCCATCCGACCGAGTACACGAACGACCCGTTCATCATCTGTAAGAACGACAAGATGTGCGCAATCAACTCCGCGATCGAGGTCGACCTGTCGGGCCAGGTCTGCGCCGACTCCCTCGGGTCGATGTTCTACTCCGGGATCGGAGGCCAGGTCGACTTCATCCGGGGGGCAGCGCGGTCCAAAGGCGGGAAGCCCATCATCGCGCTTCCTTCGACCGCCAAGAACGACACCCTGTCAAGGATTGTCGTCAATCTCAAGGAGGGCGCAGGCGTCGTGACCACCCGCGGCGATGTGCACTATGTCGTCACGGAGTGGGGCGTCGCGTACCTCCACGGCAAGAACATACGCGAGCGCGCGATGGCACTCATCAACATAGCTCATCCGAAGTTCAGGAAGAAGCTCCTCGAGGGCGCCAAGAAGCTGAACTACGTGTACAAGGACCAGCTCCTGACCCCGGAGGAGGTGGCCTATCCGGAAGAGCTGGAGACCACGATGACCACGAAGGACGGGGCCGAGCTCATCATAAGGCCGATCAGGCCCACCGACGAAGAGATGCTGAGCGACATGTTCTACGACTTGAGCGATCAGACGATCATCAACAGGTTCTTCAGCATGCTGAAGTCGATGCCCCACAGGAAGCTCCAGCAGTTCTGCTGCATCGACTACACCCAGGAGATGTCCCTCGCCGCGATCACGGACGACGGCCCGAGGAGCAAGATCGTCGGCCTGGGGAGCTATCACCTCAACCCGGCCACGCACAAGGCGGAGATAGCGTTCCTTGTGGCAGACGCATGGCAGGGGAAGGGCATCGGCACTTTCATGATGAGGTCCTTGGTCAAGGTCGCCAAGGCCAGGAACATCAAGGGGTTCACCGCGGAGGTCCTGAGGGACAACCTGGCGATGATAGCCCTCATGCACAAGAGCGGCGTCCCGACGAAGTCCGAGCTCGTCGAGGGCTCCTATCTGTTCACCATGGATTTCTAGCAGGATTATCTACTGGGTAGCCGATGACTGCCCCGTGAGACGGGACTTGATGCTTGGCGCACACATCTCCATCGGAGGCGGTATTGCCTCTTCCCCAGAGAACGGCAAGAAGCTCACGTGCGACTGCATGCAGATATTCTCCAAGAACCAGATGCAGTGGAAGGCCAAGCCGCTAGACCTCGGCGAGGCCGAGAAATTCAAGGCGAACTCGGCGGAGTTCGGGATCAAGGAGACAGTCATCCACGATTCGTACCTGATAAACCTGGGGAGCCCCGACAAGGCGCTCCTGAAGCAGTCCAGGGAAGCCTTCCTGGACGAGATGGTCCGTGCGAAACATCTCGGCGTGCGGAACCTGATATTCCATCCAGGGGCGCACATGGGTTCAGGGGAGCAGACGGGCCTCAAGAGAATAGCCGAGTCCATGAACTGGGCCCGGGCGGAGTTCGGCTCGGGCGATGTCTGCCTCACGCTCGAGATAACGTCCGGCCAGGGGACTGTGCTCGGGCACTCCTTCGACCAGCTCGCCAAGATCATCAGCATGTTGGATGACCAGAAGAACGCAGGCATCTGCTTCGATACCGCGCATGCCTACGGCGCGGGCTACGACATCAAGACGAGGAAGGGGTACGAGAGAACCTTCGAGCAGTTCGAGGATGTCGTCGGCCTCGAGTTCATGAAGGCGATGCACATCAACGATTCGAAGGTGCCTCTGGGTTCGAGGAAGGACCGGCACGAGCAGATCGGGGACGGCTTCATCGGCCTTGAGGGGTTCAAGAACTTCATGAACGACGATAGATGGACTGGCATTCCAATGGTCCTTGAGACGCCCAAGGGTGACAAGGCCTACAGGAAGGAGCTCAAGCTCCTCAGGTCGCTCACAGAGAGATAGAGAGACCCACCTGTTCCACGATGTCCACGTCACCGGGCGGCAGGATGCTCTGGATCTCCTCGATGGGCACATCGAACACCTCAGCGAGCTTCTTCGCGAGGTCGTTCCTGTCCTTCTCCCCGGGCCTGATGATGACGAACCGCTTCGAATGCGTTCGGACCGCGCTCTCAGGGCCGCCCATGATCTTCCTGCTGCCCTCGAACTCGATCTCTCCCACTCCGAGCGATATCTTCAGCTTCTCCGAGTAGTTCCTCTTCCCCCTGATGACGAAGGCCCCCTTGGCCAGGTACTCGCCGCTCTGGGGCGTCTTACTGACCTGTTCTGGGAGGACCCAGTATCCCGAAGCGGAACCTATCTTCGCGTTCCAGGCTTTGGAGGTGGCGACCGCGAACTCGCAAGCCTCGTAGAGAGTCTTCTCCGTGACTCCGTCCCTCATCTTCACGACGACGCTCGGGGCGCCGTGGGAGTCAGCGTGGGCATACCTGTCCCCCGCCTCTAGGTGTTTCTTGACGAGCATGTCGTTGCTCTTGGCATCCTTCCCACCGAGCACCACCGCATCTTCACTGGATATGAACCATCTGAACCTCTCGAACCAGAAGCGCTTGGTTGGCTCGCGTCTGGCCTTGGCCGCCTTGTCCGCTCTCTCGAGCCCACTCACGGCATCACGAAGTTCGCCCCTGGCCACTTCGAGCGCCGTGAGGACTCCCTCGAGCTTCTTCCTGGCCTTCTTCGCGCCGTCGTAGTATCTCTGGGCGTTGGACTCGACAGAGCCCTTCACATCGAGCTCCAGCGGGACCTCGTTCACCATGACCTTGAGGACGGAGGTCCTGCCGTTGAACTCGACGAATCCAGGGATGTCCTTCATGTTCTTGGCTTCGGCCATCTGGTCCTTCGCGGACGCCAGCACCCTGCTTACGGAGCCGTAGTTGGCGAACAGGAAATCGCCCCTGAGCTGCGCCTCCCGTGCCTCGTCCTGGAGCGTCTGGATGGCGCTCTCCTGCTGCGCGAGCTTGCGTCTTAGACGGTCGGCCTCAAGGGTCGTTTCTCTGGGCTCCGCCTTCCTTTCCTTTGGCGCGAGGCCGATGTACTCCTCCAATGCCTCGGAGTAGCTGGGGAACTCACGATGGTCAAGCCCGTCGTAGATCCTCATCCGGACAGGGACGACGTCCTCGGCCTTTCCGATCTTGAAAACGATGAATCCCAGGCCCGACGCAGCGACCTCCTTCGCGAAGTCCTTGATGGTCCTGAGTATGCGCGCGGACTCCTCGGGCGGTACGTCCCGGGATGCGGTCTTCTTGTCGATACTCGCTCTCGCGCATATCTCCTCGCTGTACCTTCCCCCGGTGTTCAGCTTCGTGGCGACGGTCCTTACGATGTCGGTGTCTGAGCTCCTGAGTATGCTCAGGAACTCGTCCTCTGTCATCGTGTTCGGGTCCGGGACGGGCGGCGGGAACAGGAACGGCTTCCTCGCCCTGATGTCCCTGTGTTTCCATGTATGGCTCGTGAGCGGCTGGACAATCGTCCCGTCCTTCACGAGCACTATGTTCCCCTCCGCGAAGAGCTCGAGGACGAGGTCGAACTTCTCCTCCTTCTCGAGGGACAGCACGGCTATCCTGTCGAACCCCTGCTGCCTGACGGCGGAGATCCGGGCATTCGCTATCCTCTTCCTGAGCATCATGGCGAAGTCGGACGGCTGCTGCCCGGATTCCTGGCCCTTGCCTGACCTGTGCAGCCATTTCCCGACCCAGAAGTGCACGAAGGACTTGCCTTCCCCCGGCAGCCTCACGGCTAAGATCAGGTGCCCGAGGCTGGGGTGGTAGATCTTGTCCACGTGCCCGCCGACGAGCGCCTGCAACTCCTTGACGGAGGCCATGACGTCGAAGCTGCTCTGGGACTCCTTCATCGGCCGAACTAATCCTGTGGCACGCTAATAAATGATGCGCATGCCGGGACTCTGGAAGGGCGGTCGACGTGAGCCAATAACCTTTTAATATGCCTGGCTAGATGGCCTTTGCCCGAGTGCCACTGTGGCTTAGAGGTATAGCGACGCCTTGGTAAGGCGTAGGTCGAGGGTCCGATTCCCTCCAGTGGCTCTTTTTCTCACACACTTTGGTCCAGCTGGTCAGCCATATGAGAAATGATAAAACGGAAAGAGGGTTTTGAAAGGGTTTGGTCGTCGCACCTTCAGGCCACGACGGTGATCGCGAGCTCGATCCTGAACATGTCGTTCGCGCCCAGGAATCCGAAGCTCGCGCTCGCCCTGTACACGCCCTCGACCGCGGGGACAGTGTAGAGCACGTCGAACTCGAACATGCCCGGCGGGACAAGGGTCCCTGCGGGTATGTCCGCGGCTATGTAGGCTCCGGAGACGGCCATCATCACGGTCAGGTCGAACTGCGCGCTGTCGCCCACGACGGTGTATCCCAGGACCTTGATCAGGTACTGTCCGTCCGCGGGGTCCCTCAGCGTCAGGGTCTCGTCCGAGCCGCCCGCGCCGACATACCAGTACGGCTCGGTCAGCGACGCGATCCCGTCCAGGTTCGTGTCGTACCACAGCCCGAGATCGATGTCCGGGCAGTCCACGACCTCCTTCACGGCGACCGTCAACTTGCTGCAGGTCTGTACCATGATGGGCCTCGTGTACGCTGCGTTCGCCAGGTCCGCATCGAAGTCCGCCGTCAGCGTGCCTTGGGTGATCGGCTCGTTCGGCCAGTTCTCGACCGTCATCGGGACCTCTCCTCCGCCTGCGACCTCTATCGTCTCGCCCGCGAAGTCGATGTCGAACCAGCCCGGGACAACGCCCGAGAGCATGCCGCCCTCGCTAAGGTCGATGGTCATCTCGGTGGTCTCGGCTCCGTAGCCGTTCATCGTGAGCCACTGGGTGAAGCCCGATATTGTCTCCGAGGCAGCATATCCAGCGAGCAGGGGGCACCTCGTCACGACCGCGAACGGGGCTGGCGCGTCCAGTGCGCTCGCGTACGCGCCGACCGGCGCAGCGATGACCTCCTTGGGCCCTCCGGTGTTCGTCCAGGAGCCGAATATGCCCGCTCCCATGTATCGCTCGTCGCTCGATGCGACCGCCGTCTCGTAGTATCCCGGGCCGTAATCGCCCGAGAAGATCGCCGCGTTCGCAGGGTCGAGCCCGTCGACCGAGACCGGGGCTAGCACGTGCAGGTTCACATCGCCTGGGAGCTCCGACCACTCAACTGCCGTCAGCAGGTAGGCGTTCTCCGAAGGCATCTCGGAGCCGGGATCCGGCAGGCACCAGAAGATGCGCCAGTCTCCAACCTCGAACCTCCAGTACTTGTCGGTCACGCCCGTCACGTCGTTGTTGTACGGCGTCTCGAAGTACGATGGACCGCCGAAGGCGAACTCGTACTCCGTCGCAGGCACGTTGATGGTTATCGGCATGCACTGTATCCTCTGGCCGTCGTCGATGTAGACTCCTGCACCGTAGGTCCCTATCGGCGCGTTCTCGGGAACGGCGACCCTCAGGCTCCAGGCCTTCGTCTCGCCGGGCCCGAGCGCGAACTCGAGGCTGTTGACCCATTCCGTCGAGGTCGCCGGGTCAATCAGCTTGGCCCACGCGAACTCCTTGAGCTCGTAATAGTCCAGCTGGAGGCTGATGCCGATGTCCTTCATGCCGGTGATCGCCCTCACGCGCACTATGAGCCCGTCCGTGGTCCTGTCGATCGGGTCCTTTATCATCGCCTGGTTGTAGTTGCAGTCGCTCCCGTCGACCGTGTACCTGAACAGCTCCCACGTGGTCGGCTTGATGCCCATCTGTCCGTTGCCGTTCACATCCACCCAGTCGTGGATCTCGAGCCAGTACTCGATGTTCGAGACATAGTCCATCTCAGGGTCGACCTGCAGGAATGGTTGGTACATCGTTACCTTCAGCAGGTCAGTCGTCTCAGGGACGAGGTCGGTGATGTCCACGAACATGTCGTACTTGTTCTTCGTGACCAGATCGATCGTGTCGTCGCCCGTCTTGAGGAGCAGCTCGCTCGTGACCTTGAGCTGCGCGGTCTCAGGGTTGTTGTTTGCGGTGACTATCTCCGTATCGAACGACTCGCCTGGCAACAGGAAGTTCGGGAACATCTCGTAGGACTTGCCGTACACTCCGCCTGGGTACAGGGCGCTCGTGTCGAACGCGGGTCCGGTGCTGTAGGACACGGTCCCGCTGGACTCCGCCATGAGCTCCGCGAAAGTCCCGGCGTTGAGCCATCCCGAACCCTGCTTGAACGGGTCGAAGTGCATGTCGTCCGCAGCGCCCATGAGGAGCGCCTTCGCGTAGTCCTTCTCGGGCCACTGGCTGTCGTGGTTCACGTAGTAGGCTTGGAACCCGAGCGCCGCGCCGCCAGCCGTCGTGGGTGTCGCGTGGCTAGTGCCGCTTCCGATCTGGAAGTGGTTCGAGCCGTCACCGATCGTGCCCAACTCGCCTGCCACGTTGAGGGGCGCAGGTTCCATCGAGTATGCGCCTGACGCTATGATCTCGGAGTTGAGCTTGCCGTTCCTTCCGGGGCCGGAGTTGGAGAACGGTATCACGTCTCCCCACTTCTGCAGCCCTGGGTAGAGCTCGTATCCGAGCCAGTACCTGTACATCATCGTCGTCCCGGCCCCGACATGGACCGAGGTCGCGTCGACCACGCTGTGCGACGTGCCGTATCCCGGCCCGCCGTTGCCTGAGGACCAGAACCACATCGTCGGCCCTGAGAGGGAGACCGACATGGCGATCATGTCCAGGACTTGGAAGCCAGCGTCGACCGCAGTGTCCGACCAGCCGTAGCTGTTCGAGACAATGTTCGCCTCGTCGCCCGTTTCCGGGAGCCCGTCTGCCCCGTACTGGGCGAACATCCAAGCGTTGACCGTGCTGCCCGTGAAGGGTATGCAGATGAGCTTCGCGCCCGGGGCCATGCCCTCGAGCTGTCCGCCCATGGTCCTTCCCGCTGCGAGCGCCGATGAGGATGTCATCGTGCCGTGCGTTCCCGCAAAGGCTCCCATGACAGCGACCGCGTCTCCTGCTCTGGCCTTGAACGTTGCCCCGTAGGTCCAGTCGGACCCAGGATACACGTTCACGCCATCGCTTATCCAGTAGAGCATGCCGCCGGAATAGTCGGCGAAGCCATCGCCTGAGTCCCAGCTAGAATCGTCTATGTAACCGTAGGCCGGGTCGTAGTTGTCGAAGTAGGAGATCTCGTCTCCCTTCGTGCAGGGCTTGTCGTTGCCGAAGTTGAAGTCCCTGGTCACGTCGACGTACGCCGTGTCGTAGACTCCAGCCTCAACCGTGTCAACGACAAGTATCGCGACTGGTCCTCCCCAGAGGGTCGCGAAGTTGGGGTCTGGGTGGTAGCCGATGTGATAGACCCCGCTCTGGCTCTGGACTCTGTTGCCATCGATGTCCGCGATGCCCCTGATCTTGTACCTGAGGCCGTCGAACGAGACGGAGGCGCCCTTCCTGGCGGTCACCTCTGTGGAGGTGTCCGCGATCCAGCCGCCGATCTTCCCCTCGTTCCACATGTAGGCGCCGTAGTCATCGTATGCGATCGGCCATCCGTAGAACGGTGACGCCGGGTTCTCGTACCTCGCCTGCTGTCCCTGCATATCTGGATGGGCCATGTCGAAGCCGTCATCTATGACCGCGAGCTTCACTCCCTCGCCCGTCCAACCATTCTCCCATGCATCGACTGCTCCGTGGACTTCGTCAACCTCATAGTCCTCGACGGAGGGCAGCGAGCCGTCTGTCTCCCAGGATTCCCCGGCCAGCTCGGCCCTCGCCGGCTCGACCGCGGGCTTCTCGAAGTGCATGAGCTTGAGCACGCCCGGGCACTTGGCCAGCGTGGTGATCTGGCCAGCTGAGAGCTCCATGATCCTGACTGTCAGCTGGTCCGTCGTGGGCATCCCGCCTATCGTCGGAAGCCCTTCGCTCGAGAGCACCTCATTGGCGCTCGCCCGGTCGCTCACGACGACATACGTCATGATGGGGCCATCAGAGGCGCTCGCCTGCTCTACCAGCACCGAGTCGACCTTCGATCCGAGGTCCCCCAACATTCTCAAATCCACATTGCCGCTGCCCCCGATAAAGGAGGCAGGATTACTCTCCATGCCAGGCTCCGAGGCACCTGGTGCGGTCGCTAGCACCGAGAAAGATGTCACGACCATCAGCGCCATCACCAGAACGCTCAGGCTGGCCCTCATACCTGAAATGTTCATTATCTCCCCCCGTTTTGGAAACCGTTCGATTCTGACCGCTCCGGGCGACTTCGCCTCCGATTTCTCCCCAGAGCCGTTTCCTTAGGTCAGACGATTGAGATTATGCGATAAATCCGTATTGATACAATCTTCAAACTATTTTCGGTTGGCACGCTCGTACTTGATGAAAAAATGCAAAAGGAAAAATGGTTTGCCAAAGGGTTTGGGGCCGAACCTCTACAGCTCGTCCTTCTCGATCTCGCTCTCGAGGGCTTCGAACTCCTTCTCCACCTCGGACGGGCCTTCCTCGACCTCTTCCATCGACTGCGCAGAGCCTCCGCCGCCCATCTTGCGGCTGATCGTCACCCAGGCCACGACTATCAGGACTATCGCGATCACGAACAGCGCCAATGTGAGGTACATGAGCAAGCTCGCGAAGGCGTCCGTGTCGTCGGCCTGGTTCTGCACATCCTCGTCGGTCTGCTCCAGCTGGTCTATCTGGTCCTGGATGTCCGTGACGTTCTCGTCGAGTGCGTCCCGGACGCCGTTGATGTCTCCGAGCAGGTCGGCGATGTCTCCGTTGAGGGCCGCCACGCTGTCCGCGAGGTCGCTCTCGAGTCCAGATATCAGCGCGTTCAGGGCAGCCACGTCGGCCGCGATCTCGGCAGTCAGCGCGTCAATCTGGCCCTGCAGGCCGTCCTCGGTCGTGTTGAGGTCGTCGTTCAGGGCGGCTATGAGCGCCGTCAGGGCCGCCACATCCGATGCCAGGTCGGACGTCAGAGCGTCTATCTGCGACTGCAGGTCGTCCTCAGTGGAGTTCAGGTCATCGTTCAGGGCGGCTATCAGCGCAAGGAGCGATGCGACCTCTGATGCCAAGGATGTGTTCAAGGAGTCGAGCTGGCTCTGCAGGTCAGCGACGTCGGCCTGGACGGTCGAGTTCAGCGCGTTCAGCTGAGTCTGCAAATCCGTGACGTTGTCGTCCAGTGCGTCCTGGAGGGCGCTGATCAGGTCCAAGAGCATAGTCACATTGTCCTGCAGGTCGCCAGCCAAGGCGCCTATCATGTCCGTCAGCGCGGTGACGTTCTCCTCGAGGTCGGCAGTCAGGTTGGCGATGAGGTCCTCGAGCATGTCCTGAACCGCCTGCAGCTGCTCCGGGGTCACATAGACCGGCGGGATGTACTCGACGGCTATGGAGTCGCTAACGCTGTTGCCCAGGTCGTCCTCGGCCGACACCAAGATGGTGTTCCAGCCTTCCGACAGGACTACCGTGACCCACCAGTCGCCTCCGACGTTGTTCGCTAGAACCCCGTTCACGGTGACCGTCGCGTCAGCATCGGTCGTCCCTGCGACCGCCACGCTCGGCTCGCTCGTGTTGGACCCGTCCGCCGGGCTGGCGATGGCCAACAACGGCGGGGTCGTGTCGAGTTCGACTGATATGGACTCGCTAGCGGTGTTGCCAACGTTGTCCATCGCGTCCACCACGACTACGTTCGCCCCTTCGAGCAAGACTATGTCGGCGGACCATGCGCCGTCCGCCTCGACCGAGGCGGGTACTCCGGCCACGGTCACCGACGCGCCGGGCTCAGTCAGTCCTTCGACTGTCAGGGCCGAGTCGGCCGTCCTCTCCGGCAGGTCCATCACGACGAGCGTGCAGACCGTGTCCGAGATGATCATCTTGCTCAGCGACCTCTCGATGCCCGCGAGGTTCGTCGTCATGACCGTGACGACGGTGACGCCCTCCGCCAGAGCGATGTCGGGGACATCGTAGTAGCCTTCCCATGTGGCGGTGGTCGTGTAGGTGTCCGTCGCGGTCCATATCTCGATGGCCGCATCAGGGTCGGTCTGGCCTCTGACGCCCACCATGGACATGGCGACCTTCGATCCGTCCCTTATCGGGTCCGAAGTGCCCAGGTCATAGAACTCCGCGTCGAAGGTCTCGATCACGGAATCGACCGTGAACCAAGTGCCGTTCCCGGCCCAGTTCCAGTAGATGTCCGCGACGCTCACTCCGATGTAGTGCTGGCCCTCTCTCAGCGCCAGAGGATACGAGAGTGTGACATTGCCGCCACTGTCGTAACCCCACCATGACACGCTGAGCAGGTCGATCGTACCGTCGAGCCACACGCTGAGGGTGCCCCAGTCTATTCCAGAGTAGAACTGGACATAGTCGTTGGCCCAGAACTGCAGGGTCAGTGTGGCCGTGTCCATGTACTCATCGGCCTCAGGTTGGGAGAATATGATCTCCGGAGCTCCCCAGTCGAGTACCTCGATCGAGAAGTCTATCCTGTACATGGCATCGCTGCCCATGAACCCGAAGGTGGCGTATCCTTCGTACACCCCGACCTCGGCCGGCACCTTGTAGGATACGTTGAAGTTGTGCATGCCAGAGGACACGGGCGAATCCAGGTCCGTGGCCAGGATGTATCCAGGCACTCCGACGAGCACGGTCATCCAGAACCATCCGGGGCTGCCGGTGACGGTGTATCCGAGGACCTTGATGATGTATCGTCCGTCATCAGGGTCGTCGAGCACAAGGGTCTCGTGAGACCCTCCGGCACCGATGTACCAGTATGGTTCGGACAGCTCCGCAACCCCGTCCCAGTCGGCATCGTACCAGACTCCCATGTCGATGTCAGGCGCGTCCCACATCTCGTCGACCTCGACGGAGAGCATGTTGCTGTCCTCGACCTCGACCCATCTCGAGTAGCCGGCGTTGGCCAAGTCCTGAGCGAAGTTGCCCGTCAGGCTGTCCTGCCAGACCGGTTCCTCGTAGTAGTCCCTCTTGTACGGGCCGACGCCGTTGCCTCGGACCTCGACCTCGCCGGGCACGGTGATGTCATAGACTGCGGGGATCTCTCCCTCAAGCGGGATTCCTCCTGGTTGAGGCGCCCACAGGCTGATGGACGTCGGGTCGTAGTAGTTCATCGAGATCCAGGTCGTATACCCGGAAACCGTATCGGACGGCGTGCTGCCGGCCATCACCGGGCACCTGACAACGATCTCGAAGGGCGCAAAGCCAAGGCCCAACATGTCCCACCACTCGCCGAACGGCGCGCCCAGGACCTCCTGTGCGCGACCGGTGTTGGTGTAGATGCCGAATGTGCCAGCTCCGAGGTACTTCTCGTCGCTGGATGCGAGCGGCGTCATCAGCAGGCTCGGTCCGAACGGCCAATCCCACTGTGGCCAGCCGCCCCAGTTCCAGATCGGGGCCAGCACGTGCAGGTTCATGTCCGTCGGCAGTTCGGTCCAGTTCAGGGTCACGACGAGGTTCGCGTTGGATGCCGGCGGCGTGCTCATGGGCATAGCCCAGTACATGCGCCAGTCGCCCACCTCGAACCTCCAGCCTTTGTCCGCAAGGCCGCTCACCTCGTTGTTGTACGGGGTGTCGAAGTAAGACGCTCCGCCGAACTCGAACACGAAGTCGTCAGCTGGCACGTTGATGACCACGGGGAAGTTCTGCACCCTCATCCCGTCGTCGATGTATATCGCCGCTCCGTAGGTTCCGATGGGCACGTCGATCGGGACAGTCACGTTGACCTCCCAATCCTGCGTGGACGAGGGCCCAAGGACGAAGCTCAGCGACGGCTGCCAGACCGTGTCTCCGACCAGCCTGAAAGTTATCCACGGGAACGTCTGGAGCTCGTAGTAGTCGAGCTGCAGGCTGATATCCGTGCCCACGGCGCCAGCTATTCCTCTCACTCTGAGTATGAGGCCGTCGTTGGTCCTGTCGATCGGGTCCTTCAGCATGATCTGGTTGTAGTTGCTGTCCTCTCCGTCGACGGTGTACCTGAACAGCTCGCCAAAGCCTGTCGAAGTCCAGCCCGCGCCGTCCAGGTCGATGTCGACCCAGTCATGGGCCTCGAGCCAGTACGAGAGGTCGCTGTTGTAGTCCATGTCAGGGTCGAACTGCGAGAACGGTATGTACATCGTGACCCTGAGCAGGTCCGTGGTCGCGGGCACATAGCTCGTGATGTCAAGGTATGTGTCCCCAGCCGTGGCGGTCAGGAAGTTGATGTTGTCTCCACCGGTCTTCAACAGCAGCTCGCTCGTGACATCCACGAGCGCCGGGTTCACCGGGTCGTAGTTCGTCGTCGAGAGAACGTGCGTCTGATCTGTCTCGCCCGGCAGCAGGAAGTTCGGGAATGTCTCGAACCTGTTCCCATAGACGAACCCTGGATAGAGCGCAGCCTTGGTGAATATGGGCTCGTTCATGTAGGCGAGGGTCTCAGTCCCTGACAGCTCGGCCATATGCTGCGTGTACGTGTTGGCATTGAGCCAGCCGGAACCCTGCTTGAACGGGTCGTAGTGCATGTCGTCGGCAGCCGCCATCAGCTTCGCCTTCGCGGTGATGATGTCCGGCCACCAGCCGCCGCTGCCTATGTAGTAAGCCTCGTAGCCCAGGGCCACGGCGCCTGCTACAGTCGGCGTCGCATGGCTCGTTCCGCTGCCGATCTGGAAGTGCTGCGAGCCGTCTCCTATCGAGCCGAAGGCGTCCCACTGGTTCAGCGGAGCAGGCTCAAGCGAGTAAGCGCCTGAGGCTATGACCTCGGCGTTCAGCTTCCCCTGCCTTGTCGGGCCAGAGTTCGAGAACGGGATCACGTCGCCCCATTTGGTATAGCCATAATCGGACTCGTAGCCCAGCCAGTACCTGTACTGCATTGTCGTGCCCGCGCCAACATGGACAGACGAAAACTCTGTCGGGGTGTGCGCAGTCCCGTAGCCAGGCCCGCCGTTGCCGGTCGACCAGCACCAGAGCGTCTCAGAGCTGTAGAACATCGAGATGTATCCGACATACATGTCGAAGTCTTGGTAGCCGGAGTCGATGGCCGTGTCCGACCAGCCGTAGCTGTTCGAGACGACCTTCGCGTCGTCTATGCCGTCTGACGAGGCATCGTCTCCCAAGGCTGCGAACAGCCACGAGGCGACGGTGTCACCTGTGAACGGTATTGCGATGAGCTTCGCGTTCGGGGCCATGCCCGCCAACATCCCGCCCATCGTATTGGGGTATGCGAGCGCTGCGGACGAGGTCATCGTGCCGTGGCTCTCGCCCAAGTAGAACTCTCCTACGAAGGCAACTGCCATGCCGCTCTCGGGGCGCGGCGACATCCCAGTCGGCCATCCGCCGTAGAGCCAGTCAGAGCCTGGGAGGTCGTACACGCCGTCGCTGATCCAGTATATCATGCCTCCTGAGAGGTCGGCATATCCATCACCGCCGTCCCAGTCGTCCCAGTTCTCTGTCCCCAGGTCCGCATCCCAGAAGTCGTAGTAAGAGATCTCGTCTCCCTGTGTGCACGCCTTCTCGTCGTTGAAGCTCCAGTCGTCGTCAATGTCGACGTATACGGTGTCATACACGAAAGGTGAATTGGCGTCGACCACGAGCACTCCAGGCGTCTCGCCCCACAATGAGGCAAGGTTCGCATCCGTGTGATATCCTACGTGGTACCATCCGCTCTGGCTCGAGACGGGGTTTCCGTCGACGTCCTCAAGCGCATCGATTGCGTAGATCCGACCATCGAAGTCGATGAAACCGCCCAAGTCCTCCGCCCAGGCAGATGTGTCGGCGACCCAGCCGCCAATCATGCCGTTCATCCAGTACTGCGCGGCCAAGTCGTCATAGGCGATGGGCCATCCGACGTAGTTCGACCATGGGTTCTGGTACCTTGCCTGCTGCCCCTGCAGATCTGGGTGGGCCATGTCGAAGCCAGTGTCGATCACCGCGACGTTGACCCCGTTGCCGGTGAAGCCGTTCATCCAGGCGTCAATGGCTCCGTGAAGGTAGTCGACGTCCAAGTCTTCCGTCTCCGGAGGGTCGACAGGAGCCTCCTCAGTGGCCATGCTGACGATGTCGTCCTCGTCATAGGTCGGCATCTCGTAGGTCATGATCTTCATGGTCCCTTCGCTCGATGCGATTGCCTCGATCTGGCTCGAAGTCAGGTCCATCATCCTGACCGTCGGCAGCCCGTCGAGCTCCATGCCCCTTATCGCTTGGAGCCCCACAGCCTCGAGGACGGGGTTCACCGCGGCCCTGTCCGTCACGATGACATACACCTTGAACGGGCCCTCGGAG
>JALOTQ010000116.1 GCA_025457815.1 Thermoplasmata archaeon
CGGCTATCTGTCTAGGACCGAGGGTGATCAAGGATACTGCCGGCGATTCCTCGATGCCCTTGGCGCGAAGGTCAGGCACATACACGTGTCCGATGCAAGAGCGCCCGATTCCGAAGGACTTCAGATAGGTGATGGCCAGATAGATTTCTCCATCCTCAAGGACGCCTCGGTCCCAATCACTGTTGAGATATGGAACGGTCATCTCGAGGAAGGCCAGGGATTCTGGCTCGGGATTGAACGTTTGAGAGCACTGGAGCGCTCCTGGCACGCTCCTTGAAAGGACGACAAGCGAAAACGTCAAATCTACCGCCAGCCATCACGGGCGCATCGCTTGGGACGACCGGGGGACACTGACTGGCAGATAGCGAGAGGTGTTACAGGAAGCCTCAGCCCAATTCCCTGAAGGTTGGGGGGCTCGAAGTGGGCATCGCTGGCCTGGACCAGATACTGGAAAAAGGCCTCGAGAGAATCGACGCGGCCGACGATGAGCAGAAGGACATACTGCTGGCTGAGCTGAAGGCTAGGAACTATGTTCCCGGGTCTGTCGAGAAGGAGTACATGACGGCCCTGTGGGCGGAGTTCAGGAAGGTTCGGGCCGAGAGGATTGAGAAGCTCGAGTCGAGTTTCCAAGGCATCCCGAGGGAGGAGATAGCCTGGTTCCCGAAGGTCAACCAGAACAAGTGCTCGGGCTGCACCTCTTGCGTCGAATTCTGTATCCACGGAGTGTTCCATTCCTCCGAAGGGAAGTCGCACGTTGTGAGGCCTCATAACTGTGTGGTCGGGAACACCACCTGCAGGAGCTTCTGTCCAGAGAAGGCCATCACCTTTCCGACTCACGCCGAACTCAAGGAGATGCTCAGGAGCCTCCGAGAGAAGCACGGTCTCCGGACCTGAGGCGTCCGCCGGCCTCCGCAAACGATTTGTAGAGATCATAGCCATCAGACGCAGCGCAGGCATCATCACGCCGAGAGTCGGATTCGATATGTGTGGTCCATGCTGTCCCGGCAAGCCCAACGTGAAGCGCATCAGGATAGGGTCCCAGGAGATTGGTGTCTCGGGATACGACGAGATACTAGCTGAGGGTTTGAGACACCTAAATGAGTCCGACGAGCAGCAGAAACAGGTGATTCTGAAGGAGCTACAGGCGAGGAACTACGTCCCCAAGGATTCCGAGAAGGAGTACCTCGCCGCCATGTGGGACGAATTCAAGCAGGTGAGGGCTAAGCGCCTGGGGCAGATCGAGGAGAGGTATCACGGCATCCCGCGCGAGGAGATCCCTTGGTTCCCACGGGTTGACGAAGATCGCTGCACAGGCTGCGGCGCCTGCGTGAAGTTCTGTCAGAAGGGCGTGTACGTCCTTGACGACAAGGCCAAGGTCGTGAACCCGTACAGATGCGTCGTCAGCTGCACAGGATGCCTGAATCAGTGCAAGGAGGGCGCGTTATCGTTTCCGACGCTCGTGGAGCTGAGGGACACTATGAAGGCCCTCAGACAGAAGCACGGCATTCTCCCGGGGTGAACACCATTCAGCCCGAGGGTCAGACGGGTGCCGCATGCGACGCTCCTCGAAGGAGGCTCTCGTTTCTCGATGAGTTTCTCACCCTGTGGATTTTCGTCGCGATGGGCATCGGACTCGGGCTCGGATACATGGTCCCGGGGCTTGCTGAGGCGATCGATTCCGTACAGGTCTTCGACGTGTCCCTCCCTATTGCGCTCGGCCTGCTGGTCATGATGTACCCGCCTCTGGCGAAGGTCCATTACGACGAGCTTGGGAGGCTGAGGAAGTCGAAGAGGATGCTTTCCACATCGCTCGTTCTCAACTGGGCCATAGGTCCTGCGCTGATGTTCGCGCTCGCATGGATCGTGTTTCCCGGGAGCGACGATGTCTCGACAGCCTTCAGGAACGGCCTGATCCTAATCGGGCTTGCGAGATGCATCGCGATGGTGCTCGTCTGGAACATGCTTGCTGACGGCGACTGCGAGTATTGCGCGGTGCTTGTCGCCCTCAACTCGGTCTTCCAGATATTCATGTACTCGATCCTGGCCTACTTCTTCATAACTATCATGACGCCCGTGTTGAACCCCTCTGCCGAGGCTTCAGTCGTGGACATAACGATGGCTGAGATCGCGAAGAACGTGCTCATATTCCTGGGCATACCGTTCGCCCTGGGGGTGGCGAGTTGGTTCTTCTTGGCGCGACGCAAGGGAAGGGTGTGGTACGACACAGTATTCGCACCGAAGATAAGCCCTCTCGCGCTGCTCGGTCTGCTCTTCACCATAGTGGTGATGTTCGCGCTCCAGGGGGAAGAGATAATCAGCCGACCCATCGAGGTCCTCAGGGTAGCGCTGCCCCTTCTTGCGTACTTCCTGATCATGTTCTTCATCAGCTTCGGCCTGTCTCACAGGCTGGGATTCTCTTACGGTCAGTCCACAACGCAGTCGTTCACCGCCGCCTCCAACAACTTCGAGCTCGCAATCGCAGTCGCCGTCGCCACCTTCGGCATCGAATCGATTGTGTCGTTCACCGCCGTCATAGGCCCTCTCATGGAGGTGCCAGTCCTGATAGGCCTCGTGAACGTCGCCCTGTGGATCAAGAGGAGGTACTATGGTCCCGACGGACAACCATTGAGTGCCAAGGCGGAAGCAGACTAGTGAGAACCTTTTTCCCCCTTGACAGGCATTAGCACGAGGGGAGACGGTGAAGCAGTTCAACGTTTTTGTGGAGGACAAGGTCGGTGAGCTGGCGCGCGTGACAGAAGCCTTGGCGCAGAACGCCGTGAACATCAGGGGCATCGCGACGGACAAGCTCGGCCCGAAGCCCGCGGTCAAGGTCATAACGGACGACGAGTACTCCACAAGGAAGGCCCTGTCCAGAGTGGGCTTCGAGTTCGAGGAAGCTGAGGTCGCCGTTGTCGACCTCATAGATCGGCCGGGCGAGATTGCGAAGATAGCCAAGCGCGCCGGAAAGGAGGGCCTCAACATCAGCTCTGTCTTCCTCATAGGCAAGAAGGACACGCCAGCTGCGCTCGCGCTCGTGACTGACGATCCGAAAAAGGCGAAGAGACTGCTCCAGTAGGGCTCAGTCTTTCTTCTGAGCGCCGAGCTCGCTAGACCTCTTAGAGGCTACTTCCACGGCGTCTATCAGCATGGCTTTCAGGCCGTTCCTCTCGAGCGAGTGAAGAGCGCTTATCGCGGTCCCTCCAGGCGACGTGACGAGGTCCTTCAGCTTCGCCGGATGCTCTTTGGTCTCCTTGATCAGCTTCGATGAACCAATGAGGGTCTGGACGGCCAGCGTGTTCGCGGTGTCCCTCGACAGGCCCACCTTCACGCCTGCGTCCGAAAGCCCTTCGAGTATCTGGAAGACATACATGGGGCCGGTTCCGCTAAGGCCCGTGACCGCGTCCATCAGATCTTCGTCCACATCGACGACGATTCCGACCGACTCGAAGATGTGCCGCGCGGTCTTCAGGTCCTCGGGGGTGGCATATTTCCCAGGACATATCGCTGACGCGGCCTCTCTGACCACCGCCGCGATGTTCGGCATCGCCCTGATGACAGGCACCTTGCCACCGACCTTCTTCTCTATCTGGGCGGTCGTAACCCCTGCGGCGACGGATATCAGGAGCTTCGAGTCCTTCATCGTGGGCTTGATTTCGTCAAGGACATGTGACATGATCTGAGGCTTGACTGATAGGAGGACGACATCGGCCCAGGTCGCAGCCTCGAGATTGGAGTGCGAGGCCTTGATTCCGTGGGCGGATTTGGCCTTATCGATCTTCTCCTTCAAGGGCTCCGCTATCATGATCCTGTCCGGAGTTGCCCACTTTGTCTGAAGGATTCCGCTTGCGAGGGCCATGCCCATGTTGCCCCCGCCGATAATCGCTATCTTCTTGCTGTTCATCTCGACTCTGCCTCAGACCCTAGGGTAAGCCAGATGAGGCATGGTATATAATTAGAATTGTACAGAAATGGACAAGATATGGGCCATCGTGTCCGGCCCACAGCGGTCTCCGAGGCATGATGAGATGAGGGGAATCCTCGCGCCTGTTCGTCTCGGCATCCGGTAATGGGGGCGAATACGCGGTTCGCCACTCTGAGACTCTAGATACGTCGATGTATACAGAACCATCCTGGCTAGGTCACATTCAGCCACAGATAGACCTCTCGGTAAGACTCCTGCGTCAGAGGCTGTCCTTCGAGGTATAGGAGGAACTGAAGCTTCCACACACCGGGGGCGGTGACGGTGAAGTTGAAGGTCGTGTTGTAGTAATCGAGATGGTCGAGCGTGAAGTTCTGCGCGATTCCCTGGTGCGGGACCAGCGCATGTGGGTCGTTCCAGTCGATGGTCCATTCCGCGACGCTCGTGCTATTGTCCGTCTCGCTCGTCAGCACTATAATGATGGTGTAGTTGCGAGTCTCGTGCTCGAAGGACCCGACGGACAGAAGCACTGTCGCTTCCTGCCCAACGGTCAGGTTCCTTGGATAGTCGGTGGCCATACCCCCCGGTCCCAGAAGCGCGAGCTGCGTGAACCTCTCCCCAACCCTTGGTGTCGTCACGGCCCATGCGAGCACGACGACG
>JALOTQ010000022.1 GCA_025457815.1 Thermoplasmata archaeon
CTCGGCGCCCTCATAGCGTTTCCTTCAGGCAGGCTCTCGGACAGGGTGGGCAAGAAGAAGATGTTCGTGATCGGAGGCTACCTTGCCTTCGTCGGGACCATTCTCATCCCTATGGGCGTGCTGCTCGCGGTTGTCATACTCTTCCTCGCCATGCGCAGCATGGCCTTCCAGGTCTCAAGCCCTGCCCTGAGGGCGCTCCAGGCGGACGTCGTCCCGGAAGCCACGCGCGGCCGGCTCATAGGAGTGCTCGAGTCCATGGCCAACATGGGCTCAGTGGTCGGAGCGATTGTCGGGGGCCTGATGTGGGACGGGTTCCACGGCATGGACCTTGGAATGCCCAGCCCGATCGACGGGACGATCATCCCATTCGTGATATCAGGGCTGCTCGGAATCATCACCGTGACGCTTGTGTCCTTGTTCGTCAAAGACAGGGCGCCTGTTCAGAAGGACGCGAAGGCCTAGTCTTCGTGCTTGCGATTGCATGTGGCAATCGTCTTTAAATAATCAGTTCTGGGTTTCTTCGCCTGCAAGGGGGAGTATGGCCGGCGAACTCACCGTCTCTGAACGGATTCTCTACCACCTCAGCAATTACATCAAGTTCGAGGACAAGTACGAGTCCCCCTTCGATATCACGCAGGACGGCATATCCCAGGCGTGTGGGATATCTAGGGCCCACGCCGCCATCGAGCTCAAGAAGCTCAAGGCCGCCGGCGTGATAGACGAGCGGCTGTCACATGTCAGGCGAGGCAAGGCCAGGAGGAAGGTCTACTTCCTCACGTTCACGGGCAAGGCAAAAGCGGCCGATGTGGTCCAGTACGTGAAGGAGAACGGCATAACCACTCTCGTTGACTCCACCCGGATCTCTCCGGAATCGGCGGCGAGGAAGAGGACCGCGAAGCGCTCCTCCCCGATGCCCTCTGTCCGAGAGTTCTTCGGGCGGGCGGATGAGCTCAAGGAGTTGGGCAACCTCTTCGGTTCCCCGATGCCTAAGGTGATCTCATTGAGGGGCATCTCCGGCATTGGCAAGACCACTCTCGTCGCGAAGTTCGTGTCCCAGCTGAGCGGATACAGGGTGTTCTGGTATACTGTCAGGCCCTGGGACGCTCCTCGCACGCTCGCCGACTCCCTCGGTAGGTTCTTCGCGGAGAACGGCAGCCGCAAGCTCGCCGCGTATCTGTCTTCCGGGAGGGCCGAGCTGGGGGAAATGAGCTTCCTCCTGAACGAGGACCTCGGGGAGAACGGCTTCGTGTTCGTCTTCGACGATGCCGACTCTTCGCCGGGCATCCAGGAATTTCTCCGGATGTTCAGGCACAGCAGCGGCACATCGAAGATGATAACCACCTCCGAGGTGGACCCGGGCTTCTACGACAATGCGGATGTCGTCGCCAAGAGGGACGTCGTGGAGATCGAGCTCGGCGGACTTGACAAAGACGCGGCCATGAAGCTCCTGCAGCTGAGGGAGATCAAAGGTCCTCTCGCAGAGGACCTCTTCAGGGCTACGAACGGGCATCCGCTGTCCCTCGAGATGGTCACGGACTCCAGCCCGACCGAGGCGAAGTATCAGGTGTCCAAGTTCTTCGAGGAGAGGTTCTACGCCGCCCTGGCAGAGCCCGAGAGGGCGCTGCTGCAGCTGGCATCGGTCTTCAGGAGGCCATTCCCTGCGGATGCGCTCCCGAAGGAGGTCAAGCAGGCGAGGAAGGGTTCGATGCTGAGGGAGACCGCGCCTGGCAAGTTCGAGATACACGCGTCCCTCAGGGAGTTCGTCTATCAATCCATGTCAAGGGAGGAGAGGTCGAGATGGCACAGCGTCGCAGCTGACCACTATCTCAGGGCGGGCAATCCGCAGGAGAGGCTCTATCATCTCATGGGGGCCAACAGGTCGCTCGAAGCAGAGATGATGATATCCAGAATGGGGGAGGAGCTTCTCGCCGAGGGCAATGTGCAGGAGCTCTGGGAGACCCTCTCGTCCCTGACACCGTCGAAGCCCAAGTACGCCCAGGCGGTGTCGTTCGTCAAGGCGAAGGCCGCGAGCCTCGTCGGGAGGTACGAGACCGCATGGTCTCTGCTCGAGGGCATCTCGTCGGAGGGAGAGGCCCGAAGCAGGGCGGACGCCTATGTGGAGATGGGCCGCATCCGGAGCAAGCAGGGGGAGCTGAAGGAAGCCTCGAAGCTCTTCGAGAGGGCCCTCGAGATAGGCACGGACTCGCCGGCCTCCAGGGCCAGGTCGCTCCGGGGCCTCGGCGTCGTCGAGAGCAAGCTGGGCAACTACGCGAAGGCCCAGGATCTCCTGGAGAGGAGTGCCAGGGATGCGATGGCCGCGATGGACAGCAAGGGTATGCTCCTCGCGCACATGGAGCTGGGCAACGTCTTCATCGGAAGGGGCATGTGCGAGGAGGCGATCGATCACTTCTCGAAGTGCGCCGCGGGATTCGGGCCCGTGGAGCTCACAAACGTTCACGTGAACCTCGGAGTCGCGTGCGCCACCCTTGGCAGGTCGGAGGAGGCCCGGGTCCATCTGGAGAACGCCGTCAAGCTGGCGGATGAGACAGGACAGCCCAGGGCGAAGGCGTATGCGCTGACATCGCTTGCCGAGGTTCTCGTGCGTTCGGGAGCGCTCGACCAGGCGAAGGAGAGCTGCTTCAGGGCGCTCGACATAGTGACCGAGCTCGACGACAAGCTCGGCATATCGGCGGCGTACGCCAACCTCGGGATGGCCGAGAAGGCCGCCGGGGAGCTAGAGGCGAGCGAGGAGCACTACCTTGAGAGCCTCAGGGCCATCGAGGGTCTGGACGTCCCCCGGAGCCTGGGCATGCGGAAGCTCGAGTTCGGCCAGCTGCTCGAGTCGAAGGGCGACAGGGCGGGCGCCAAGAGAGCGTTCGAGGACGCCAGGGAGGCGTTCCTCAGGGTGGGCGCGAAGGACCTGCTCGTGAAAGCGGAGCAGGAGCTCGGACGCTCTGCTCCGCGTCGCAAGTGATCGTCTCTGCGTTCAGGAGACTTCCTCAGGCAGGCGGAGGCGGTGGTGGCGGCATCATCTGGACCGGCGCCCTTCCTCTCTTCCTGAGCACCAGGGCCAGGACCACGATTATGATCACTGCCACCAGGACGGCGATGAGGATGATCATCATCGGGTCCTCGAACAGGGCCAAGAGTCCTCCGCCCTCTGAGTACGAGTAGGATTTCAGCTCGAGGTCGGCTAACCCTGAGACCGGGTCGCCGCCCTCGATCTTCACGTAGTTCCCCACCTCGTCCGAGTAGTAGTAGTACGAGGCAAGTGACTCGTTCCCGCCCTCGGCGGAAACCTCTATCTTGTAGCATGTGAAGTCGCCTGCGGTCACCGAGACTGGCACGTCGATTCCGACCACCTCAGAGCGTACCTGGGCGTCGGTCGTCGAGCTCTCGCTCTCGTTGAATCCCAGGATGTTGAACCATGTCTCCGAGGAGACCGTTGACTCGCTCTCGAAGACAGCGCCGTTCTCAAGCTGCTCGTCACCGAGGTAGTCATCCATTACAGGCGTGAATGTATCCTCCATGCCCACGTCCATGTCGAAGGTCATTCCGATCCCGGTCATCTCCATGTTCATCATCAGGAGGTTGGATGCGAGGCTGAAGTTCGACCTGAGTCTGACCATTGTGCCTGAGATCGTCAGCTGTCCGGTCACTACGGTCGATTCGAACGAACCCGAAAGGTCTCCCGAGCCAGTGACGTCTACGAGGAACACCTCTGTCGAGGTTCCGTTGATCGTCTTCTCTGTACTGTCATCGACCTTGAGCTTGTACGTGCCCTCGAGGCTCAGTCCCTCGAAGTCCCCCCCAAACTCGTATTCCCAGTAGTCTCCAACGCCGATGTCGACGTCTTCCGCCGATACGGGGACTGCGCAAAAGGTCATCGACAATGCTATCAGGACACACAACGAGAGAAGCAAAGCTTTCATGGCCACCTCACTCCTGCTTACCGTGCCGGTAATCCCTTCAGTTGGTTAAATACCTCATCTCGGGAATCCGGAGTCGTCAGACCTGCGGAACGCGCTTCAGCCAGTCCACGTCGGAGACGTAGATGTCCCGTATGTCGTCCAGCCCCCAGATGGCCATCGCGAGCCGCTCGAAGCCCAGCCCCCAGGCAAGCACGGGCTCCTGTATTCCCAGAGGCGCTGTCACCTCGGGTCTGAACACCCCGGCCCCGCCGAGCTCCATCCATCGCCCGTTCCACATTATCTCGACCTCCAGCGAAGGTTCGGTGTACGGGAAGTAGCCTGGCCTCACCCGGATCTTTGGTATGCCCATCCTTGTGTAGAACTCCTTCAAGAGGCCGACGAGCATGTCGAAGTTGGCGCCTTCCTCGCAGACGATCCCCTCGACCTGCGTGAACTCCGGGAGGTGTGTCGAGTCCATCGCCTCGTTTCTGAAGACCCTCCCCAGGCAGAATACCTTGAACGGCGGCTTAGGATTCTTCCAGATGTACCGCGCACTGTTCACCGTGGTGTGCGTTCGCAGGAGCGACCTCTCTGCCTCATGCTTGCTCCACCTGTACCTCCAGCCGACGGACCCCGTGTTCCAGCCGCTCTCGTGCACCTGTCTCACTCTATCCACGAGCTCTTCATCGTCGGAGATGTCGATCCTCTCAGGGTTCTTGACGTAGAAGGTGTCCTGGACGTCCCTTGCCGGGTGGTCCTGGGCTGTGAACAGCACGTCCATGTTCCAGAACGCGCTCTCGAGGTAGTCGCCCGTGACCTCCGTGAAGCCCATGTTGAGGAATATCGAGCGGACCTTCTCGAGCTGTATCGTGAGCGGGTGCTTCCTGCCGCCGTAGACAGTGGGCGCGAATGCCTTGACATCGTACTTCCTGACATCCACCTCGCGCCACTTGCCAGACTGTATGAGCTCGGGCGTGATCTGCGCGACCTCCTCCTTGATCTGCAGGTCCAGCGCGGCTATCTGTGCGCCGTCGGGCGTCAGTGCTATCGTCCTGGTCACGTTGTGCTTCTCGTTGACGATGTCTTTGCGCTGCCTGAGCCAATCGAGCATCTCCTTTCGGGCGTCACCCTCTCTGACCTCGCCCTCAGCTAGCCTCTCGATGAGTAGCTCGTCCTCCCCCTTGGTGGCGAGCGTGTCGAGGCCCTTCGCCGTGAGTGTGATGATGGTGTCGCGGTTGTCCTTGGAGACCTCTCCCCAGCCCTTGCGCTTGATCCAGCCCAGAGCGATTGATATCTCCTCGTCCTTGAGCTGGCCGCTCTTCTTGAGGTCCGCCATCGAGCCCTTCCCTCCGGGGCGCTTCGCAAGCACCTCGAGCGCGAGCCGTTCGGGCAGGGGTCTCTGGAGGACCTGAGGGCTTCTCAGAGTGTAGCTCTTGGTGATCGACTCCTCGATCTTAACGAGCCCCTTCGCCTGAAGCCATGAGGAGGCGTTCATGACCTCGACGAGCTGGTCGAGCCCGCTGTCCTTCTGTATCTCCTCGGGGCTGCCCTTCTTGAGCTTCCCGAGGGACTTCAAGACCTTCTTCTCGAAGTAGCTGAGCTGCTCGACCACGTCCTTGCTGGGCATGTGGAAGGCTCATCGGGAGGACTGCTTATGTACTTTTCTCGGCCCGACCAGCAGGTCAATAATCGATCTCTTCCTCGACTGGCTTGATGTCGTAGACGGGGGTCCCGTCGAAGGCGTCGAGGCCTTTGACCTTGACGATGTTCCCCTTGACGCTCAGAAGCCTCACTTTGGTGAGGCCTATCTTGTTCGGACGTGTCGGTGATCTCGTCGCAAAGACCCCGACTATCGGTATCGAAGCGTCCCTCCTCGGATGCAACCTCATCAGGGTCTGCCGCTCCCTATGAAAGCCGAAAAGAACCCAGACGTGCCTGAAATGCGTCAGCCTGTAGAGGCCCTTGACATATCTCTTGTCGAAGACCAGCTCCGACGTGACCTTGTCCCAATCGTCTATCCTCTCGCAGATCCCGTTCTTGACCGTGGCGATGGCCTTGAGTCTCAAGCCGCTCAGTCCCGCACGAAGAAGCTCTGGAGCACGTCCTTGGCCTTCTCACGCTTCCTCTGATGCTCCTCGAGGAACTTCCAGACCTTCTCGAAGAGAAGGTTCTTGCACTCGCCGCACATGATCGCGCCCGACCTGCAGTCCGAGTAGAGCTTCGCGAGCTTGTCGTCGTCGGGCTCGAAGAAGTAGGAGTTGTACGCGTGGACGGAGCATATGTCGGGGTCGCCTCCGAGCTTCTTCTGTTCCTCGACGGACACCCTGCCGCCCGTGAAGGCGTTCATGATCTTCTTCTTCACGGTCTTCTTGTCGTCGGTCGTGAATATCGTGGTGTCCGCCTTGGTCGAGGTGGACATCTTCTCCGAGCCTGCCAGGGATGGCATCAGTTTGGCGTGTATCAGCGCGGGCTTGTAGTAGCCCATGCCCTCCGCGATGTCCCTGGTTATCCTGAAATGCGGGTCTTGGTCGATGCCGCAAGGTATGAGGCACGGCACCTTCCTCCCCTTGTCCATCGACTCGAGGAAGCACGGGACCGTCTGGATGCTCGTGAAGAAAATGCTCCCGATGTTGTTCGAGTTGTCGAACCCGAAGACCGCCCGGATCGTCGAGAAGTTGATCTTCTTCGCCGCCTTGATCGCTGTCGGGTACATCGTCTTGATGTACTCGGTGTCGAGGAATATCTTGGTGAGGTCCTTCTCGAACCCGAGCGCGATTATGTCGAGGGCGTTCTCGTAACCCCACCTCTTGCACTCGTCCAGCGTGAGGTGGTCGTAGAACATGAACTTCTCATCGTCCGTGAGCTGGAACCAGAGGTTCACCTTGAAGGTGTCCTGGAGGTACTTCGTGAATGCCCACGGCATCAGGTGGCCCAGGTGTATCGGACCCGAGGGCCCGCGACCGGTGTAGAGCGAGAACCTGTTGCCCTTGTCGTATTCGTCGAGCAGCCACTCGAGGTCCCTCTGCGAGTAGAATATCTGTCGCCTGAGCATGTGGTGCAGAGGCCCGTACTTCGCCAGCCTCGCGAGGAGCTCCTCGTCGATCCTCTTGGTCCCGAACCTCTCGACCAGGACGTCGTAGTCGACATCGCCCGTGACCTTGTACGGTGTCACCGTGAACTCTTCGGCCATTCGCGCACTGTCCCTGGTTAGACTGTACGATGTTATATGTCTTGCTGACCTGAATGTCAGGGGTTTTGGGGCGCTCCCGGTATCCAGGAGCGCCAAGAATGAGACGTGCTACGGCTTCAGAATCAGGTAGTAGCCGGCCGATTTCTCCCGCGCCTTACGTTTTGCCAGGCCCTTGGACTGGAGCTCGTCGAGAGCTCTGAGGACGAAGTTCTTGGGGGCCTTCGCGAGCCCCACGATCCTTTCTGCGTTGGCCATCTTCTCTTCGCTGTCTATACCCGCGGTCTTCATCGCGTTATAGACCTTCTCCGCGTACATCGATAGTCCCTCGGGCATGGTTTTCATCCCATTCGAGCGCCTCATCCGCGGAAGCTTCTCCAGGCTCCCGCCACACGCTCGTCGGAAGGGCGGATTCGAATGGGCCGTCTTAATACTTTTCGTGTCGAGGATAAAAAGCCTACCACGGATGCCAGCACTGTGCAAAACAACTACAACTCGTGCGCAAAGGTATATCTCAGGAGCCAATGTTCCTTGTCTCTGCTATCTCAAGATTTCAGAGGTGTGGACATGAGATCCATGAACAGGATATGCGCCGCGATTGTTGCAGGTATTGCATTCGTGATTGCCTCGACCGCCATGCCGGCAGCCGCCGTCGATTGCGGCGGCGGGGACTTCTGGACCTACGCCACTGCATCGGAGTTCCTAGGCCTTCAGGTTGCGGGCACGATGACATACACGTACGAGGACTCGCGTTCGACGACGATCGGATCCTCCGAGTATGATGTCAATGTCCTCAGCGTGCAGGGGTCGGTGTCCGGTTCAGGCACCATAATCGTGCCGTACGAGGTCTCAATCACCTATGGCGGCTACCTGTATGTCACCCAGGACGGCATGGGCATCGTCAAGGACGATCAGATCACATGGACGAACACGACCTGGGGGAACGTAGGGTTCCAGTGGGCAATCAACGCGGAGGAGGAGATAGTCACGAACTTCTCCCCGCCGATGATGTCAGGCTTCGACACGGAGACCTCGGAGCCCGGGGACACCTGGGTCGAGACCATCACGATAATTGAGGAGTACTGGGAGAACGGCACTCTGGAGGACGCCTCCAGCGACGAGGTCACCTACGCCATGGCGATATCGACTCAGACCGAGGTCGTCGAGACGGACGCGGGCGCCTTCGACTCGCTCAAGATCACCGTGATCGATGACGATGACAACAGAATGGTGTTCTGGTGGTCCTCGGACGTCGGCAACTTCGTCCAGCAGTTCAACTACGGGCCGAACGAGGACGAGCCTTCCTACACGATGGTGCTCACGGACTTCAGCTACTCCCCTGGCTTGGAGAACGTGGTCCTATTCATAGCGATCGGAGGCGTCGTGCTCGTGGCCGCCCTGGTCGTGCTGGCGTTGGTGATGTTGAGGAGGCGGCCCCGCCAGCCCCTCCCGTATCAGCCCGGAACGCCTGGGCCGCAGCAGCCCCCGCTTCCAACCCCTCCGAGGCAACCCTGAGCCATCGGTTGGACCACAAACCCGCTCCAGCCTAGCTGGCGCGTCCTCCAATCATTATTTAAGGGTTCCATGTGAACCCTCCTTTTGATTTTTATAGGCGTATGGATTCTCCCATTCGAGGTTAGGGATTTTGGCGAAAGCTGTGTTCGACCCACTGACGAAGGAAGAAGAAGAGACCATCCACGCGGAGTCGATCAGGATTCTGGAAAAGGTGGGCATTAAGGTAACGAGTGAGGAGATACTGTCAATCCTGAGGGATCACGGTGCGGATGTAGACCCCAAGACGCAGGTCGCGAAGATCCCCGAGAAGCTCGTCAGGGAAGCCCTCTCCAGAGCGCCGAAGGAATTCTCCATGTGCGGCAGGGACAAGTCCAAGGATCTGCCCCTGCCTGCAGTTTCAAGAGTCCAGGGCTGCAACGACGGCCAACCTACGGACGTGTGGGACCTGGAAACACAGACCAAGCGCAAATCCACGGTGGCCGATCTCGTCGACCTCACCATCGTCTGCGACGCGATGCCCGAGGTCGACCTTTACTGGCCCGAAGTCGTAGCCACGGACCTTCCCCCAGATGTCTCGAACATCCATGAGTTCGCTGCCTCGATCGCTCACACCGGGAAGCACGTCCAGCATGGAGCGGGGGATATCACAGATGCGAAGTACCTCATAATGCTAGGAGCCGCGGTCGTGGGCTCAGAGAAGGAGCTCGCCAAGAGACCGATTCTCTCGATCACGCACACCCCGATCACGCCCCTCCGGTACGAGAAGGGAGACATCGAGGCCGCGGTGATGTTCTCTCGCGCGGGTCTTCCCGTGGTCCACCTGTCGATGGCCATATCCGGGTCGGTCAGCCCTGTGAGCCCTGCGGGGACGATACTCCTTGTGAACGCTGAGAACCTCGGCGGTTTCGTGATAACAGAGCTGGCAGCCCCGGGCGCTCCTGTCCTGTACAGCTCCGAGAGCGGCCCGATGGACATGAAGTCGGGAGTCTTCCTCTCGGGTTCCACGGAAGGCGCCCTCATCAACGCCGCAGGATGCCAGATGGCAAGGAGGTATCGGCTGCCGAGCCAGGTTGGAGGTACAGCGGCGTCGGGAACGGCTCCGGGATACGAGGTCGGATACCAGAAGGCCATAAGCGCCCTCCTTCCGGTGATGGCAGGCGCGGACCAGGTCGTCGGCATCGGCGGGTTCGACCGGTCCGGGTGCGAGTCGGTGGAGCAGATCGTGATGGATTGCGAGCTCTGGAGGAACGTGCTCAGGGCGTGGAATGGCGTGAAGGTGGACAAGGACACCCTCGGGTTCGATGCGATCGCACGCGTGGGCCCCGGCGGATACTTCATGAAGGATATTCACACGCTGAAGCACTTCAGGAGCGAGATTCTCCTTCCCCGGATAGCCATGAAGCCCTTGGCCCCAGGGGCCAAGGAGGAGCCCATGCGCGCTGCGGCCAGGGATGAGGTCAGAAGGATACTCCGCGACCATAGGCCCATGCCGCTCGACAAGGACGTGAAGCAGGAGATCAAGTCGATCCTGAAACAGTACGACACGGAGGTCTGCGGAAAGCAGGTGAACCCCACGTACCTCGACCGCTTGAAATGACCTAGCCTCTCCTGATAAGGAACTCATGGGCGCTGAGCGCTGCCTTGGCGCCCTCGCCCGCGGCCACGACTATCTGCTTCTCGAAGACATCTGTGACGTCGCCCGCCGCGAAGATCCCGGGCACGTTGGTCTCGCACCTGCAGTTGACCTCGATCTCTCCGGACCCGTTCATCTTGAGGAGCCCCTTGGCGAACGCCGTGTTCGGGGCCAGGCCGATCTCGACAAAGACACCTCGAACCGGGATGGTCTCTTCCGCGCCCGACTCTCGGTTCCTGATCCGCAGGCCCTCCACGCGCGACTCACCGATGACGTCCACAACGACGAAGCCGACTCTCTTCTCAAGGTTCTTCAGACCCTCCGCCTTCTCCGCGACGACGGCGTCGGCCCTCCAAGGACTCCTCGAGACGACATAGACCTTGGCGGCCACCTGTGCCATCTCTATGGCCGCCTGGATCGCCGAGTTACCCCCGCCGCAGACCGCGACCTCCAGACCCGCGAACAGCGGGCCGTCGCAGGTCGCGCAGTAGGACAGCCCCCTCCCGATGAGCCTCCTCTCATTGGGGACTCCCAGCTCCTTAGGCCTCTTGCCTGACGCGATGACCACGGTCCTGGAGGAGATCTCCCTTCCGCCTTCGGTGACTGCCACGAACCCCTCCGAGGCCATTCTGAGTTCCTTCACCTCATCCGTGACGATGGGGATGGGGAACTGCCGGACCTGTTCCTCGAACTTGCTGGTGAGCTCCCGCCCGGTGATGTACTGGTACCCCATGTAGTTCTCGATGCCGATGGTCCAGGCGACCTGTCCCCCGATGTCCTCGGCAACGATCGCGACTGACCGCTTCTTTCGTGCGAGATACACCGCGGCGGTCATGCCCGCAGGTCCTGCCCCGATTATCAGGGCATCCACCGTGCCGGCTATCTCCGAGGGCGTTTCCAGCGTGAACATCGATACACTGAGTCCTCCTCCGGCGATATTATGCTTTTCCAGAATCCCTCGGTTCGGGCTGTCTGGCCTCTACAAAGTTTGAAGGCCCGTCAGATGAATGCGGCCCCAACGGTGTCGGAAATGGACATGTTCCAAGGGACATACGACAGGGCCCTCGCCAAGGGTGCGCGGGCGGCTGTCAGGGACGTACTAGCGGTGAAGAAGAACGAGCGGGTCCTGATAATCACGAACCCGGGGAAGGACACGCAGTCGATATCCATGGCTTTGTACGACGCAGTCCTCGAAGACAAGGGCGCGCCGATACTCATGTTCCAGAGGGAGAAGGGGCAGTTCGATTTCGCCGAGGAGGAGGTCGTGAAGGCGCTCGCGACCAACCCGGAGATCGGCCTGTCGATCAGCAAGGACAGGCTCGGCAAGGACAGGCACGGGCTGAAGCACGGCTACATGGGAAAGCGCAGGTACGACCACATATACGACCTGCTGTACAACGAGAAGAAGCTCCGAGGGTTCTGGTCGCCAGGCATAACGACGGAAATGTTCTCGCGCACTGTCCCCATAGACTACACGAGGCTGCGATCTGACAGCTCCAGGATATGCAAGGTCATCGGCAGGTCTGACACGGTCAGGGTGGTTGCACCGGGGGGCACGGACCTTACCATAGGCGTCAGTGGTCGGAAGGCCCATGCGGACGATGGCGACTTCCGGAAGCCTGGCCAGGCAGGCAACATACCTTCCGGCGAGGTGTATGTGTCCCCGGTCGTTGGCACCACGAACGGCGTCATAGCCTTCGACGGCTCGATGGTGGTGAACGACGGCGAGGTGATCATCAAGAAGCCGATCATGGCGACGGTTCGCGGAGGATACGTTACCGAGCTCTCGGGCGGCAAGGAGGCCGAGGCCCTCAGAGAATCCATCAGAGAGGGCGAGAAGAAGGCCCGCGAGAACGGAAGGAAAGGGCTGCTCAAGCCATCCATGGTGGAGAAGTACGCGAAGAACGCATCGAGCATAGGGGAGCTTGGAATCGGCCTGAACCGAAAGGCGAGGATCGTGGCGAACATGCTCGAGGACGAGAAGGTCTACGGAACATGCCACTTCGCCGTCGGAAGCAACTACGATGGCGACGCCGAAGCCCTCATACATCTGGACGGGCTCGTGGACTCTCCCACCATCACGGCGGTCTCGACGACGGGCAGGGAGACGACCTTCATGGAGAGAGGCAAGCTCGTCTGGGACTGAACTAAGCTTTAATCCTCCCCGGACGTTCTCAGTGGCGTATGGAGGACTTCGTCAGGGTAGGCGCGGCCGACAACGACCGCTATGACCGCTCCCGGAGGATAGAGTGGCTCGACCTCGAGAGGTTGTTCCGATCGGATGTCCTGCTTGTCGGCGCGGGCGCGTTGGGCAACGAGGTCGCTAAGAACCTGGTCCTGTCGGGGTTCCGGAACATCACCGTAGTAGATATGGATCGAGTAGTTGGCTCCAACCTCAGCAGGTGCATGTTCTTCACCGAGGAAGATGCCGAGAAGGGAACATACAAGGCCGAGGCCGTCGCCAGGGGGATGCAGCGCCTGTCCTCCGACGCTGTTCCCAAGGCCTTGGTGGCAAAGGTGGAGGACCTTCCGCCGGTAACGTGGGGCGGTCGGGATGTCGTCCTGGGGTGCCTCGACAACATACAGGCGCGCTTGCACGTGAACTCCCACGCCTATCCTGCCCGCATACCGCTGGTCGATGGCGGCATGGACGGCTTCATCGGCAAGGTCACGGTCGTCCGCCCGCCCGACGGTGCGTGCCTGCAGTGCGGGATGAACCGGACTCACGCGAAGGTGGCGGAGATGAGGTTCAGCTGCACAGGCTCCGGCATCGTCTTTCACCAGCCGCGAGTCCCTGCCGAGATAACGACGACGAGCGTAGTCTCCGCGGTCATGGTCCGCGAGGCGATGAAGATCGTCTCGGGAAGAAGCGAGCTGCTGCTATCGAACGCGTTCTACTATGACGGCAAGAGGAATGTCTCTGAAGAGATCGAGTTTCCCGTGAATCCGCAATGCCCCCTTCATGCCGCCGGCCCACACGACTACAAGTAAGCGAAAACACTATAAATCGACATCTTGTCCAGTATCTCGGTGGTTTTTTGGCCATCAGGATAAAGGTCAAGAACGCTGAGACCGGCGCCACTGTCGAGATGGAGCTGGAATCCGAGAACACGGTCGACGAGGTCATAGAGAGCGCCGCGACCTTCTGGAACAAGGACATGGGAGCTTATGTCCTGAGGAAGGGCAAGAAGGTGCTGAGGGGCGGCAACTCCCTGGTCGATGCGGGTATCAGGGCGGAGGATGTCCTCGAACTGATCCCCGACCCCGAGGGCGGATAGTCAGAATGTCGCTTCCTCTCGATGTCCTCAGGGTCCGAGTGAGGAATGAGATTCAGATGTGCCAGCGAGAGCTGAAGCACCATGTGTCGGTCTCGGACCCGGCTTTGGCGACCTTCCCCGTCATGGTGAACGTCACCCTCCTGAGAGTCCCCGGCCCAGACTGGGAGGAGGGGAGGGTGGTGCACAGGTTCGTTCACAGGATGGCCGTGATAATCACCGAAGACTACCCTGTCGAGAAACCCATCGTCAAGTGGCTAACCCCTATCTTCCATCCCAACATCATGGCTCCGGAAGATGGGGGATACGTCTGCACGAAGCTGCTCGAGAAGTGGGACTTCGGCTCGAACCTGGCGATGTTCATCAGGGGGATAGAGTCACTCCTGGCCAATCCGAACCCCAAGAACCCTTTCGGGAACGACACCTGCACGAGGGCTGCCGCGTACTTCAACAGGAACAGATACCAGCCGCCAACGGTCATGGATCAGTCTGACAGGAGGATTCGGATTGTGGGGGTGGCGGATGACTAGGCCCAGGATAGTCTCGGAGACGAAACGCTCGGTGGAGGAGAGGGAGCCCCCGGGCAAGTCAACCCTGAGGGCTCATGAGTGGCTGTCCTCATCCTCCGCTGCCGCCTATGAAGAGAAGGTTCGTCACAGTATCCCCTTCGAGGTCTATCTGTCCTACAGGGCCGAGAGGCGGATAAGGGAGCACGCGGTGAGGCAGGCGAAGGACACCCTCGAAGCCCTGGGCTTCCTGCTTGGCGAGGTCCGCCAGTGGCAGGGGAGGGAGTATCTGGTGATCCTCGGGGTGGGGACGACCGAGCTCAGGAGCTCGCACTCGAATGTGCGGTTCGACCCGCAGGCGCTCCCCAAGCTCTTCATGGACCTCGACGGTTCGGGATTCGACTACGTCATAGTCGGCTGGTATCACTCTCATCCGGGGCATACCTGCTTCCTCTCGAAGACCGACCTCAAGACGCAGCGTACCATGTTCAACCAGCCCTATCACGTCGCTCTCGTCATCGACCCCATGAACAAGGAGATCAAGATATTCCGGCTCGCGGGCAACAGCTACGAGGAGGTCCCTTTCGCCGTCTTCAGGGAAGACCAGGTCAAGAACGGCAGGAACGGTAAGCCCAGGACCCGTACCCTGAAGGTGAAGCCCGTCATCCCGACATAGGCCAGGCGCCTGCGGAAACCGCGCGTCCGTCCCGCAAAGCTTTTTCATTGCCCCCTCCTATGGGTCGGTAGCCGGGGAATGGGTCAATGGTCCACGTCAGGGCAGTATCCGCCCTCATCATCGTGCTGCTGATGTCTTTCTCGCTAGGGTGCCCTCTGGCATCCGCGGGACAGGAGGACCAGTTCCTGGACTTCTTCGAGGACAACTTCAAGGTCTCATTCATCTCGGAGAACCTGACGGCTGCCGCCACCTACGCTTGGCCCAGGGTGGTCTTCTACCACACGACCGACCTGCTGAGCCCCAACTTCGAGGTCGGCTTCCCTCTGTTCCACCCGTTCAACGACACTAACGGGGACGGGGTGTTCTCCAAGTCAGAGGCGCTCTACTACGGATACCTCGACGCCCACCACAACGTCACATGGACACTCTGGCCGACGGCCATACACGAGTATCCCGACGGCAGCGACTACGCCCTTTTCACGATGAACGCGTCGCTCTCTCTCTATTCGGGACCTGACGAGGTCTTCCCAGAGATAGAGAGCTGGGCGAACGTGACCTTCAACTTCGTCATAACTGAAGCACCAGTACAGAGCCAGAACTCCCTTGGGAGCTACCTCGTCGACGGGAAGATTGCG
>JALOTQ010000023.1 GCA_025457815.1 Thermoplasmata archaeon
CTGAAGGAGGACCTGGATTTCAAGCTCGATGAGGGATCGCTCAAAGCTTGACCGGGGTCATCTCCTGCAGCTTGAACACCGGTCCGAGGGACGCTATCTTGCTCTTGAGTGCTTCTGTGAGGTCCTTGCCCTTGCTCGCGGCCGACCTGACATCTATGACGAGGTCGCAGGTCATGTGCTCGAAATACACCAAGACGTTCGTGTAGCCCGCGAGCACGTTGATGTCCTCCTCGCTTATCGCCCTCATGATCTCGTGTATTGCGCCCGGCCTGTCGGGGAGGTCCACGGAGAGCTTCATCAGTTTCGCGTCGTCGTTCAGGAACGCGATGGACAGAATCCACGAATCAGGCTCGCCTATGAGCATGATCGGGGAGGAGTTCTTTCCGAGGAAGTTCACATACGCCTGAGGCAGTTCGAAGACTCCGTCTTTGATGATGCTCGCCTTCTTCTCCGTCTTTCTCAGGGCCTTCGTCTTGACCTTGGCGTTCTCGACGGCTGCGCCTCTCGTGTACCTGGTCGCTAGGTCGGAGGCCTCGACGCAGAGGCAATCCACCATCGACAGGCCCTGGTCGTTCCCTGCCTTCGCCTCGTCGAACTCGCGCTTCAGTGACAGCGAGTCGCCGAAGAAGGACAGGTCCACGAGCATCTCCCAAGCCATCATCACGTTAGGTACAGAGCTGACCGTCTCGGAGTTCAGTATGTCCACGTTCCTCGTCTTGAGGAATAGGGCCGCCTGCGCGAGGGCGCCCGGCTCGTCCCTGACCTGGAAAGTGACGTATGCTATCTCCCTGTAGTTTTCCGGCCCGAACGGGGACAGCACGATCTCGTAGCTGCCCTTGCCGTTGATTTCGTACTTGAACATCGAGCTGAAGACCTCGCTCCCGTCGACGAGGCCCAAAGGCTCGCCGACCTTCTGGCTGATCCTGATCTTCCCGTTCTCCATCCGTCCGAAATCCCAGAGCTTCACCTGTCTCCCCTCAGTGAATTCACCAAAAGCGCATCGCGCAGATAAAGATGTTGAGGGCCCCTACTTAGGCGCGAAAATGTACAATGTGGGCACCCTGTGCTTCAACCCGGTCCAGTACCCGCAGGAAGAGCACTTGTATCCGAACGTGACCGTGCCGCCGTAGACCGTCTGGTTTCTGAGACGCTTGGTCTTGCCGCCGCATACGGGGCATGCGCCCGCCTTGGTCTTCTCCCTGGAGTCGCGGCCGTGTATCTCCACGGTGGCAAGGTCGTTCTTCAGGGCCAGGCGCCGGACGCGTTCCTCGCTGACCGCGTAGTCCGTGTCGTGCCTGTGAAGCTCCTTCAGGACGAGCTCGGTCATCTTCCTCTGGGAGCTCACAGTCCCGTGCCTATGAAGGGCGTCCTTGATAGCGTCCAAGATCTCCGTGTCGGACGGCTTCCGGTAGGCCATCACCACTGGATTGATGTCCCCTTACGAGAACCTTTGCATTGGAAACCCATATCCAGCCTCAGGCCATTCCTGTCCAAAAGAACGGGGTGTTCACCATGGTATCGATGAATGAGGTCGAGGCCGCGGTCGACAGCGCGAAGGAGATGCTGAGCGAGAGCGGCGTCGACCTGGACGTCACGGCGGATCAGCTCTGGGAGTACTTCGAGACGGACCTTCCCGTGCCCGACATCTCTCTGGGCGAGGTCATCCTGAACCCCCTCCTGGTGGTGCACGAGCTCGTGGAGATAGATGAGGTGCTCAAGATGGGGCTGAGGATAGGCAACATCGAGAAGTGGACGGTGGACAAGACCCTCTCAGAGGGCAGGAAGGCGGATTACCGTCGATTATTGGCAGAGGCGAAAGAGGCGCTGTCTAGGCTCCGCCGCTGATGCCCCTAGATGCGAACCATAGCGAGCGGTCCGCTAGAAAGCCAAAGCATATATTATAGCAGCAATTACGAGGCCGTCAGTGAGGGCTATGCGAGCGAAGGTCATAATCATGGGGGCAGCCGGAAGGGACTTCCACAACTTCAACGTGTACTTCCGGGACAACGCCAACTACGAGGTCGTGGCATTCACCGCCACGCAGATACCGAACATCGAGGGAAGGAAGTACCCCGCGAGCCTTGCGGGCAAGCTCTATCCGAGAGGGATAGAAATCTACCCCGAGAAGGACCTCCCCGAACTGATAAAGAAGCACAAGGTGGAGCAGGTCGTTCTGGCATACTCGGACCTCAATCACGTAGACGTCATGCACAAGGCGTCCCTCGTGAACGCAGCAGGCGCGGATTTCAGGCTCATGGGCCCAGCCCAGACCGAAGTGAAGGCCAAGGTGCCGGTGATTGCCATTTGCGCGGTAAGGACCGGATCTGGCAAGAGCCAGACCACGAGAGCGATTGCCTCGATCCTGAGGGCGAAGGGAAGGCGTGTCGTGGCGATAAGGCACCCGATGCCCTATGGCGACCTGGAGAAGCAGGCAGTGCAGAGGTTCGCGACGTACGCGGATCTCGACAAGCACGAATGCACAATCGAGGAGCGCGAGGAGTACGAACCTCACATAGACAAGGGGATTATCGTCTACGCTGGCGTGGACTATGAGAAGATCCTGAGGCAGGCAGAAAAGGAGGCCGATGTCATCCTCTGGGACGGAGGCAACAACGACACTCCCTTCTACAAGGCGGACCTGCACATCGTGGTCGCCGACCCGCACAGGGCGGAGCACGCGCGGCTCTACTATCCGGGCGAGACAAACATCAGGATGGCGGACATCGTCATCATAAACAAGGTCGACACAGCCGCCCCGCAGAACGTCGAGCTCGTCAAGAAGATCGTGGAGGAGCTGAACCCGAGAGCGAAAATAATCACTGCAGCCTCCCCCGTGACTGTCGAGGACCCGAAGGCAATCAAGGGCAAGACGGTCCTGGTCATAGAGGACGGGCCGACCGTGACCCACGGCGAGATGAAGTTCGGGGCGGGGTTCATCGCCGCCCAGAAGTCTGGCGCGAAGAAGATCGTCGACCCGAGGCCGTTCGCGGTCGACTCGATCAAGGAGACCTTCGCGAAGTACAAGCACCTCGAGAACGTGCTCCCGGCCATGGGCTACGGCAACCACCAGGTCAAAGACCTCGAGGAGACCATCAACGCCACGAAGTGCGATGTCGTCGTGTCGGGCACGCCCATCGACCTCAACAGGGTGCTCAAGGCGAACAAGCCTCTCATCAGGGTACGCTACGACCTCCAAGTACTGGGGGAGCCGAAGCTGGAAGAGGTCTTGGCCAAGTACTAGTCCTGAAAACGGTTAATTACGCCCGCGGGGATTACGGGCCGCGGGAGTAGCTAAGCCTGGCCAAAAGCGCAGGACTTAAGGTCCGACGCACGCGGATAGGCAATTCTGTCTCGAAGGAGTCCGGGGGTTCAAATCCCCTCTCCCGCACCTCCGACAGGGGCGTTGACGTTGGACTCTCAACTGGCCTTCTTTCGACGTGAGCTATTCGCAAAAAGAACCACGACCGCGACCAGCCCCGCAGTCGGGTAGATGATCTCTCCGAACTCCGGGATCTTGTCGAAGTAGACCTGAATCGGAGATGACGTGTTCTGCGTCCATAGCCAGCAGATCCTGCTGTCATGGGACGCAGAGTAGACGGAGCTCAGGTAGGTCTTGGCGTAGGTGGTCTGGGTTCCCAGATCGACGAACGACCACGTGCTGCTTGAGTATTTCTTAGAGACGATGTTGTTGTTGTCCATCTGAACCCAGAATACGTAGAGGTTCCCGGTCGCTGTGTTGAGGGATATCGACGGGTAGACGTTCCCGTTGTCTCCAGTCACTGTGTCAAGACGTACCTCGGATGACCATCCGCTCCCGGAGTTGTACGTATACTGGATATACGGCTTCGAGATTTTTGATGAGTCCTCGTTGCCGTCTCCGTAGACGGCATGAACGACTCCGCTGCCGTCAACGACCGCGCTGATAGGGGCCGTGTTTATGAATGTCTCTGATGTCCCGGAGCCAGTGAAGATGTTCTCCTCCGAGCCCCAGCCGCCGCTAGTGCACTTCTTTGACGAGACCTTCTTGTCGTAGTTGTAGACCGCCCACACATCGCTGCCCGAACCAGCAGGCAGAATCGCCCCTTTGAGGCTCGAACTCGTCGAATCTGCGGTCAGCATGTTCCCCGAGTAGAGCCATGTGCTTATGCTGTCGGTGGAGGCGCTCTTGAATGCTGAGAGATCGTACCTGACAGGCTGCGAGTTTGACTTGTTGCTCGAGAAGACCCAAAGGTATCCGTTGGCGTCCTTGCTGATGAAAGTGTTCTTGTCCGCGAGGGTGTTCGTCGAAGTCGCCAGTGTCGAATCGCTCGCAGCCCAAGTTATCGTGGCGGTTCCTGGCGTGACGGTGCCACGCTGGAGATACACGCTCGTGGAGGCCGTCGACCTGTCGCCGACAACGTAGACGATGGAGTTCGCGGAATCATACCATAGCGATGCGTACTCAACGCCTGAGGTCGTGAATATCGAGCCCCTGCTCGTCCAAGTGACGCCGCCGTTCGAGCTGTATCTGCAGATAGTGTTGGATCCGTCGTAGTAGATGCTCCAGAAGTTCGTCCCGTCGTGGAACAGCTTCCTCTGGTTTGACAGAGCGGTCGCGTACGCCGATGATGTGCTGGAGTCAACAATCCAGCGCTCGATGTCGATGCCGCCAGCGAGTCGCGATACAGCTGCGCGAGTACCCTCCTCGGGGAGAATCGCGAGATCAGACCTTCCGCGCCAGTCAGACGATTCCACGAAGAACTCGTAGTCTGTGCCATTGCCGGAGCCAATCTGGCTGATACCGATCTCCATCCGACGCGCATCCTTCCCGACGGCGACTTCACCGTCGACCTCGACCCACGCGGAATCCCGATACTCGCATATCCTCGAACCGGTGACCTGACCATAGACGCCTGATACCTCTATCATCCGCTCGGCGCCGATGCGCTTTCCGAGGACTGAGACGCCCTGTCCCGTCGAGTTGTTCATGTCGGTGTCAAGGAAGATCCTGAAGTAGTCCTCGCCTGTCTTCCTCGGAGGGACTGTCGGGGAACCGCCGCCGCCACCGACCGGGACATATCTGAAGACAGGGACCGATTTTCCACACACGATCTCGCCGAGCACGCTAACGTAGAAGTAGGAATGTTCCGAATCGTCGGAATGCCCGATGGCGCTTATGTCAATGTCCTCGTTGGTCACAGGGGCAGCGTCCATGTCCGCATATGTGCGGTTGTTCCAGTCCGCAAAGGCCCCGTCGATGTGAACCGCGCTTGGCGGACTCGAGATGTACCCTCTTGCGCCGTCTCCGAGGACAACTACGCTTGAGAAACTGGATTGAACTCCCGACGAAGACAGACAAGCTTCCGCCAGTCCGCTCTCGGAGGACGAAGTAGTATCAACGGTGACTTCGACCATCTCGGACTCTCCAGGCTCGAGGTCGAACGATGAGAAGCTGAACAGGCTTTGAGCGCCTGTCACCATCGGAGTGACCTCATCGACGGACCCCGAGGCGCCCAGACAGGTGAATCTGAGCAGAAGCATGCTCACGGAGTCTGACACGGGGAGTATCCCTGTGGACTCCAGGTCCTCCGAGACGATCTGCTCGACGACTAGGACCCCGCCTGATGCTGGGACCGGGGCGCTTACGGCACATCCGTCGGTGTTGTCCTGCGCTAGCAGTATGGCCTTCGCGGATGCCGCGGACACGCCGAGCCTGGCGAAAGCTTCTATCTCCGACCCGGACACGGCCGCGCTGACCGATCCGATGCGGTCCCACGAGTTCCAGTCGTAGATGTCGGTCGTGGATCCATATCTGTATAGGTGAGATGTCCCCACGCTGCGGTTCCACCCGTCAAGCTCCACGAGCCAGTCCGCACCCATCTCAGATACGGAGTATCCGGTGTCCTCATCGGAATCGGTGTCAAGGAAGAGGTAGAGGCTGGAGACATCCGTCGAATCGAATGCCGGCCCGTCGGTCACCGCATAGACGTAGACTTCCGAGTCCCGGACATCGAATGTCCATTCCACTACGTCCACGGCGGAAGGTCCGGACAGGGATGAGAGCACCATCGTGTCGGCGTTCCTCCAGTCCCTGAACTCCCCGTCGATGGTGTACGGCGGCGATGACGGCTGGAGGGATAGAGCCACGAATGTGGAGACGATGAGTACTATTATGACCGTGATGACCGCGATGCGCAGTCCCTGCGGGCTTCGGAGGAACTTGCCGAGTGGGCCCATGCGCAGATCCGCATGAGACGGCCTGCTTGAGATGCCAGTGCCATTGACGAAGTCCTGGCCGTTGGTGTAGCCCTCGCTCTTGCCATTGGTCCTTCCGTAGATCTTGCCGTTCGTCCGCCCGTTGGTACGTCCATTGGTGCGGCCGTTTGTGCGCCCGTTCGTGCGGCCGTTCGTACGGCCGTTCGTACGGCCGTTCGTTCTTCCGTTGGTCTTGCCATTGGTCCTTCCGCGGCCGTTTGTCCTTCCCAGACCGTTCGAGAAGCCCCTGCCTACCGGCTGGATCTTCGGGGCGGCGTCTGCGACTATCCCTGGCTCAGACTGCTCTGTGACAGCTGATAGCGAATCAAGGGATTTCTGCGCCTCTTCGATCTGTTTCTTGACTGGCCTGGCCGGAGTGGGATGGGCCTCCTCGATTATGTCCCATATGGACTTCTGGCTCTCCTCGGCCACTGGTTCTGGGGCGGGGGTTTGTGCAGGCGGTTGAGCTGCAGGAGCAGGCGCCGGAGGCGGAGTCGCAACGTGCTCTGGGGAGCAGTGAGGACAATGGGCGTCTGGCCCGTCGAGAATCGCCCCGCAGGACCCGCAGAGGTATGCCACGGTCTCTTCGGGTTCCGGGGAGGCCTCTTCAACCTTGGGAACCTCTTTCTGCCCATCCTGAGGCTTCTCGGCCTCGGTCCCAATCTTCAGCTGACTGAATTCGATCCCGCACTCGGGACAGGTTGGGGAGGAGGAGAGAACCGCTCCTCCGCAGAAAGGACACTCGAACTTGGATTCCACAGAGAATGGCGCTCCGCAGGTCGGGCAGTTCTGCTCAAGTCCAGTGACTGTGGCGCCACAGATAGGGCATCCTAGCAATTTCCTTGGGGGGGGCGTCATGCTCAAACCGTAGTATCCCGACTGGTCGTTCTGTGTGTAGAGGACTCTGGCGCTGATGCTGTCCCCTACGATTGTTGCCTGAACAATTCTGGCTGGAGTTTATATCCAGATTGTGTCCTGGCTATCAAACAAGATAATATCTTGCCATCACGGGCAGCTTGCCAATTGGCAGAATTGGATGCGATAGACTGGCTGATGACCTCCTCAACCATCCATCCCAGATGCCAAGGTCACACTGACTCACGTCTTACGGAATTAATATTTGATTTCTGAATTATAATCTGCCTTGAGCATCCCAGGGACATTAACATTTCGGAGGGCGGATTCCGAAAGACGTCCCAGCTGACGGGGTCTTCGGCTCCCTCCTTCATCTGGAATTCCACAAGAAGCGTAGGTCTGAACGCAATCCCAGGGGAAAGGCATTTATGCGATACTGACTTCTCATTCCTGCTAGCCCGGGAGAGGAGGAGAATTACCCCAAGAACGAAGTTAGCGATAGTGGCCACTGTTGCTGTAGTGGGCATGATAGTGGTAGTGGTGGGTCTAGCATCCTTGAAGCCGACCACGAAACCGCAGTCCGTGAACAGGCTGCCGGTTCCGGTGTTCGTCTTCAGTGCTGACAACCTGACGGTTGAGCTTGACGCATCCGCGTCGAGCGACCCCGACGGCTCGATCACGAACTACTCCTGGACTTTCGGCGACCAGACCGGTGAAGGATACGGGGTCGTCACATCGCACACCTATCCCGCGAATGGGACCTACGAGGTCGTGCTGATGGTGACCGACAACGGTGGAGAGAAGAACTCGACGAGTGAGAGCGTGACCGTCTCGTTCACGATTCCAACGGCGAGGGGCAAGCCGGTGGCGGTGATTGAGGTGGTCTATGTCGACAATTGGACCGTCGTTTTGAGCGGCTCCAAGTCAGAGGCCGCTGATGGCGGCGTCATTGTCGAGTACGAATGGAAGCTCGGAGATGGAGGGACGGCGACGGGGGCGTCGGTGACTTACACGTATTCCGCGAACGGAACCTACGACGTGAAGTTGGAGGTCACGGACGATCTCGGGGAAACGAACGAGACCACGGTGAGCGTCACAGTCACGATGCAGACTGAGCCACCGCCTGAACCCCCGACGAAGTATGGACCCCCAGGACTGCTTCACGCCATTGAGATCCATGAGGACAAGGTGAAAGACAAGCCGCAGCTTCAGAACTCCCTCGACCACCTCCGTGTGAACCTTGAAAGGTGGCTGGAGATCCATTCAGAGCCAGCGTGATGGAGGCGTTGCTTAAACCCGAAACAGAAGAAGCCTGTTGGCTTCTTCGAAGCGAATTTTTCTTACATCACTCGAGCGATGAGCATGCTCAGATCACGGAGCATTCGCTGAAGGATACGAGATCACAGAAATGGCCTGACGAGGTCAGCCGCGGGATGCCCCACGCCTACCTTCTGATGATGTGAGCGTAGTGGCACTCAGGGCACTCGACGGTCTTGCCGTCCGTCTCGACCATCTTCACGTGCTTCTGTGCCTTCTCGCACTCGGGGCACATGATGTCCTTGTTCTTCCTGAAGAATTGCAGCAGTCCCATTGTGGCTACCTCCACCCGAAGGATGGCCTGTGAATACAAAAAGCCTTTGACGTGCTGATGATGGCCCTGAAGAGTACGTGTCCGAGACGACTATCGGTGCTTCATGTGGATGTAGTGGCACTCGGGGCACTCGGGCTGCTTCCCTTCCGATTCGACTAGGTGGACGTGCCTCCTCGCCTTCTCGCACTCCGGGCACATGATGTCCGTCTCTTTCACGTTGAACGAATCCAGGGCCGTGTGATAGTGCGCCTTCTGGTCCTTCACTTTCTGCTCGGGTGAGGGTTCAGCCTTCTTCTTCCTGAACCTGTCAAAGAATCCCATATGAATCCTCGGCCGTGGAAAGCAGACCGCGCACTTAAACCCTTCCGATGTCGGATACGACGGGTCTCACGATCTGTGCACGGTCTCGACAATCTCCCGGAGCCTCTGCTCGAAACCGCCGTTCTCGATGAGCGTGCCCGTCACGATGATGTCGCCCCCGGCGGCTGCCGCCCTGCCTGCTTGTTCCGCAGTGACGATGCCTCCGCCTACGACTATAGGTATCTCCACGCTCTCGCGCGCGGCCTGTATCATGTCCGCGGGCACGGGCTCGGGCGCGCCTGAACCTGCCTCGAGGTACAGAAGGTCCATCCCGAAGAACTCCGTCGTGATAGCATAACCTACCAAAGTGCGAAGGTCACCTCGTCTGACCAGCTCTGCCTCTCCGACCTCGCCCACCTTCATGCCGGGCTCGATGACCACATAGCCCATGGATATCGGCTCGATCCCGAGCTTCTTGATGATTGGCGCGCCCTTCGCGTGCTCTCCGGTTATGTTCCTGACGTTCCGTGAGTTGAGGAAGCTCATGAAGTAGATCGCGTCGCAGCCGCGCGAGATCGCGTTCGCGCCCGACGGGAAGTAGATGACAGGGAGCTTGCACTTGCTCTTGATCGCGGCGACGGTCGCATCGAGGTTCTCCTGCGTCACTCCCGTCGAACCACCAACCATGATCGCGTCCGTGCCCGCCCTGCAGGCTTTCTCCGCAATCTCGCCCGAGACCTCGGGGTCCTGCTTCGCAGGATCGATGAGCGTCATGTGCATCTTGTGCTTCCCAATCGTCTCGGTGATGTAGTCCCGGACTCTCAAAGAACCCCTCCGAGCAAGAAAGCCAACAACGCAACGAGCATTGCCAGCTTGACTATCTTCTGCCCCTGTTCTGGGTTTTTCATCAGAATCAGGGCGGAATATATAAAGATTGCATCGGCGGCCAGCACGACGGGGACATACCAGATGGAGAGGAGGTCCAGCAGATACGGCGCAGGGCTGAGCGCGACGGCGGCAATCAGCGAGGCGGATGCAACGATGCCTGCATTCTTGATCCCGATCCGCATCGGCAGCGTTCGGCGAGAAGCCCTGTCCCCTTCGACGTCCTGTACATCCTTCGCTATCTCGCGGCCGAGTGTCGCGAGGAATGCGAGGGCGGCGAGTATCCACGCCAGATCCATTCTGTCGACTGCAGCCCCGCCGAAAAGGAACAATGCGGCGGTAAGCCAGCTGATGGCGAGGTTCCCCGCGAATCCGACCGCCTTGAGGTACCTCTCGTATCCGACCATGACCACGAGCGCGATGACGAATATCGTGACAGACCACACGCTGACGAACAGAGTCAACACAAACGCTGCCCCGAATATTAGTGAAGAGAGCGCAAATGCAGTGGAAGGAGCGACTCTGCCCGAAGGAATCGGTCTTTCGGGGTGAGCGACCTTGTCGACCTCCCTGTCGAAGTAGTCGTTGAGCGCATTCCCCGCGGCAGTGAACAACGAAGCTACTAGCATCGAGAGCAGGACCTCGATCGCGAATTCCGAAAGCCCATCCAATCCGACGCACACGACCGCGGCGAGGAGCGCCCCGAGGGCTGCCATCAGACAGTTGCCTACCCTGAACAGCCCGACGACTCCGCCTTGACCGACGGCCCGCATGAGCGTCAACACAACCTGGCCGGATATAAGGATTTTCGCAGGCACCGGATATCAGCCCAAAGGGTTATGTAGCGGGGCCCGGTTGGTGCTGGCCGAGATGACTCCTCCTATCCCGCCAGAGGCCTCGAAAGAGATCGAAAAAGTGAAGAGCCTCGTCGCGAAACACTTCCCCGTCTATGATGTGAGGGTTAGCTACGACGTGGTGGAGTTTTTTGTCAGGATAGACAAGGCAACGCTAGAGGACACCTTCGAGAAGATGAGAGAGGATATGTCGGGCCAAGGATACATCCCGATGATCCTCTACGACAAGGGAGAGCACATTGTCACGGTCGCGAGGAAGCCCCCGCAGAAGTTCCGGAGCTTCTACGTGAACTTGGCGATGCTCGCGGTGACGCTCGTAACGACGATCATCGCTGGGGCATTCTATTGGGCGGGCTACGGGACGGACAGCGAGGAACTCATCACCGCCGAGACGCTGAGCATGGGTTTCCTCACATTCGCGCTGCCGCTGCTTGGAATCCTCGGGATTCACGAGCTCGGACACTACTTCATGGCGAGACACCGGAAGGTCGCCGCGTCGTTGCCGTTCTTCATCCCGTTCATACCGCCTCTGGGAACCTTGGGAGCATTCATATCACTTCGGGATCCGATACCGAACAAGAAGCGACTGATAGAGATCGGCGTGGCCGGGCCAATCGCAGGGTTCCTGCTCACAATCCCCATCGCGATACTGGGGCTCATACTCACCAACGATGTCGCGAAACCCGTACCCGACAACGTGGACCCGAGCGGCATGATAGGCGTTGGCTTCCCTCTGATCTACATGTGGATCGCGGAGCTCGTGCCCGCGACGGGAGACTACCTGCTACACCCCACTGCCTTCGCTGCCTGGGTGGGCTTCCTCGTAACGGCCATCAACCTCTTGCCCGCCGGTCAGCTAGATGGAGGGCACATCGCCCGGGCGCTCCTTGGAAGCCGGGCGAAGTACCTGAGCTGGGCAGTCGTGGGCGTTCTCGTGGCGCTATCATACTGGTATACAGGGTGGATTCTGTTCGCTCTGTTCGTGCTGTTCGTGGGCGTCAGGCACCCACCGCCCTTGAACGACATCTCCGAGCTTGACTGGAAGAGGAAAGGACTCGGAGCATTCGCCATCGTTATGCTCGTCATAGCATTCGTGCCCCAGCCGCTGTCCCCGATATCCGCCGACTACTCGTTCGAGCTCGAGCCCCTGGCGGACACCAATGCGACCATCTCCGCGGGCGCTTCGATGGTGTTCCCCGTGGACGTGAACAACACTGGAAACGCCCTGAACGAGATCCGGTTCGTCACCGAATCGGGCACCTCCGAGCTCACAGTCAAGTACAAATCGCACTCGGAGGAGGATTCCGCCTACGTTTCGAGCTACAGGATGTTCCTCAACTCAAGCGAGGCAAGCACGTTGGACCTCATGGTCATGGTCGCGGCCAGTGCCGTGCCTGGAGATGTCGACAGGGTGGTCGTCAAGGCCGTCTCCGCAAACACCTCGATCGAGAGAAGGGTCGAGCTGAACATCACAGTGGGGAATCCGATAGTCACGTTCCAACACGATACCGAGATGTTCGTTCCCATAGGGGACCAGGCGAATAGCACCGTCGAGGTGGAGAATCTGGGCGACTCGAGCGTGAGCTTGACGATGCAGGTCGTCTCGAGCTACTCATGGGTCGTTGCCGTCGTGTACGCCGCCCCCACGGAGTACCAGAACGCGACGGACTGGCTCAACTTGACCGTCCCTGCCCAGGGCAGCGTCAACTTCACACTGACGGTACTCGCGCTTGACCCTGCCTACTCGAATGTGTACGACGTCACTATCGGCGTCTACTACAACGAGGACGGGAACCTGGTCTTCCTGCAGAATCTCGCTATCGAGGTCACGGTCGGCTAGGTCCGCTCAAGAACGCAGAAGTTCCTCGTGAGGGACCTGTGGACCCATAGTTCGTGCTTCTGTGTCAGCCTGAAACGGTCCGCGAAGTGCAGCAGGTCCATGTCGGGCACCACGATGACGACTCTGGACCCCTTCCCAAGGACCTCGGAGAAAGCGCGGAATGCCCTCGAATATAGGTCGGGAATGCCCTCGCCGTCGGTGCTCGTCGACCTGCCGTACGGAGGGTCCGTCGCGATGCCCTCGACACGGCCAACCTTCTCTTTGATCGCCCCAACGTCGCAGAGCGTGAGCGCGGCCCCCGCACTGATGTGCGCGAGGTTCCTCTCAGCGCCCTCTATCATCCTCTCTGAGAAGTCCGTCCCGAGCGCGCGGAATCCGCACAGGCTCGTCTCCGCAACGATCGCTCCGGTTCCGCAGAACGGGTCGAGAATCCTCTGGCCTGGCCTAGCCATGGTGAGGTTGACCATCGCTCTGGCGAACTTGGGGTGAAGGGACGCAGGATAGGTGAACGGAAGGTACCTGTTCTTCCTTCTCTCGAATGCGGGCCTGTCGACTGACGCCATGAGCCTCGACAAATGGGCCTTCTGCGAGAACACGACCCTGATGTCGGTCTTAGGGGCTCGGAGGTCGACACCTCTGCCCTTGCCCATCACTGAGCCGACTCGTCTCGAGACCGCGGCGAGGTCCACGGAGACCTCGCCGACCTTGGTGGACCGCACGCGGATCGGTCCCGGCACGGCGAGATCGGATGCGGCGGCCTCGACCTCGGCATAGGAACATGTCGACATCCACTCGCCCACATGGTGGCAGAGCCCGAGCCGACTGGCAAGGATCACCGGGTCCGCGCCGGTCTCGACAATCACTATCCCCGGTTCGGCGTGGACGAGCTCGGACTTCGCGTCCAAGGACAGTGAGGTCGCAAGGGCCTCGGCCCGCGCGAGGGACTCGCACTCCATGGACAGCTCTAGAAGCAGCCTCACGAGGGGCATGACATCCCGACTAGCGCTTTAAGGTTGCCCTCAATCGGATATGCCTGCCTCGGACACCTGGAAGACGGCCTCGGCCTCCGGCAGGTTCGGGGAGTCTATGAGCCTCGCTATCCTCTTTCCGCCCTTGCTCTTCCTCAGGTAGATCCTGAAGGTCGCGGTGTGCCCGACGATGTGGCCTCCAATCGGCCTCGTCGGATCGCCAAAGAACGCATCCGGCTTCGCAGCCACCTGGTTGGTGACGGCGATGACCGCGTTGTGCACATCGCCGAACCTCAGCAGGTCGTGCATGTGCTTGTTGAGCATCTGCTGCCTCTCGGCGAGTGCGCCCCTGCCTATGTACTCAGCCCTGAAGTGGGCCGTGAGCGAGTCGACGACCAGAAGCCTGACAGGGAACTCCTTGGCCATCTCGAACACCTTGTCCACGAGGAGCATCTGGTGATGGCTGTTGAACGCGCGCGCGACATGTATCTTCTTGAGTATCTCGCCGGCGTCGAGCTCCTTGGCCTCCGCCATCTGCGTGATCCTCTCGGGCCTGAAGGTCTGCTCGGTGTCGATCATGACCGTGTGTCCGTCCAGGCCGCCGTCCTCAATGGGCATCGTGGTGTTGACCGCGAGCTGATGGCACAGCTGAGTCTTTCCAGAGCCGAACTCCCCGAAGAACTCGACGATCGCGCGTGTCTCGAAACCCCCTCCCATGAGCTCGTCCAAGGCCTTCGAGCCCGAGCCGAGCTTGGCGACGCTCTTCCTCCTCTCGAGGATGACATCGCCCGTCTCGAAGCCGCCCACATCGGCGGCCTTCTTGGCGGCGGCGATTATCTTCGCCGCGGTCGGCTCACCGATCTCTGCCAGCTCGGCGAGGTTCTTAGGTGAATCGACTGCGATCATCATGAGGTCGTTGTAGCCCGCCTCGCGCAGCTTCTCCATTATCGCGGGCCCCACTCCCGGGAGCTTCTCGATCTCCTCCTCGGACATGTAGCATCAGCACCTGTACCGTCTTAACCCGCAGGTCGAGATATAAGCGTATTGATTGGAGGTATCCGAAAGTGTTTCCTCAAACGGTATCCACGGAGTACCGCAGAGGCTAGATTTGGTCCCGGTCAGCGCTCCAGACGTCCTATTGGGCTCTGCAAAAGATATTAAATAGTCCTGACCGTTCGAGGGGCGTAATGGCAAAGAAGCGGAAGAAGGACAAGGAACCCCAGGAGGAGTACGAGTTCAGGCCTCCTGACTTCGACGAGAAGGAGTTCCTCAGGAAGGAGATGCGGGACATCCGCGCCTCGCTCCTGACGATAGTGTTCGCAGTGATGTTCGGCGCGCTCGCAGGCGTCATCGCCATCGCAAGCCCGGACTTCGCCTTAGTCGGCCTGATCATAGTGATAGCTGGGATGGTCGCCCTGCCCACGATTTACAGGTTCGTCAAGGTCGACACATCCTCGTTCCAGAAGAAGAACTGGGCCGGGAACTTCGGCACTTTCTTCTTCACGTTCCTTGCCATCTGGGTCATGCTCATGAACCCGCCGTTTTCGGACCACGCGCAGCCGACCATCGAGGAGGTCATCGTATGGATCGATCACGACGGCACGGTCACGAGCCTGGAGTATGTCTACCTGAAGCAGGCGAACTTCACTGGGTACAGCTGGATCGCCCCGAACACGACCTGGCCGGCGGCGACGGTCCACGTGAGCGCCACCGACACCGTCAACATCACGGCGAAGATCGCCGACAACGGGAAGCTCAGGACGGCGGAGATTGCTTTTGACACTCAGAGCGCGCCGTTCTCCGCGATGACCGATGAGGATGACAACCGGTTCGGGTTCAAGGTCGCGGGCGATTACTCGACAACCTGGTCCGTGTACTTCAGGGCGGTCGACGCCGCGGGCAACGTGGAGATGTACCATCCGACAACGGCACCGCCCCTGACATCCTTGTAGGCCTTCTGCCGAGCGATCCTACCTCTGCCAGGGCATCCTCTCGTCGAAATGCTTGGTGAGCGCTGCCAGGTGCTCCTTCGCGAGGACTTCCGGACCGCTAATGACCTTGAACTTGCCCAGCTTCTTCACGTCCTTCCCGAGGGGGATGTCGTCCAGCTTGGCCTTCACCAGCTGGTCCGCGCGCTCATGCTTCCTCTCGATCATCACGTACCAGCGGCCGTCCTCGATGTATGGCGCTGATTTCCCGACCGAGTTCCACTTGGCGAGGAACTCGCTGACGTTCTCCGAGTTGACCGGCGGTCCCCGGTGCTTCTTCGACTTCGGGAGGGCCATCGAGCCCACCTCGACGACCAGGTGCGTGCGGTCGTCCACGTGGATCGACGTCTTCTCGATCTCGAACTCCTCCCGCTCCAGGAGAGCGGTTATGGATGCAAGCGACTTCCGGAACTGGGGGTAGACGACGTCGTCGATCAGGTCCATCCTCTGGAACGAAACCGATATGATGTTCCCGAGCCTGTCGCCAGCCCTCTCCCTGAGCTCAGCCGCGCTCCATTCGCCCCTTTCCGCGGGGAAGAAGAACTTGGAGTCCGGGGATGAAAGATACTCCCGGCTCGCGAGTATGAACCTCAGGAGGGTCTCGTGCGACACCGCCGATGCCACGTTCCTGGTCGCGTCGACGGGGTCGATGAAAGTGAGGGGTTCGGGGAACTCCTTGCCGGGATGTCCGGGGAGCTCCAGCGCCTGACCAACGGTCCAGTCCCTCGCTGCCTCGAGGACAGCCTTGAACGCACCGAAGCGCATGACCAGAAGCTCGCACAGGTACCCCGAGAACCCCTGCACCTTGGCCTCGGCCCCGTAGCATTCGACGCCCTTCATGAAGCGCTTGAGCAGTCGGACCTCGTCCGCCATCCCCTTCTTCAGGTTCTTCTTCACGAAGTCGGTGTGGAATGGCGTCCGATCGACGGCGCTCATCTTGGAGCGGGTGTCCCGGATCCTGAACGCGGGCACGAGGTCCACCTGGAAACCCTTGAAGACCCCGCGGACATACGGATGCTGCGCGTAGTGTTCCTTCCCGGGGACGACCTTCTGTCCGATCGCGAGCCCGTGAGCCTTGAGGTCCTCGAGCGGAGTGCTCTCGGGAAAGAGCATGAACATGTCGATGTCAGGGTCCTTCAGATGCGTGCCCTTCGCGACGGAGCCGACCAGCATCGGCTCGATGTGCACATTCAGCTTCCGCGCCTCGGAAACGACCAGCTCCCTGAGCTCGTCGACGATATCATCGACCTTCCTGTCCTGTGCGGGCGAGGGCTTGATCCGCTTGAGTACGTCACCTTCGAGGGCCATCGAGAAACCTGTCAACAGATTGCCCGGAGAGATAATAAAAGGCGTGATTGCGCGGACCCACCGGACTCATCGACGAAGAGATGGAGATATG
>JALOTQ010000117.1 GCA_025457815.1 Thermoplasmata archaeon
GTGCAGATGGCCTAGGTGCAGTATGTCGAAGACCCCGGTGGCCATAACGCGAACCATAGACAATCACCTTCGCTGAAACTCCCGCCACGCCTCCACGATCTCGCTTCCCTCGAGGAACACGAGCCCGCGCCTCTTCGCGTAGGCGGCCGCCTTGGCCTTCGATAGGGCCTTTCCGTTGTCGCCCATCATCTCGCACACCGTCGCTGAGGGCACGAGGCCGGCCATTATCACGAGCGCCGTCGAGAGCTCCGTGTGGCCGAACCGCGTCTCAAGAATCCTCTCGGAGGTGTTGAGCAGGTGAACATGTCCAGGTGCTCTGAACTCCTTGCCGAACTGCCGCCTCGCCCAGCCGTTCTCGGTCGTGAGTGCGGACTTCGACAGCTTGGCGAACTCGCTTATCGTGAGCGCCCTGTCGTTGTCGGTGATGCCTGTGAATGTCTTCCTGTGGTTGATCGTGATTCCGAACGCGGACTTGACGTCGTATGGGATGTCGTTCGGGGTGAGGCCGTCCATGACCGGGTATCTGTCGGCCATTCCCTGGAACAGCTCCGTCATGAAGGGCAGCCCGAGGGCACCTTGTATCCGGGTGTCCGCAGTCGTGCAGATGAGGCCTCCGCCGTCCTTCCTCAGGAGCCTCACCGCGTCGGGCGTGACGAACTCGGACGCTATGACCATGTCCGTCTCCTCCTCCCGGCCGTCGGCATCGTAGATCAGGACGATGTGCCCATTCTTCAACTCGTCCAGTGCTTTTAGCACGGCTGCTGTGGCCATCAGTCCGCGCATTGCCCCCGAGGGATATTAGCGGTGTTGTAGCTACTATCCCAAAGGTATCAGTCGATTCTTCTTAAAGCCTCAGCGGGGGCCAGCCTGGCGGCCCTGCGGGACGGCGGCAGCGTCGCTGCGAGCGTGATGGAGAAGGCTATCACGAGCACGAGAAATATCTCTCCCCAGGGTATCACGAACACGGACATCTTGGAGAATCCACCCCACACAAAGATCGTGTACGAGATACCCAGGCCCATGAGAGTGCCGATGGCAATCCCCAGTAGCGACATGAAAGAGGTCTCCAGCAGGAAGGCCTTCAGGATCATGTCCCTCTGATACCCAATGGCTCTCATCACGCCTATCTCCTGCCTCCGCTCAGCGACGTTCCTGATAGTGATTATCCCCAGCCCCGCGATGCCTACAATGAGGCCCATGCCGAGGAAGATCTCCATGAGCTGCATCACCGAGGCCACCATCGTCATTGCCGTCTCGACCACGTCCCGGACCACGATGGTCGTGAGCCCGTACTCGACGAACACCTGTTCCATGCGCATGGATACCTCAGCGTCTGGAATTCCGGAAGTGGGCGACGTCTCGAAGTACAGCATCGAGTCCTTGACGAGCGGGTTGAACTCGTGCAGGAACTCGCTGGAGCAGTACATCCCCGTGTTGAAGTACTGGTCCATGATGCCGACGATCGTCACGTTCGTCTGCGCCCCGAGGGGAGAGGTCACGCGGATGACGTCCCCGATATCGAGGCTGATCGGGCTGAAGGTCGTCATGCCGAACTGCGATGGAACGACCGAACCGTCCATTATGATGAGGCTGTGGTCCGCGATTATGGCGTTCCAGGCCTCCTCGTCAGTTTCATACTGAGGAGCTCTGCGCATGAGCGAGTATCTCGCCTCGGAGATCATCCGGTCACTGAAGCCCATCATGCTGTAATCGAAGTCGTCCATGCCAGAGACGTTCATGGTGCCGTACCCGACGGCCACCCTTTCGTACGACAGCACAACATCGGCGCCGACCGTCTCGTTGACCAGCTCGAGCCCAGAGGTCAGGTTCGATTCGGGTATCTCGAGCATCGAGAAGCCGATTATCTCGTACCCACCGGAGAGCTGCTGTGTGGTCTTCTCGACGCTCTCACGCTGGAACGAGGCTATCATTGCGATCACGATTACCGTGAACATGATCAGGGCGAACATGAAGATGGTCAGGCCCGTCCGGAACTTCTTGTTCATCGGGTAGCTCACTGCGATCTTGAACACGGGCATGAGGGACCGCTTGCGTCCGAAGGAAGCCATCAGCCCGTTCAGGAGCGGCTCGCTGTTGACCATCACGAAGATGACGCATCCGCTCACCAGCAGCAGCCCAGATACGAGGAACATCTCCATGCCTCCTTCGCTGGGCCCGAAGATCTTGTCCGTGAGCGTGAACGGGTCGAAAGTGTAGTACACCACAAACGCGCTGGCTACGGACAGGGGGATTCGGAAGTCGAACCTCCTCGCGGCGAGCAGGGCGATCCCGAGAGCGACCATAGGAGGTCCGGACACGATTCCCCAGGCATCGTCCCCCGTCGTCCCAATGGCTGTGACGATTACCCCGACGACAACCCCTGCAATCCCTAGTGCGAGATAGCGCCTCCGCTTCTTGCTCGAGGCGGGTTCAGGGATGTTCCGGATTGCTCGTACAATATTGAGCTTGCTGACCCGCCAGGAGGCCAGTACGACTGTGAGCATAGTGATGAGGAACCCCGCGGCAGCTGCTATGCCCAGGCTCTCCCATTCCCAGTGCAGCGTGAATTCCAGTCCACCACCTGAGATTATCGCCGCCGCGCCACCCATGACGACCATCGCGATGGCGAGTCCAGCGATCGCCCCTATGACCGCAGCGGCAGCCGCGTAGACCATGCCCTCGTACATGAACGTCTGAGTGAGGTCACCTCTCTGCATCCCGATGGCTCTCGAGATGCCCATCTCACTCTTTCGCTCCTCGGCCAGCATGACGAATATGTTGACAATGAGCGCGGCACCTGCGATGATCGCGAACGAGCTCATCAGCACCATGAGCTGGGACATCATGTCCGACACGGCCTGAGCGCTCTCGAGGCCGTCAGCCTTCACCTTGTCGTAATAGAAATCTACATCATCAGGCAGGAGCTGCTGCAACTCGGCGACCGCTTCATCGCTAACCTTGTATCCTTCGTTCGCGGAGCCGAGACAGGAGACATCCAGCCTGTTGATCAGTCCTGGCTTTCCAATCAGGTTCTGCACATAGGCTAAGTCGGCAAAGACGTAGGCCGAGCCACTCCAGTCGGCCAGCCCAGAGTCATCTGCAATCCAGGACACCTGTAGCATAACGGGAGGACCGAACTCCGTGATCCCGAGGATTGTGTCCCCCTGAACGGCATCGATTTCCCCAGCGAGGTCAGAGTTGACTACGACCATCCCGTCGCTTATGTCCTCAGTGGAGACCGGGGTGCCTTCCAGGTCGACAAGGGCGTTCACCGTCGCGCCCGCCTCGATCCCGAAGAGACCAGCCCGCGCGAAGGTCAGGCCATTCTTGAGATTCTGCACCGCTAGGACTTCCCTGATCGCTGCAGAGGCCTCGTCTATGTGTGAGAGTGCGCCGGCGCTGGCGTTCTGTGAAAGGGATTGCGCAATCGTGTAGTTGAAGTAAGCCTCCTCTTCGATGTCGTTCCTTGCCGAGACGACGATGTCGACATCGCCGGTGCTCGTCATCACATCCCTTGATATGATGTAGTCGAGAGTGTCACCGGCGACGAGAGAGCCAGATATCATCGCGGTCGCGATGAGCAGGCCGGACACGACGACTACGGAATGCGTCTTCCTCCTGTATATGCTCCTGACTGCCATCCGGGCGAACACTCGCCTCCTGATCGCAAGTGTGCCGACCACGACCAGCACTATCGCAACGAGGATCGCCAACTGCTGAAGACCGTTCATGGGAATCACCTCAGAAAGGCTGGGGCGCGAACTCCTTCTCGATCAGGCCGTCCCTCATCATCACGATGCGGTCCGCGACACGCCCCACCGTGTAGTCGTGGGTGACGATGATGAAGGTCTGCTTGTTCTCCTTGTTCAGCTTGCGGAGGAGATCCATGATGTCCTTCGAGGATTCGCTGTCTAGGTTGCCCGTGGGTTCGTCGCCAAAGACTATCTCGGGCTTGTTCACCAGCGACCTCGCGATGGTCACCCTCTGTTGCTGACCCCCTGAGAGCTCGGACGGCTTGTGCATGCTCCACTGCTCCAGCCCGACGCTCTTCAGCGCCTCGAGCGCCATCTTCCTCGCCTCCCTCGGGTTCCGGCCAGCAAGGACCAGTGGGAGTTCGACGTTCTCCGCAGAGGTCAGGACAGGCAGCAGGTTGTAGGCCTGGAATATGAAGCCGATCTTCTCCGCCCTGAATCGGGTCCTCTCGCGGTCCTTCATCTCCGACAGAGGTTTCCCCTTGACAAAGACCTCCCCGCCGCTGAGGTCATCCAATCCAGAGAGGCAGTTCAGGAGAGTGGTCTTGCCGCATCCAGAGGGACCCATGACAGCGATCATCTCCCCTTCTTTCACGGAGATGTCCACCCCTCTCAGCGCCTCGACCTTCAGCTTTCCGGTGTCGTAGGTCTTGACGACCTTCTCCGCGACGATTACTCCTTCGACCCGAGACGGACCCTCAGCACCTTTTGACGGCATCGGAC
>JALOTQ010000024.1 GCA_025457815.1 Thermoplasmata archaeon
GAGCGGGTCGCCCCGAAGGCAGCCTTCGTCGGCCCTGCGGACATGCGGTCATTCATGGGCCTCGTTGGTCTCGGAGACTGCGTATCTCCTGAGGTCGCGCTGCAAGGCCCTTCGTACGGGATCGTTCCCATAGCGACGGGCTGCCGCGGCAACTGCGCATACTGCATCACGAAATTGGCGAGGGGTGAGCTGAGGAGCAGGCCGCCCGCGAAGATCGTGGAATCGGTCAGGACTCTTGTCTCGAGAGGACCGAGGGAGATTCAGCTCACTGCCCAGGACACGGCCTCATACGGCGCCGACGTTGGTGGCGACCTCCCCAGCCTCGTCAGGGACATATGCAGTATCGATGCGGATTTCAGGCTGAGGATTGGCATGATGAACCCCAAGACCGCCCTGCCCCTGGTCGATGCCCTTGGCAGGATGTACCAGGACCCGAAGGTGTTCAAGTTCCTCCACCTCCCCGTGCAGAGCGGGAGCGACCGTATCCTTGAATCGATGGACAGAGGATACACCGCCGCGGATTTCGAGGATATCGTGAATGCAATCAGGAAGGATGTTCCCGACATGACGCTCTCCACGGACCTCATCGTGGGCTACCCTGGCGAGACGAGCGAAGACCACGAGCTCAACCTGAGGTTGATAGCGAGCACGAGACCCGACATCGTCAACGTAACCAAGTTCTCCCCAAGGCCTCGCACCAAAGCCCTGGACCAAGGTCCGGCCGTGGTCGGCTGGAAGGCCAAGGACAGGTCGCGCGAGATCACCGTCCTTAGATTCAAGGTCGCGCTGGAGAACAACAAGGCCCAGATTGGAAAGGAGTTCCGTGCGCTGGCGACCGAGCGCGGGAAGAGAGAATCCACGATATTGAGAACGGATGAATACAGGCAGATCGTCGTGCCCGAAGCCCTGGAGCTCGGGAAGTACTTCGATGTCAGAGTCCGGCGTGCGACCGCAACCTATCTTGTCGGCTCAAGGATGGAAGCTCGATGAACCAGACCACCAAACTCTATCTCGTCCTTGCCCTCACAATACTGATCTGGGGCAACTCGTTCGTCGTCGTCGAGGTTGCAATCGAGGACGGGGCGACTCCGACGCTGATCGCGATGGCCAGGTTCATCACGGCCTCATCGATCTTCGGGGTGTACCTGTTCATCAGGAAGCCTAGAGGGATCGATCGCTCGGACGTGCGGATGTTCCTGTCGCTGGCGTTCATCGGGATCGGGATCTACTACGTGTTTCAGTATTATGGGGTGCAGTTCGCGGGCCCTGCCATCTCGTCCATCCTGGTCACGTTGCTCTGTCCGATCATGATATTCCTCATGTCCTATCTGAGGCTTGGAGAGAAAGTGAGCCCGTCGCAGACCGCGGGTCTCGGAGTGGCCGCAGCAGGCTCCCTATTCGTCATCACCAATGGCTCCATCGCGTTCATATCGAGCTGGGAGCAGTTGCTGGGAGGCGCGTTCGGAGTGACATGTGCGATTCTCTGGGCGATCTACACCGTCCAGGGGAAGAAGGTCGTGAAGAAGTACGATCCGTTGGTCGCAACCGCCTATCTGTCTCTCATAGGGACAATCATGATGATCCCATTCGCCGCGACGGAGGCTGCAATGGCAGATGAACTGCACTTCCCGCTCACCTTCTTCATTGCCGCCCTGTACCTCGGGGTGCTCTGCACCGTGATAGGGTACGTGCTCTGGTTCAGGGCCCTCATCGGCCTGACCGCCTCATCGACTGGTTCGACTCTCTACTTCGAGCCGATCGTGACGGTATTCTTCGCTTGGCTGTTGCTCGGACAGACGATCGGCTGGATCACTGCCTTGGGCGGCGTCCTGGTCATGCTGGGCGTCATCATGGTGTCTCGAGGCTGACGCTGCGAACAAGCGCCATGTTATCTCTGCTAGGTTCTCCCCAGGAAACCGTTAATAACAGCGGGGCACCATGTCGCCACAACTGTCCTCGGCAGCCCCGTAGTGTAGCGGTCAATCATGCGGGCCTTTGGAGCCTGCGACGGAGGTTCGAATCCTCCCGGGGCTACTTCCCACCTCTTCTGATCCACGTGACGAACTTCGCCACGAGCACGAAGACGAGGATCCAACCTATGACGATGAGAAAGAAGGCCTCCGCGATCACGCCCCCTTCGAGGGCCCTGAGCAGGAAGACGCCTGACAGAGTGGCGACGATTCCGAATGCGATCCCCCAGATGGCCATCGCGCTGTCCACCTTCCAGGCCATCGAAGGTCACCACCGCTCTCTGTGCACTAACTGCTCGAGCGGGAGCCTGCGTCTTCGGAAGCTCTTCTCGGCGGGAAGGCCAACCGGCACGATTGCCACAGGGCGTACGTGCTCAGGCAAATGAAGGGCGTCCCTTGCCTTGTCCTCGTCGAAGGCCCCGACCCAGACGCTGCCGAGGCCCTTTCCGTGGAAATACAGAATCATGTTCTGAATCGCAGCGGCGACGTCTTGTAGGCAGTAGAGAGTCCTCCCTCTCTCCCCGTAATGGCCGATCCTCTCGAGGTTAGCACAGCAGACTATGACGACCGGCGCGGATTTGATGAAATCCTGGCCGTACGCCGCGTCACGCAGCTCCCTCTTGGTGTGGACGTTCCTCACCACGACGAAATCCCGCGCCTGTAGGTTGCCGGCGGAGGGCGCGAGGTTGGCCATCCTGAGAGCCTCGTCGATGACCGCATCCTCGACCGGGTCCGGTTTGAACACCCTGGTGCTGGTCCTTCCTTCCAGACAATCCTCGATCTCCATGTGCCGGTCCCAAGCACACGCATCGACGCCAAGTTCTAAGTATTTTGTTGGCGTCTCCATCAGATGCTATGCCAAGCGCGGATCCAGGCTCGGTGGTGTTCTGCAAGCTCTCGCTCGAGTTCGCGAGCTCAGAAGAGGCTTCGCGGATAAACAGCTCCGTGGAGATGGACAACGAAGGCTATCTCGAGACCATCGTCGAAGGTAACAGGATAGTCGCCGAGATTCCTGCATCCTCGCTCAAGAGTCTGCTCCACACGCTCGATGATTTCCTGTCCTGCATAAGCGTCGCTGAGAAGGTCGGGCCGAAGAAGCACTAGTCCGAGACGTCCTTCACCCTCACAGCGACGCCGCGCTTGAAGGAACGCATCTCATCGCAGTTCATCAGCGCTCTTCCGACCGCCGCGAGTTCGTCCCTGGTGTTCACGACCAGGACGTCGTCGCCTGGCCTGATCTCTGGATCGCAGTCGATCACGAACTTGGCGAAGACGTTGTTGCCTTTCGCGGCGAACTCTGCGGGTTCGTCCTCGACCTTGACACGCATCTTCGGGTACTGAAGCACGCCCTTCAGAAGCCTCCCGCCCTCGATCCTCGGAGAGAATCGTCCGTCTGATGCCCTCATCGAGAGGACGTGGACCCCATCGACTATCACGTTCCTGATCTTCCCAGTCCTCCTGGACTTGACGATGTCGACCTTCCTGCCTTCAAGGATGTCCCCTGCGCCTCTCCCGAACTGCATGTCGAGCACTGCCCGGCACCGCAGCAGGTCATGGTCTCTGTTGGCCTGTCTTGAGGATATCATGTCGTCGAGGAACTCGAGCGTCTCCATGCCCTCCCACATCAGGGCCAGAGGATATCCATGCGTGTGAGCGTGTCTCTCCATGACCTCGACCATCCTCCTCTTGACCTCCTCGTCGAGGTCGCTGGGGATGACCGATTGCGCGATCGGGTACAGCTCGTCAAGCTCGAGCGGGACCGGCCCGAAGAAGGATGAGACGAGGAAGCTCGCGTCCACCTTGCTGATTATCGCTCTGATCTCCTTCTCGTATGTCCTGGAATACGGCTTCTGGGCCTCCTCGAACCCGACCAGGACCCTCGTGTCCGGCTTCCTGTATCTTGAGAAGAACCTCTGCTGGTATCGCGCCACCACTGGTCGGTCGTAGCTCTCGGGTCCGCAGTAGAAGAACGCCCCTCGCCTGCTCGCAGGCTCGAACCTCTCCAGGAAGTCCTTGTGCTTCTTCAGGACCCGCAGTACCTCCAGAAGTGAAGGATGTGCCCTGGCGCGCATCTCGCACAGTTCCCATATGGACCCTTCGTGGATTGCGTTCTTGATTCCCTTGATCTCCCGGAGCAGAACGTGGAGGTTGTGCTCAGCGATGCTCTTCGTCCTCTGTTCCTTGGGCATCTGCTTCAGCTCGCTCACGGAGGTCTTGCTGCACGCCGGGCAGTGGCACGCTAGGTCGTGCAGGTCCCGTAGGGACTTCGTTCCCGTCGAGTACATCACCCGCTCCTCCCTCGCATACTTCGCATACGAGGCGGAGTCGAACATGTCGCAGCCGAGGAGGACCGCCATAGGGAAGACCATCGGATGGCCAGCGCCGAAGAGGTGCACCGGACGAGCGGGGTTCAGCCCCTTCTTCGACGCGATGATGACCTCGGCGAGGTCCTTGAACCTGTAACTCTCGAGGAGCGGCACCACGCCTCCGATGGGGTGGACGTCGAAGTCCAGCGCGGAGATGTCCTTCGCGCAGCTCTCCCTCAGGTCGGGAAAGACACCTCCCTGGACCGGCCCCGCGAGCAGCATTTCACCTTTCAAGTCCACGGATTCCGCGCCCCTGCGGAGGGTCTCCCTGACAGCCTCTTCCGTCTGCTCTCTCGTGAAATCAGGCTCGGAGAAGACATCCAGGATCGTGCCGATGTCGGAGCCTATGGACGACTGGAACTGGACGATCTCCTTGTGCCCTACGTCAACGTCTCCGTAGACGTGGTCCTGAAAGGTGCCGCTGTCCGTCATGATTGGCCCGTCGAACCCCAGGAGTTCGTGAAGGCCGCTCTCCTCGGCCTTCCGCCTCAGCTCCCCCGTCGTGCGGATTATGTACGAGTTCGTGATGATCATCTGGACCCCGAGCTTCGACTTCATCTCCCCCGGCGTGATCGTGAGGAAGTTGGGGTTGATCACGGGCAGAAGGACCGGGGTCGTGACCTTGCCGTGTTTCGTGGTGAGCTCGCATATCCGTGCGAGCCCGTCCCTCTCCTTTAGCTCGAACATCCGATTCCTCGTAATGCCTGTTTAGTAGTTATTCTTTGACTGGGCTTCCTCCTCAAGGCGCGGTAACCCGTCCAGCAAACTGTTAAATACGCTCCAGATTGTGCTAATCGCTCGAACAGGATGTCCAATCCAATCCAGATCATACTCGGCCTCGCCGTCGTCTTCTTCCTGCCGGGGTACACGCTCGTCAATCTGCTGTTTCCGAGGAAGGGAGAGCTGGACCCCGACCTGGACGTCGTGTACAGGATAACCCTCGGGATGGGGTCGAGCGTCGTCCTGTCAATGCTGGTCGGATTCGTGCTAAACGCGTTCAGCGACGAGGACACCGGCCTCGTCTCCCCAGGTCCACTCTGGGCCTCCTTGCTCTCGATCACAGGGTTGTTCTTCCTGGGCGGTTGGTATCGAGGCGCCTACCCTGAGCTGGGCCTGGCGCACCCGTCTCTGTACCGACCTCCAGGCACCAAGGGGTTCGGCAGGAGCGGGGCCGCGGAGTTCGCGAGGAGCCGAAGGCTCGAGAGGCTGGTGAGGGAACGGGAGAGGCTGTTGGTCGACCTGAAGACATATTCCGAGCGGGCAGACACCCCGAACCCGAAGCGCAAGGCCTACTACTCGAAGCGTACGGAGTCCGTCCGCGAACAGCTCGCCGCGGTGAACGAGGAGCTGAAGAAGCCTGAGCCGAGGAGGAAGTGAATGGCGCCCAAGAAGGGAGCGATGGAGTACAAGCTCGTGATAGTGGTCCGGGACGACCTCAAGATGTCCGGCGGTAAGCTGGCGGCCCAGGTGGCCCACGCCGCCGTGACATGCAGCATCATCGCGAAGTCGAAGAAGCCTCGCTGGTTCTCCGAATGGTACGACGAAGGTCAGAGAAAGGTCGTCCTGAGGGCGAATGATCTGGTCGAGTTGAGGTCTCTGAGCGAGAAGGCCGCTCGGGCGGGACTGCCTCATACTCTGGTCACTGACGCGGGCTTGACCGAGCTGCCCCCGAACACCACCACATGCCTGGGGATAGGGCCCGCTCCCGAGCACGAGCTCAATGCGATAACGGGCTCGCTGCCGCTTGCGTGATGGTCGGATGAAGCAGCAGTTGAGGGTACTTGGCATAGACGATTCCCCTTTCAAGTTCAAGGACGAGCGGGCGCTCGTCGTCGGAGCACTCGTCAGAGTGCCGAACTACCTCGAGGGCGTTCTAACAACAGACGTTGCCGTTGACGGGGATGATGCGACTTCCAGGATAGCCGATATGGTCTCAGGCTCGAGGTATTCCGAACAGATCAAGGCCGTGATGCTCGACGGCATCGCTGTCGCGGGCTTCAACGTCATAGACATCGAGAAGCTCAGCACGTCGCTCGAGATCCCGGTCATCACCGTGACGAGGGACAGGCCCGATATGGAGAGGATGAGGTCGGCCCTCGAGAAGCACTTCCCCGACTGGAAGAGGAGATACGGGCTTATCACGAAGATTGGGCTGAGGCGCCTCAGCACAGCCCACAAGCCTATCTTCGCATGCGGCGTGGGGCTCAGCTGGTCAGAGCTTGAGGAGTTGGTCGTCTTATCCACCGTGAGAGGAGCCGTCCCGGAGCCCCTGCGGATGGCGCACCTCATTGCCGCGGGGGTAGTGCGCGGAGAGTCGTATGGGAGGCCCTGAGGCTTAGATTGAATATGGAAGAAGACAATCATTGAGGCTGAAGGAGCGTATCGCGTACCTGGGTGGCGTCAGGACATGATCAAGAACCTGTTCACGAAGAGGGACCACAGAGTCTTTCCAGGGCTGTCGAAGGAGCAGGCGATGCAGGCTGCCGGCTGGTTCTGGAGGTCGAGGAATTTCGGGGTGAACTACACGTCTCCCTACAGCCTCATCGGATCTCAGTTCTACACGAGGCTGGGCTTGAGGCAGTCGATCAACGTGTGGGCCGCTGAAGAAGGGAAGGACGTGGGCGTTGACGTCTCGTTCTCCGCAGAGCTCACGGACGAGGGCGCGGCGGTCGGCCTCGTCGGGGCGGTTCTAGTGCTGCCCGTGACCATAGCCGTCGGTGCGGTATCATATATAGAATATGAGAACGACGCCCAGCGATTGATGAACGAATTCTGGGGATACCTCCAGGGATTCCCCAAGAACCCCGCCCCGCCATCGGGCCCGGCGGCGATGCCGACCTGGGCCAAGGAGAAGCCCGCGCCGACCACTCCCCAGCCCAAGATGTGCCCGCTCTGCCGGTCCATACTGGACTCGGAGAGCGTGTTCTGCAAGTACTGCGGGACGAGGCTCTGACATCGATTCCTGGCTGTCTGGCAGCCCCAAAGGTACAAGCGTAAGTTTTAATAGGGCGACTCATTTGTAGGGCATTACCCGTTGAAAAAAGGTGAATGATTGCCTAGAGGTCTCAACACAGCCAGGAAGCTCCGGCTTGACAGGCAGAAGCACAGGTGGAGCGACAGGTACTACAAGCGCAGGGTCCAGCACCTGAAGGAGAAGTCCGACCCCCTGGAGGGCTCCGCCCAGGCGAAGGGTGTCGTGCTCGAGAAGGTCGGCATAGAGGCGAAGCAGCCCAACTCGGCCATCAGGAAGTGCGTCAAGATCCAGCTCATCAAGAACGGCAGGCAGATCACGGCCTTCGCCGTGGGCGACGGCGCCATCAACTTCATCGACGAGCACGACGAGGTCCTCGTCGAGGGCATAGGCGGCAGGATGGGCAGGTCGTACGGCGACATCCCCGGCGTGAGATACAAAGTCATCCAAGTCAACAATGTCTCCTTGAACGAGCTCGTTAAGGGCAGAAAGGAGAAGCCAGTAAGGTGAAGTGAATGGAGCAAGGCAACCCGGTACAAGAGGAAACGAAGGCCCCGGAGCCTGTCGCTGCGGCCCCAGAGGCAGTTGCTGCACCACCTCAAACAGCCCAGGCGACGGAAGCCGCTCCAGCACCACCTCCTGAGCCCGCACCAGTCAGGGAGGTATCCGAGAAGCCCAAGCTCGGCAACGTGCTCCTGTTCGGCAAGTACGACGCCACGGAAGTCTCCATGAGGGATGCTGGCATGGCGCGGTACATCGACATATCTCCGGTGGCGGTCCCGCACAGCGGCGGCAAGCACACCAGCAAGCCGTTCGCGAAGGCCAAGATGAGCATCGTCGAGAGGCTCATAAACGGCATGATGAGGACCGAGGACTTCACCGGCAAGAAGCTCAAGGCGTACAGGGCGGTCGAGCGGTCGTTCGACATCATCAACCAGAAGACCAAGGTCAACCCGCTCCAGGCGCTCGTGGACGCGCTCCAGAACGTCGCCCCGAGGGAGGAGGTCACGAGGCTGCAGTACGGAGGCATCTCCGTTCCGAAGGCAGTCGATGTCGCCCCTGCCAGACGGGTCGACCTGGCGCTCAGGTACGTCTGCAACGGTGCGCTTGAGACGTCTCACAAGAGCAAGAAGCCGATCGAGGAGTGCCTCGCGGACGAGATCATAGGGGCGGCCAGGAACGACATGAACTCATTCTCTGTGGCCAAGAAGGAAGAGGTCGAGAGAGTGGCCGCATCAGCACGCTGATCTGGCGGAACATCTTCCGCAATTTCCATTTCATTTGATTATCAAATGCACAACCCATGGTGAACGCGTATGGGACGAAAGGAAGACAACATCAAGAGGGCTCAGGCGCTGATGAGGAAGCCTAAGTTCATCAGGAACATAGGCACAGCAGCGCACATCGACCACGGCAAGACCACACTCTCGGACAACCTGATCGCAGGCTCGGGCATGATGTCGGAGGAGCTCGCGGGCAAGCAGCTGCTCCTGGACTTCGACGAGCAGGAGCAGGCGAGAGGCATCACCATCAACGCCGCGAGCGCGTCGATGGTCTACACCTTCAAGGGCCAGGAATATCTGATCAACCTTATCGACACCCCGGGCCACGTCGACTTCGGAGGCGACGTCACGAGGGCCATGAGGGCCATCGACGGTGTCATGATCCTGTGCTGCGCGGTCGAGGGCGTGATGCCTCAGACCGAGACGGTCATCAGGCAGGCCATCAAGGAGAGGGTCCACCCGATACTGTTCGTCAACAAGGTGGACAGGCTCATCAACGAGCTCCAGGTCACCCCTGAGCAGATGCAGCAGAGGCTGTCCAACATCGTGAACGAGGTCAACGAGAAGATCAGGAAGCTGCTGCCGCCAGAGCTCAAGGACGAGTGGGCGCTCAAGGTCGAGACAGGCAACGTCGTGTTCGGCTCGGCGTTCAACAACTGGGCCATCACGGTCCCGTACATGAAGAAGACGGGCATCAACTTCAAGCAGATCTACGAGCACTGCAAGAACCAGGACCAGAAGACCCTGGCCAAGAAGGCCCCCCTTCACGAGGTGCTCCTTGAGATGGTCATAACTCATCTTCCTGACCCCCTCGAGGCGCAGAAGCTCAGGATACCGGTCATATGGCATGGCGATCCAGAGTCCGTCTTCGGCAAGTCGATGCTGGAGTGCAACCCTGAAGGGCCGGTCGCGTTCATGGTCACGAAGATCATAGTCGACCCGCACGCTGGTGAGGTCGCTGTCGGCAGACTCTACAGCGGCAAGATCAGCAAGGGCATGGAGCTCTGGGTGAGCGGCATGCCCAACCCGAACAGGGCGCAGATGGTCGCGCTCACCGTCGGCGCGGACAGGATACCGGTCGAGGAGATCGACGCGGGGAACGTCGTCGCCGTCCAGGGGCTCAAGGATGCAATAGCGGGCTCAACCGTCTCCAGCGACCCGACCATGGCCGCGTTCGAGAAGATCGTCCACTATTCTGACCCCGTCGTGACGGTCGCCATCGAGGCGAAGCACACGAAGGACCTGCCCCGCCTGGTCGAGGTCCTGAGGACAGTCGCCAAGGCAGACCCGTCGATCCAGGTCGAGATCAACCAGGAGACGGGGGAGCACCTCATGTCCGGCATGGGCGAGCTGCACCTCGAGATCACCAACTACAGGATCATCAACGAGCACAAGGTCGAGATCAAGACCAGCCAGCCGATAGTCGTGTTCAGGGAGTGCGTTGGCGGGCGGGGAGGCCCCTTTGAGGGCAAGTCCCCAAACAAGCACAACAGGTTCTACGTCGAGGTCGAAGCGCTCAGCCCAGCCGTCGTCCAGGCCATCAGGTCGGGCGAGATCGAGACCGAGGGCAGGATTAAGGATTCGAAGGCCCTGGCCAGGAAGCTCCAGGACCTCGGCATGGACAAGGACGAGGCCAAGAGCGTCGTTGGGTTCGTGGGAACGAACATGCTCCTCGACATGACAAAGGGTATCCAATATCTCCACGAGACGATGGAGCTGATCAAGGACTCGTTCGACGAGGCCATGAACCAGGGCCCGCTCGCGAACGAGAAGTGCATGGCCATGAAGGTCATGCTCGTCGACGCGAAGCTCCACGAGGACAGCATCCACAGGGGGCCTGCGCAGGTCATCCCCGCCGCAAGGTCGGCCATCTACGGCTCGATGTGCCAGGCCGGAAGGGTCCTCTACGAACCCATACAGAAGGTGTTCATCAACGTCCCCGAGGACATGATGGGGAACGCCATCCGCGAGATACAGCAGCGGAGGGGCATCATCGAGGACATGAAGCAGGAAGGGGACATCACAGTCGTGCAGGGCAAGTGCCCCGTCGCGGAGATGTTTGGCTTCGCAGCTAGCATCAGGAGCGCGACGAGCGGCCGGGCCCTGTGGTCTACCGAGAACTCGGGCTTCGAGACGATGCCCAGAGAGGTCCAGGAGAAGACCGTGCCGCAGATCAGGCAGAGGAAGGGCCTGAAGCCGGATCCGTACGACGCGTCGTACTATGCGGGATGATGGCATAACGACAATCCAGCATGTCTGGGGGGAAAAAGGCTAATATACCAAGAGCATCATGCTCGAAAAGAACGCAATTGAGGCGAGAAAATGGCTGAGAAACCACACATGAACTTGGTGTTCATCGGACACGTCGACCACGGAAAGTCCACCAGCGTCGGCAGGCTCTTGCTCGATACGGGGCACATCGAGGCGCACGTCATCGAGAAGTACAAGAAGGAAGCCGAGCAGAAGGGGAAGGCGACTTTCGAGTTCGCATGGGTCATGGATGGGCTCAAGGAAGAGAGGGAGAGAGGGCTTACCATCGATGTGGCTCACAAGAGGTTCAACACCCAGAAGTACTACTTCACCATCATTGACGCCCCCGGCCACAGGGACTTCGTCAAGAACATGATCACTGGCACGAGCCAGGCCGATGCCGCCGTCATAGTCGTGTCGGCGATCGAGGGACCCCAGGCGCAGACCAAGGAACACATATTCCTGGCCAGGACCCTGGGCGTGAACCAGATCGTCATCGACATCAACAAGATGGACTCGGTCAACTACGACCAGAAGAAGTACGAGGAGGCCAAGAAGGCCGTGAGCGAGCTGCTCAAGACCGTCGGGTTCAAGCCCGACGAGATACCCTTCGTGCCGGCTTCTGGATACAAGGGAGACAACATCGCGAAGCCGTCCCCGAACATGCCCTGGTACAAGGGCCCGACACTGCTCCAGGCGCTCGACGGGCTCAAGGAGCCCCCGAAGATGACCGACAAGCCGCTCAGGCTGCCGGTACAGGACGTCTATACCATCACTGGCGTAGGCACAGTCCCGGTGGGCCGTGTCGAGACGGGCGTGCTCAAGCCCGACCAGAAGATCATCTTCATGCCCGCCAACAAGGTGGGCGAGGTGAAGTCGATCGAGATGCACCACGAGACGCTCCCGCAGGCGGTCCCAGGCGACAACGTAGGCTTCAACGTCAGGGGCATCGCGAAGACGGATGTCAAGAGGGGAGACGTCGCTGGCCCGGTGGACAACCCGCCGACGGTCGCGAAGGCCTTCACCGCTCAGATCATGGTCCTGAACCACCCGAGCGTCATCACGGTCGGATACACGCCTGTGTTCCACCTGCACACCGCTCAGGTCGCGTGCACGTTCCTGGAGCTCCAGAAGAAGCTCGACCCGAGGACCGGCACTGTGAAGGAAGAGAACCCGCAGTTCCTGAAGACGGGCGATGCGGCGATCGTGAAGATCCAGCCGACGAAACCCCTGGCCTTGGAGAAGGCGAAGGACTTCCCGCAGCTGGGAAGGTTCGCTATCAGGGACATGGGCCAGACGGTCGCCGCCGGAATGGTCATCGACATCGAGAAGAAGGAGATGTAAACCCCTTTTGCAAACCCCCTTATGATTTTGTGTTGAGGTTTTGTTGATGGTGCAAAGGGCCAGGATATCGCTGAGCGGGACGGACCCCAAGAAGGTAGACGGGGTCTGCAAGCAGATCAAGATGATCAGCGAGAAGACTGGCGTGGCCATCGCAGGCCCGATACCTCTGCCCACCAAGAGGCTCATAGTGCCGTGCAGGAAGGGCCCGGATGGAGGCGGCTCGAGCACAGTGGACAGATGGGAGATGCGCGTCCACAAGAGGCTCATAGACCTCGACGCGGACGAGCGCGCGCTCAGGCAGCTCATGAGGATACAGGTCCCGGACGGCGTGAACATCGAGATAGTCCTCAGGTCCTGATTGAACTAATAATGAGCGGTTTGAAGCAGGCATTCAGGTCGCTTGTCTGATTCTAGGGATATAGTGCCATGCGCACTCCTTCGAACGTTTCATATGCACACTCCCCATTACCGCCACTCGGAGATGGCGGGAGATGGAATCCCTGGAATTCAAGTGGACAAAGGCAACACTGCTTCTGACGGTTCTCGCAGTCATCCTCGCGCTGCTGTCGCTCATGCTCGAATGGTACTCGTGCACCGTGACCGTTTACACTGATCACGGCTCGTATGAGACAGACTACCAGTTCTCCGTCACCGGGGTCCTCGGCAGCGGAGGGGTCGATTACTACGCCAGGGCTGGCTTCGGCAGCATAGGTGATCTCCTAGGCATTGTCGCGATACTCCTGGTATTCTGGGCGTTCGCCTCAGTACCGTACATCTCGACCATCTTCGAAGGCGACTCAGGCTTCGTGCTGGGATGGATCCTGATGGCTCTGGCAGTAGCCCCTCTTGCCTCGTATGCCCTTTTCATTGGTGCGGCCGCGGATGCCGATATAAGCGGAGTCGTGAGGTCTGAGATCTCGAGCGGGCCGCTCGTGGCGTCCTTCGCGGTGACTCTCCAGGTCGCAGCAATCGCGGTCCGCCAAGCCCAGGTACTGAACCCTAGGTTCGCGCACAGGAAGGAGATGACACAGGAGGAGCTCGGAGCCGGAGACCTCCCTGTCAGGTTCAGGTAGGAGAGCAGTCGGGGATTCACCCTATGGAACTGATGGGCTGCCTCGGGAAACCTATTTAATGGCCCTTCCCATTGGCCCATTCCGTTGCCTGACAAGGGCCGATAGATCAGCGGAAGATCGCCTGCTTTGCAAGCAGGAGGTCAGGGGTTCAAATCCCCTTCGGTCCATTCTTCCTTCTGGATGAGCATCGGACCGCGAGGCGTTCGATAAAGACTATAGGGAAGAAACGGCGGTGGTGGTTCGCCTTGAGAAGCAAGTTCCGGGACGACAGCAAACCCGCGGACCAGGCTAGGTGGGAACGTCTCCGTCGGGAAGGAAAGACAACGGTTAATCCCGATAGGTTGGTGAAGCACCCAATCTGGATCATGGTCATTCTAGCAGGCCTTCTAGCCGTTGGTGTAGGATCGTATTTCATCAGGTACGTCCCGGCTTCATCGCGGGCATGGGGCCTAGTGGTAGTCGCGGGTTGCCTCATTGTCGGATGCATGGCCAGCATATGGGTGCAAGATGATTTGGAGAATGAGGCAGCAACATCTGAGGACGAGGATATGCCATCGGAGGAGGACTAGTAAGAGGTTTCAAATGGACTTCCAGTAGCCTTCCAAGGATGCCGACACGGCATAGGCCGTACTCCTCTCAGCAGGGCTAGCAGGTGGAGTAGACCCGCTCCGACGCGGATTCCCGCCATCCTTCCAGCTTGTGGGATTGAGTCGGACGCGCTGAAATGGCCGTTGAGGGCAAGTTGCTATGTATCGGTGTGCATTGCATGATTTGTCCGAATTGAATGAAAAGTATGAGAAAGGTCGATTGAATGACAACGCATGAGATGAGCGTCTTCGGAACCGTCAAGGTCGGAGGGAGAGGACAGATAGTCGTTCCGTCGTCCGCTAGACGAAGCATGGACATCAAGCCGGGCGACCGTCTCCTCGTAGTGAGCACCCCGTCGAAGGACGGTCTCGCCCTCATAAAGGTCGAGATAGTCAGGGACATGATAGAGAAGATGAGTTCGGGACTTACCAGCCTCGAGGAAGAAGGATCCGGGAAGCGGCGTGCATCAAACAAGTGATCACTTCCAAATCGTGTCTGATATGCTGTTGGAACCTCTGTTGAACAGGACTGTGAGACAATGACAGACAACATAATCGAGGTGGAACACCTCACACACTCGTTTGGGGACTTCAAAGCCGTTGACGACATCAGCTTCTCCGTCAAGGAGGGCGAGATATTCTCCTTCCTGGGGCCCAACGGCGCCGGCAAGAGCACGACCATCAACGTGCTGACGACGCAGCTGGGGTGCCAGCACGGGACCGCGAAGGTCTGCGGATTCGATGTCAGAAGCCATTCGCATGACGTTCGCAAGTCGATTGGAATAGTCTTTCAGGACGAGGTTCTCGACAGGGACCTGACGGTCCGTGAGACTCTCGAGTTCCACGGCCGCATCTACTCGATGCCGCGCGAGCAGAGGCAGGCGAGGGAGAAGGAGCTCATCGCGCTTGTGGAGCTTGAGGAGAAGGTGGATGAGCGTACCAAGAACCTGAGTGGCGGTATGAAGAGGCGGCTCGAGATAGCCCGCGGTCTCATGACGAGGCCGAAGGTCCTCTTCCTGGACGAGCCCACCATCGGGCTCGATCCCCAGACGCGCCTCAGGATCTGGGACTATATCAAAGGCGTGAACGAGGAGGGCACCACGATATTCCTGACGACGCACTACATGGACGAGGCGGACAGGCTCAGCGACCGGATGCAGATCATCGACCACGGCAAGATAATCGCAGCTGGCACCGCGGAT
>JALOTQ010000118.1 GCA_025457815.1 Thermoplasmata archaeon
AGCGGTGCGTACGATATTTCCGCTGACGTGATGGTGGCGACTGCAGACAACGCAATGAGGGGTCTTGTCAACGGTGTGGATGTTCCGGACCTGGCAGGCGGGGCCATGAGCAAAGATGGTCCCGATACACAAGATTGGGCGGTGATCAAGCAGGCCGATCTTACGCCGTACCTCGTTCCTGGCGAGAACACGTTGACTATTCGTGCGCTCAACTACTTCTCGACCGGTGACTCGTACTCGAATCCTGCTGGGCTAATCTTCAAGGTCCACGTCTGCTACAAGATCGTCGATAGGACCGAGTCGGCCTGGGGGTTCGGAGACGTCTTCACCGGCAAGAACTGGGCGATGTATGTCACCTATCTGCCTGGAGAACCTTCGCAGGAAGCTGGCTCTGGCGTCTGGTTGGCTACTGACTATGACTGGACGGCCAACACATTCGAGCCGGATGTGTTGCCGACGCTGGACATGGACGACAAGCTCATACTCCAGCGTCAGGGCGGCCATGGTGAAGGAGACTACAACCTGCCTTCAGCTCCACCAGCTCCAGGGAACAACCACAGAGTCTGGTGGGATCGGGACGGCGTGGATTTGTGGCAGAACCCAGCAACTGCGAACACCGGCGGCATCTATCAGATAGTGATAACGCTGCATGCGACGGGTGACACCACCGCGACTGCCTACATGAGCATAAGGGGCCTGTATCAGGGCTTCGAGACAGATGGCAACTGGAACACAATAGAACTGACTCCGGCGGGAATGACCTGGGTCGGCGACATGCACCATCTGCTGGTGTTCTACGGGATATATGGATATGGCGCAACGCACACAGTGACATTCAGCGAGATCGTTGTGTCCCAGTGAATCCAGCGCATCTGCAGGTAAACCATTTTCGCTCTTTCTCTTCACAATGTCTAGGGTCATCCATGCACTTGAGCGACGGAGAAATGCGGGCCGCATCTGCGCGAACAATTCATATATCGCCTGCGCCAATTCGCAGAGTCAGTCAGCAATCTATCGAGGGGGGATTAGGCAATGCTAAGGACTACTAGAATAGCAGCAGCGCTTGGCGTGTTCTTCGTCATGCTTGCATCCGGGCTACTCGTCGGGATGCCCGTGCGGGCGGCGGAACCGTACGAATGGACGATAGCAGTCTATGGAGATGCGGACAACAACTTGGAGGGCGCGTGGGACAAGTACACCGACCCGATGCTGAAATTGGTTCCCGCAAGCGACGATGTCAAGATTGTCTCGCTTCTGGACAGGTTCAGCACGATGACCGCGGAGATCATCGAGTACTCCTACGGGGAGTCCACCGCAGTCGCAACCTACCCTGAGAAGAACCTCGGGGACCCGAGCACACTGACATGGTTCATCCAGGAAGTTGCGGGCAAGTATCCATCGAACAAGCTCGCAGTGATAATGTGGGACCACGGCGGCGGCTGGTGGGGTGTGTGCTGGGACGACACCGACCATGACTACTTGACTCTGCCCGAGTTCTCCGCCGGAGTGTCCAACGCGGGCGTCTACATCGACGTCCTCGGCTTCGACGCGTGCATGATGGCAGGGATCGAGGTCGTGTATGACTCGTACCTGACCGGGCTCGTCGGCATGATGGTGGCCTCGGAGCAGCTCGTGCCGTACAACGGCTTCCCGTACGACCTCATGTTTACGCCTCTTGCGTCGGACCCGCTGATGACTAAGGAGGAGGTGGCGGACAGCATGGTCTACGGCTGGCAGATGTACTACGGCAACAAGGGCACGGTGGACCTCAGCGCGATCGACGTGTCGGTGATAGGCCGCGTGGTGCAGAACGAGTTCCTGACCTGGGTGGATGCGATGGACGCGAACCTCGACATGTACCTGGACGACTATCTGAAGGCCTACAAGAAGTCGGAGATGGTCAAGGGATGGTACATCGTCGACATGGCTCAGTTCGCCATGCGCCTGCAAATGGACAGGGACATCACGGACGCTGCCCTGAAAGCCGCCACCTCGGCCCTCGTGTCGGCCATCGATCTCGGAGTGAACGCCCAGAGCGGCGGAGGCAAGACCCCGCTGGCTGGCATGACGCTCTGGTTCGGCATCGATGGGGAGTACGCGAACTACGGCTTGGACTACAGCATGCTCTCTTTCGCTGTCGACACCGGCTGGTACGACTTCATGAGCGGCGTGAACGGCTACTAGGCTGCCTAGGCCGTTGAGAGTGCGCAGCCCAATCGTGGGCACGAGACCATTCAGGCACAGGCCTATCGCTTGACCTCGGCTCTGATGATCTCGTCGACCCTTGCGGAGACATCTCTGTCGAGCATCACGGGCTTGTGGCTCTTGAGGATCCAGTCCGCCCTCTCCTTCGCCACCGCAAGGTCGTCCTTCCTTCCCTTCGCCTCCCACTTCTCGAAAGGCTCGCTCGAGAACAGCGGCGACTGGTAGAACTCCCGGACCTCCTTCATGGTCGCTCTCTCGCCCAGGAAGCTGCCCTTCTTCGGGCCGAGGCCGAGGATGCCGACCTCCTTGATCATGTCGAGGTGCATTGTCTCCTTGGAGATCTCCACTTCGCCCGCGCTCCTGAGTGTCCTTCCGATGATGTCGTCGTCGATGACCATCTGCTCGTACGACAGGACGGTCGAGCAGTCGAGCATGCCTATCCCGTTGTTGACCTCCTGCGCCAGCAGTATGTTGTAGAGGGTGGTCATGCCGTTCTCGAAGCAGCTCTGCATCCCGGGGGTCTTTGCGTTCGTGCCCATGCCGCCGTACGACGGCATCTTGACGTACTTCCCCATCTCGCTCGCGAGCCCGCAGAGGAGGATGCTCTCGGGCGAAGACAGCTGGATCGCGCCGGTCCTCGGGTCCATGTTGGACAAGACGGAGCCGTAGATCGCGGGCGCGCCCGGGGCGTGCGCCTGCATCGCAGCGACCATTGCGAGCGTCTCCGCGTGGTTCACGACGAGGTTGCCCGCGTAAGTCGCCGGGGAGCTGACGCCCATCATCGCCATGCCTGTGATGTGCACGGGCACGCGCGCCTCCGCCCAGACCATGCCAGCATCCGTTGCGTGGCCGTCGAGCGTGAGCGGGGACATCGTGCAGACCATCGCCGATATGAGGTGCCTCTTCCTGAGCTCCTCGTAGCCTCCCACGATCTCCGAGGCCATCTTGATCTGGGTCCTGGCCTCCTCCGGATTCGAGGTCGATTCGCTCGCGATGTGTTTCCTCGTGATGTTGAACGCTTCCCTCATGGCCGCCACCACATGGCGGTCCTTCGGGACGTCCGAGGGCACGACCATCGGCTCGTAGATGCTCAGGTACGTAAGGTAGTCACTTATTACAGCGCTGTCCTTGATGTCCTGGAGCACGGAGAGCCGCCTTGTGCGCGTCTTCTGGTCCCAGACGGCGATCCCGCACCCGTCGGTCGTGTAGTAGCAGTGCCTTCCGTCGAGCGGCAGGTCGAACTCCTTCTCCCTGCCCGCGAGGACTATGTCCTGCGGAACCTTCGAAATCAGAGACTTGGTCAGGTTCACGGGGAACTTGACCACGCTCGTCTTCTCGTCCACGACAGCGCCGGCCTTCTTGAGCGAATCCCTGGCCATCTTGCTGTGTATCCTGATGCCAACGGTTTCCATTACGTCAAGGGCTGCCTCGTGTATCTGCTTCTTGTCTTCGTTCTTCAGTATCTCGATCGGCTTCCTCACTCTGAACCTGTCCGCGAACGCTGCCATGACCTCAACCTCCTCACGATGCGGTTGCCCGGCAATTCTCCGGTGTAGATAAGGATTTCGTGGAATCGTCAGAACCTCGCGCGAGGAATCAGGAGGGAATCGGCTGGCCGATGGTCTAGTTCATGCTCGTCAGGGTTGCTCGCCGTTCAGGCTCAGCGCGTAGATGAGGCCTTTCGTATCGACACCTGAGTAGTGCGACGTCATGTTGTCGTAGAAGGTCGCGACGCGCCTGAACCCGCGGCTCTCGTAGAACTGCCAGTTGCTCATCCCGCTGTCGGTGTAGAGCGTCACGAGCTTCGACCCGGATCCCCTGGCGGTCTCGAGGAACCTGTTCAGGAGATCGCTGCCCAGTCCTTTCCCTCTGTGCGCGGAGCTGACTATGAACATCTCGACCGAAGCGTCCGACCTTGGCCTCCTGAGCTTCAGCTTCGTCTCCGAGAGCAGGAGGTTCCAAGTGAATCTGAGCATGTTGAGGGACAAGCGCCTGTTCGCCACGAGCGAACCAAAGATGCCTGGCACCTCGCCGAGCATGGATTTCTTCGGCCTATCGGCCTCAGGCAGGCCGTCGATCCTTCCGAACAAGAAACCCACAACGCCCTCCTTGGTGTAAGCTATCTCGGAGTAGTTGGAGAGGCCGTGTGCGTACTCCATGTACTCCTCCATGCCGTACTGCTCGATCACCTTGGCGCCGTCGTCCGTGCCTGCGGGCCACGCCTCCTCCGCGAGACGAGCGCACGCTTCG
>JALOTQ010000025.1 GCA_025457815.1 Thermoplasmata archaeon
CCAGTCCAATACTCTCAGTTCCTGGTCGTCAGCATCGACGGCCTGATGCTGAACCTGATCCTGCTCAAGCTCCTCGTGGAGGAGTTCATCCCGTGGGTCGGGCTCGCTGAGGACAAGGCGAGCTTCTACATCGTGCTGTCCCAGGTCATCGCGATATTCCTGGTGAGCCTGTTCAATTTCGCCGCCAACTCCCTGTGGACATTCCAGGCAGACGTGCGGATGCAGAAGTAACGGCTCAGAGCTCCCAGCCTTGGGTCGGCAGGCCATGAGCGGACACGATGTCGGCTCTGACGAAGACCCATACTGGCCCGTAGGGATCCTGCGGGAACTCTAGGACCGCCTTGTTGTAGTCCCCGAACCATTCGTTCGCGACCAGCTCGTAGCCGTTGTCCCCGAGATAGTCCTGGAGGGAGAACTCGTTCAGCCTGTAGCAGATGACCACGACGGCCGGGTCGTAGTCCGCGATGGCGCTCTCGATATTCCCCTGGGTGAAGTCGGGATACACCCTGTATGCGAGGTTGACCATCTCCGGCGGGGCGTTCCTGTTCGCGAACGCGGCAACAAGCGGGTCCCCGGAGATGATCCAATCGTCCGGGTCCGTTATCTCGGCTATCTTCTCGCCGTATGCGACCTGCCAATTCTCCCGTTGAGCCCCCAGGCCGTAGGCGGCGAGGCCCGCGGAAACCAGTAGTCCTGCAAGCAGAATCGCACAGAATACCTGTCCTAAGGCGCATCCTCTTTTTCCAGAAATCGGTATGTGTTCCACATTCTGTGAATCCTTTTTAGATTCAATCGTTCCTGCGAGGAAAACACCCGCGAGGATTGCGAATCCGGGGCTCATGAACGCCAAGTGATGGAAGAACACCAAGGGCTGGAATATCATGAACGCCAGTATCACCGCCGACACGACGATGAGGAACCGGACCTCGGGGCCCGCCTTCCACATCATGCGTGCGCGCACGAGCGGGAGCGCATACGCCAGGTTGAGGCCGAAGTAGATTGGCAGCGAGAGCTTCATGAACAGGTCGAAGGACCTGTGCCCCTGGTCGAAGACCATCCCATCAAGCATCTCGGACGGGCCGAAGTAGAACATCAGCCTGACCATCGGGACAGCGGCCACGACGGCCAGGAGCAGGATGTCGGCACCTCTCCGCAGCCTCTCCTCCCTCTTCCCTCTCATCTCAAGGACGAGGAACACGATCATCCCCAGCAGCCCCAGTCCCCCGAACAGCTTCGTCGCCGTCGAGAGGCCCACGAGTGCGCCGGCCGCGACCAGGGCGAGCCGGCTGTGTTTCTGAAGGTAGAGCACGAAGAAGAGCATTGAGTATGCCAGGAAGAAACTGGACAGGCCGTTCAGCGAGAAGAGCCTCGACTCCCTGAGGAATGCGAAGTCGATTGCCAGGAGGACTCCGGTCAACAGCATCGCGGAATTGCCCTTGATCCTCCGTGCGGTCTCCATGCAGAACGCGATGGCGAGGACGGAGAGGCCCGCCTCCAGATACCTGAGCGCGACCGGGTCGCCCTCCAGAAGGGCTCCGATGAGAAACGCCAGCGGGGCCTGGTCGCACGGGATGTCGGTGTAGAGCATGTATCCGTCATGCACCAGCTGCGACCGCTGGAGCATGATGCCCTCGTCGATGCCGTTGCTCGAGAAGCTCCAGCCTATGTGGTAGAACCTGACGAACGCCGCCAGGGCGAGGATGAGCACGACCGCAGCCAGCAGCTTGCGCTTGTCCTTGGTCACCGAGTCAAGCATGCTCATCCGGTCCTCGACCCCGACTGGAAAGGGGTATCGGGCTTATTGATTCCTCTTGCTCAGAGCAGATCCTGGAACTCCTTGACCAGGTCAGGATGCCTCTTCTCGACCGCCTTGAGTATGGCATATGTGGACATCTTCTCGACGCCGACCTCCTTCAGGGTCGTTATGACCTTGTTGAAAGTGTCGTCGGAGAGGGTGACGAGCTTCTCCTTGGCCATCCAGTTCCTGTAGAGGTGGTTCTCGAGCAGGTCGCGCCAGCCCTTCTCGTACCTCTGGAGCGACTTCTCGCTGAAATCCTTCTCCCTGACGGACCTGGCCAGGACCTCGCCCGCGACCTTCCCGGCCTTGCAGCTGTTGGCGATGCCTCCGCCCGTGATCGGGTCGATCTGCCTCGCGGCGTCGCCCACCAGGAGCACGCCGTTGCCGATGGTCTTGTCAATCGGGGCGCAGATGGACACCGCGCCGCTGACGAGTTCGAGCGGCCTGCCCTTCTTGAGGCCAGGGACGCTCTGGATGTACTTGTCCAGGTGCTTCTTCACATCCGCCTTGTCCTTGAGCTTGGTGAACTGCATCCCGATGCCCACGTTGGCCGTCTCCTCGTCCTTGGGGAAGACCCAGATGTAGCCCCCGGGGGCCTTGCTGCCAATGATGAACTCGCAGTAGTCGTGGTCGTACTGTAGGTTGGTCAGCCTGTACTGGAAGCAGCTGGTTATGTCCCTGGGCGCGAGGCTCGTGTCGATGCCCGCCCAGCGGCCGACCTGGGATTCGTACCCGTCAGCCCCGACGACGCAGCTGGCCTTGATGTCCCTCGTCTCGCCGAAGGACTTGACCTTCACCCCCGTGACCTTCTTGCCGTCCTTGAGCAGGGCCACTGCCGAGGTCTTCAGCATCAGGTCGGCTCCAGCCTTCACCGCGTCCTTCGCAAGCAGCTTGTCGAAGAAGATCCTGTCGAGCACGATCCCGACCTCGTCCCCTGCCATCTTCTCTGACAGGTAGAACGCCGTGCCGTTCGGCGCGACTATCTTGGCCCCCTTGACCTGCCTCGCGACGCTCTTCGAGTCCAGCTTCACACCGTGAGCGTCCAGCCATTACCTGGATATTCCCTCGCCGCACCTGACGGGGGAGCCGATCTCCTGCCGCTTCTCGATCATGAGGACCTTGGCGCCTCCCTTGGCCGCCCACTTGGCCGTCATCGAGCCCGCAGGCCCGGCGCCGACGATTACGACGTCGTAGTCGGGCATCATCGCTCACCCGCCAGCCTGATCGCGCCCACTGGGCACACCTTGATACAGCGCTTGCACATGGTGCAGTCGTCGTTGAACTCCAGCACCACTTCGTTCAGGAATATTGCATTCACAGGGCAGGAACCCACGCATGCCCCGCAGTGCATGCATCTCGTGATGTCAATCTCGAATTCATCCAGTTCCTCGTTCATGGGAGCCACCTCAAGTATACTCGTCGCCGTGCTTCTTCCTCCACTCGGCCAGCGGCACGGAGAACTGCTTCTCCACGGCGGTCCTGTAGACCGGCCCGGAGTTGTAGGCGCAGAATGGGATGATCTTGCCGTCCGGCGTCGTATAGTGTATCATGCATCTCTTGACCCTCTCGATGTCGTAGTTGTACGAGTCCATGAAGTGCATCGCGCCGACGTACATCATCCTCCAGCTGAACCTGGCCAGCTCGCTCTTCGTCTCCTCCGACAGGACCCCGCTGAGCGACCTCAGGAAGTCCGTGGAGCTCATGCCGTCAGGGAGCTGGTCCTCCCTCAGGTGCTTCTTGAGCAGCCTGTACGCCTTCACCTTCGAGAAGGCCTTTATTCTCTTGGGCCCGGCCTTCTTCGCCAGGTCGTAGAGCTCCGCGAACAGGCTGTCGACGTCGACGAACCTGGTGACGGGAATGACATGGTCTGGATCCTTGACGAACATGTATGTCGCGATGCCGCAGTGCGCGTGAGTCGTCAGCGTGATCTTCGGGTCCCCGTACAGCGCTACCCAGAGCTCGGAGATCGCGGCCACCGCAGGCACGGGGTACCAGTCGGTCGTCTTGATCAGCCCGCCGGATTGCTTCTCGATGTCCTTCGCGAGGTCGGGCAGTGTGTACCTTCCCTTCTCTAGCTCCTCGTTGGTGATCCTGCCAGTGAATGCCACAGGCTGGAAGTTGACGCCCCGGACGACGTCCATGTTCTCGAGGGCGTAGTGGAGGATCGGCCAGACCTGGTCGTCATTCACTCCCTTGACCACTGTCGGGACGAAGACGATCGACGGGTGGTGCTTCACCTTCCTTATGTTCTCTATGACCTTCATCTTCACGTCCAGCAGGTCCTTGCCACGTGCGCGCTGGTAGATCTCGCGCCTCAGTCCGTCGAACTGGAGGTAGATCGTGTTGAGGCCGTTGTCGCTGGCCTTCTGCGCGAAATCGATGCTCTTGGCGAACTCTATGCCGTTCGTCGCGACCTGCACCTGGGCGAAGCCGAGGTCATGGGCCGCCTTGATGATGTCCAGGAACCTGGGATGGATAGTGGGCTCCCCGCCAGAGAACTGGACCGCGGGAGTCGGAACTGGCTTCTGGGCCCGTAGCAACTTGAGCATCTTGACGACTGTGTCATAGTCTGGCTCGAAGACGTACCCTGCCTGGTTCGCGTTTGCGAAGCATATCGGGCACTTCAGGTTGCATCGGTTCGTGAGGTCGACGTTCGCAAGCCCTGTGTGACTGAGGTGCAGGTCACAGAGGCCGCATTCGAACGGGCACGTCTTGGCGCCCTTGATCAGCGGGTCCTTCACGCCGATGCCGTCCTTTGCCCACATCTCGGCGCGCTTGTACATCTCCGCGTCGGACCAGACTACGTCCTTGAAGGCGCCGTGTTTGGGGCAGGACTTCTCCATCACGACCTTCCCGTTCTCCTCGCGGATGGTCGCGGGTATTATCGTCAGACACTCCGGGCATAGACTGTCGGTCTTCTTTGGCAGTCCCGCTGGTATGGAGCACTCTGTCGTCATCATGCAAGATGCCTCTTGACAGGGAATTCTACGGCAATCATTTAAACATTATGTAGCATATACAGCTACATATGGACCTAAAGAAGGTCGTCGAGAAACTCGGCGGAGACTACGACCTGCTCCGCAAGGACTTCGAGAAGGTATCTGGAACCTTGAGGAGGTTCGGGTTCTCCGACTACGAGTCCAGAGCGTACCTCGGCCTCGTCGCACTCGGCCCGAGTTCCGCAGGATTTGTAGCTGACATCGCTCAAATTCCACGGACGTCTGCGTACAAGGTAATGAAGAGCCTCCAGAAGAAGGGCTTCGTGCAGGAACAGCCCGGCAGGCCGCTCTCATTCGCTCCGGTGGACCCGTCGGAGCTGTCGAACCGTTTCAAGGCCGAGGTCGAAGAATCCTTCGCGAAGATCGGTTCGCTCAAGGATCTCCTCTCGGAGCGCGGCGTTCCCCAGCTCGTCTACACGATCATGGGCAAGGAACGGGTGCTTGACAAGATCACCGAGATGCTCGAGAAGTCCCAACACACATACGTCATATCATCTCCGTCCTTGTCCGTCGTCAGGAGGAAGCTGGGTAAGCGGGTCGTCAACGCCGTCGCGAGAGGGGTGAAGGTAACGGTCATCACGAGCCCCTTCGTCAAAGCGCCTCCGGGAGTCCGCGTGATCCGGCGCAAGGGGCTGATCGCGACAGACGTGATCAGTGACGGCAGGACCGCGCTTCTCGCTGCTCCCGACCTCTCGGCCTGTGGGTACACGGACAACGAGGCCCTCTCGAAGCACCTCGAGGATTTCCTGAACAGAATGGGCTCGAGCCAGGAGTAGGTTCAATACCTGAGGCCCTTGCCCTTCGTCTCCGCCTTGATGACCGTCCTGAGAAGGAATGGGGCGTAGAGCGTCGTGACTATCGAGACGAGCACGATTATGGAGTAGACGCTCTCGTCTATGGTTCCCATGCTCAGCCCTATCATAGCGACCACGATGCCGACCTCTCCCCTGGGCACCATGCCAGCACCCACGATCATGGCCGTCTTCTCGCCCTTGGTGATCGCTCCGAGCGAGCAGCCGATGACCTTGCTCAGTATCGCGACGACCGTTATCGCGATGGCGATGAGGATCACATCGATCGACCCTGTGAGGTCCACCCTGGCGCCCATGACGACGAAGAAGAAAGGCACGAGGAAGATGTTGATCGGCTCGAACTTGTGCTCGAGCTCGTAGGTCTCTTTCGTGTCCGAGAACAGGAGCCCTGCGAAGAATGCCCCGATTATCGCCGCGAGGCCGATGTACGAGGCGAGGGCCGAGAGGCCGAACATGACTAGGAGTATTATGACGAATGGTGCCTGCCTCTGCCTCAGCCTGTCGAACCAGCTGTCCCTTCTGAACGCCCTGGTGCTGTAGTGTATGGCGTACGCGCCGTTGACGGTCTTGTCGAACCTCACCTCACGCTTCCCGGACGCGTACTTGACCACTCTGGTCCCGATGATCGTGACTATCGCGACGAAACAGACGGCCTCCGCGATCACGATTATCACGCTTATCCAGGTGAGGCCTCCCACGGCCATGCCGCTGACCAGCGTGAGGACGATCATGCCGAGTATGTCGTCGACGACCGCCGCGCCCAATATGATCTTCGCCTCGAGCGAATGGATCATCCCGAGGTCCTCCAGCACTCGTGCGGTTATCCCAACGCTCGTCGCCACAAGCGCCGTCGCGATGAACATCGCCTCGAGCGATGAGGAGAAGAGCAGCAGGGAGACGTAGTAGCCCATTATGAACGGAACGATGACTCCGAGGACCGCGACCGAGGTGGCGACCATGCCCACCTTCCTCAGTTCCGAGACCTTGGTCTCCATCCCTACGGTGAACAGAAGGAATGTGGCACCCAGCTGAGCGAGCACCTCAAAAAACTCCTGGTCCGATGTTATCAGGTTCAGGAGGGTGGGTCCGAGGGCTATCCCGGCGATAAGCTCCCCCGTGACGGCGGGCAGTCGGAGCCGCTCCATGATCTCGCCGCCCACCTTGGCGACTAGGAACGCGATGAATATCAGAAGTAGAGGTTCCTCAATGTTCAACGCATCCCATCCGCTAACTTGTATCACATCATCCATATTTAATTGTGACAGCAGGAACCCCCGCATCGGACGCCCGCTGGAGTTAGGCTGCATGTAGCTGTAGCCCTTTACCTCCCAGGCATCCTGCCAGCACCGGGATGGCAATGGATCTCGCAGTACGGCGCAGACGCGCACCCGCTCGACGCTGGGATGATGCTGGACAGGTCTCGTTCGCCGTGATAGCAGTGGTCCTCATCGTGGCCACGACCTTCACGGGAGCCTACCTGGCAGAGAGGGAGCTCGACAAGGCCGAGGAGGCCAGAAGGGCGAGGCAGTTCGAGGCGATGGAGAAGGCCGTGCTCGACGTTTCCAGGGAGATGAGCCTATGCGGTGCTTCGAGAGCGCAGGCCGTAGTCGCAGGATGGGATGAGTTCCCTGTCAACGAGACTCGCATCTCCACCGCATTCTCGGACGAGATGTGGAACTACGTGTGCTCCGCGTTCCCTCGCACGGACGGGACTCACCGAATAGAGGTGGCCGACTGGAGCGGAGCGCTGTTCTTCCTCGAGAAGTCCACGATCGATCTCACGACTTCGGAGAACGGCTCTCAGGAAACCCTGAACGACGAAGGGGTTGAGGTCGAATACGTGCGCCTTCCGCCGCCGTCCTCGGAGAGCTTGGCGGTCTGCGAGGCGAACCCATACTACGTGGCGGTCGGCAACTTCTCCGTGAGGGTCTCGACCGCCGGCCTTAATCTGACCAAGTGGTGCTCGTTCGACAGGCCGGTGATTTCCGCCCTCCCGTTCCTCGAATCCAAGCTGAGGGAGTTCGAGACGGCCTCCGACGGCGAGTTCTCTGATCTGGGCCGAATGGTCGGCTACATGCTGACCACCTTGTGCGAGCTCCGCGTGCTCCAGGGGCACGGTCAGCCGATGTATACGGGACTGGACACTGCCAGCATCCTTACGGAAGAGGACGTGTACAGGGCGGTGGCTCTCGGCCTGCTGCTCGAGCAGGTGAGGCTGTTCAGGACGATGGGCCGGTCCTTCTCGGACGAGGTGGGCTCGCTCTTCGCGACTCCCGCCTATGGGATGGCCGCGATCGACGGAACCTGCGCTCGGGACCTGGACCCGGCGGAGCTTTTCCTCTGGTTCCTAGGCATAACAGACCCAGGGCTGGATTCCCGAGCGATCGTCGCACAGGCCGTAGCCGGGGTGGGGGACCTCATGGTGCTGAAGCTGATGGAGTATCTGGGATGGCTCGGCCTGATAGACGCGGCGGAGGACTGGTTCGGGTTGACCACCGAATCGATAGAGTCACTCATAGCCTACCTAACCGGGGATGACAGAGCTCAGGAGGCCGTAGTGTCCTGGATAGGGGGCACCCTCGAGGCTGGCGGCAGAGACCCTGCCGAGTACTCCCTGGCGTTCCCCTCCTCAGACGACTACCTCGCTGTCGTTCAGGAGAAGCAGTATTTCGTGGAGGATGCCTCGGGCAACCTCTATCCCGTGTGGGTCGGGAACGCGTCGGTCTCTGTCGATGTCCCAGACCTGGACCTACTCTCTTCAAAGCTCTGGGCGGACTTCTACCCGGTCTACAAGGATAGTCAGGGCGATTTCCGGTCGCTCCTCGAGGACGGCATACTCCGGTTCGCATACGACATCGCCAGCGTCGCCGAGATCTCCATGGACGGCGTCACTGTCGACCCGACGGACGGGGTCGGTCTCTTCGAATCCCTCGCAAGGGGGGTCGATGATGTCAGCGTGCAGTTCGATTCGGAAGCGGTCGCGGAGGCGGGGAGCAGGCTGCCAATGTACAGCGCGGAGTTCGAGCTGGCCGCCGAACTCGGCGAATTCGTGTCCGCCGCTGCGCTCGACGACGAGGAATCGTCCTCCCTGATGCGAGGAGTCTACGATTCCATTGCCGGGTCCGTGCTTGCCACTGCCCGTTACGCCTACATCCCAGGCCTCGTTGTCCCAGTGGAGCAGCAGCTCCGAGAGATCATCCGATCCGATGTGGAGAGCGATGTGGAATGGGGCGTGTGCGTCGAGGCTGACGCGACCATGGCTGTCCTGGTCCGACTCTACCTTGACCGGCTCGCATCGGCGGTGGCATCATCCGTGGTCAGGCTCGATGACGGTTTCTCAGGGCCGCTCCTCGACGCGGTTTGCGGCCTCCTTCTGGAAGGCGCGGACGACTTCCCGTGCCTCGAGGAGCTTGTGGAGGCGGAGATGTCCTGCTTCGCGCGCGAGCTCCTCAGCCAGAGAACCCTTGGCAAGCACAAGGACTCGGTCCACATCGATCTAGGAGGGGCGTTCCAGTTCTGGGACGGCAATCTTGAGAGCGCCTTGGAGCAGGGCAGCGTGGTCACGGAATCGATCGCCCTCGAGGTCGACCCCCTGCCTCCGATGGAGGTCGTGCCTTTCGATGTCGCGTCGGGGTACTCATCGCTCGATTCCCTGTTCCCCACCGATTCGTTCCTGGTCCAGGTCAAGAGGCCATGGGACTACGATAGGTCGAGGGCGGAATACCCGAACATGCACACGACGACGCTATCGAACTCCACTCTGGCGCCTTACGCGACGCAGTGGCAGGTCTCGGTCGTGGGATGCATCGGGCTCAGGGCCAGCTCCGACAACGCGGCGTTCGAGTCCGTCGCGACGGGAGGCTCCGCGAGCTCCTCCGAGCTCGTGAAGATATGCCTCTGCATTCCCGTCGTGGTCCATTCCGGCTGGGCCTTGGAGGGGGTGGAATACAACCCCACGAATACCCTTCTGGGCGACGCCATCGATGCTGCGAAGGCATTCTGCTCCGTGGTCTGGCGCAAGCTCGAGCCGGTCGTGGGCTGGGTTGTGGACGCCCTCGAAAGGGTCTACAGATTCGTTTCAAAGGCCTTCGAGACCTTCGCGAAGTTCGCCTCCAAGGCCATAAAGGCGATATCAGGGGCCTTGCAGACGCTCGTGGAGAACATGCAGGAGTTCGTGCAGAAGCTCGCGGACTCAGTCCTTGGGAAGGCGGTCAAGGCGTTCATCGACATCTATGGTCGGGTCGAGCTCAGGATAACCCTGCACGGGTTCCTCATAGTCATCCAGACGGACATTCCCGACCTGCTGTATCGGCAGGGGAACGATCTGCTGAGGGTGACGGTCAGCACCGACAGGTTCGGTCCGAGCATCGCCTTCGGCGTGAGGGTCGCGCGTCTATCGGACGGCACGTTCGACGTGCTGGCGAACGGCACGGTGGTCCTGCGGAAGGCGAAGGTCGACGTGCTCGTTGACCCGCTGATGCACATCCTCAGGAGGTTCGCCGAGATCCATTGCCGCGCGGAGACGTGGGCGATGGACATCACAATGCCCGAGGTCGAGCCTTACGAATCCCTGAGCGTGAGCACGAGCGACATCCCGGGCGTGGGGGCCATCCTGTCGAACATACCGATACCCGTGCTGGGCCTCTCGGCGTCGGTCGAGGCCGGGATCCAGCTGAAGTACTCACCTCCCTTCCCGACGGACCTCGTGATAAACGAGTTCGAATCCAACCCCGAGGGGGACGACGCCGGGCATGAGTGGGTCGAGATCTACAACCCGCTCGACAAGCCGAGGTGCGTCGATGGCTGGTCGATCGCGACGGTGCACGGAAGGAACAGCGCCATCATGGTGAAGGGCACGATAGCTCCGAACGGCCTTCTCGTGTTCGGGTTTCCTGACACATCCATCGACAACGGCAACCCCGACGATCCCCTCAACGACGGGGACGCGGTCGTGCTCATCGACCCCGGGGGGATGGTGATAGACATCTCCCCCGTCATGCGAGACACGTCGAACGACGACAGGACCGTGCAGAGGAACTGGGACGGCGGCCCGAGATGGGTGTTCAAGCAGGGCAGCAAGGGGGGCTCGAACGGAGTGCCCCTGCTTCTCGCGTCCGCGGATTTCATCGCGAAGGCGCTGTTCCAGGCCTTCAAGGATGCCTTCATCGAGACGCAGCTCCAGGAGGTGACGGCCTCCCTGGAGTTCGTCGTGCTGTTCGCCAAGCGAGTCCTGCACCATTTCATCGAGAACCTGTTGGCGATCGTCAAGGAGATCATACACGAGATAGACTTCTACATCGAGGTCGTCCTGAGCGAGGCGACCGGGACCGCGGGGGTCGGCTTCAGGACTTCGTTCGTCATAACCGGGGAGGCCGTGGTCGACCTGCTGAGATGGCTCGTGCGCTCTGTCGCCACCTTCATCGTCAACCTGGGACGGCCCTCGTGCCCGATCGCGTTCCCCTCGTTCCCGAAGGAGTTCTTCTCAGGGCTCTACATAAGTTTCGAGCTGCTGTTCGAGGTCGGGCTCCCGAAGATGACCCGGCTGCTGGGCGCTGTCGGAGGGTTCGACCTCAGGTACGACCTCGCGGTCGTGGTGTCCCCGAACATCCCCGCGATAGGGAAGCTCGTGGGCAGGAGCTGGGGCAACTGGACCGTCGAGTTCGGCGCATGCCTAGAGGGCATCCCGAGGGAGTGCGTGGCCGGGTTCCTCGCGAAGGACACGGGCAAGCTCGTCGACCTGTGGCTGATCAAAGGAAGGGCCTACGGGCTGTGAGAATCCTAGAAACAAATAAGAATCCTTGATGCATCCGATGCCCGGGAGCACATGGCCATCGACCTGGAGTCCTTCGCGAACGCCCTCTCGGAGAACGTGTGGTTCGAACTCGCGTTCCTGCTCGTGGTCGCGCTCTTCTCCAGCTTCCTCTTCACGAGGCTCGGGCAGTCGAAGTCCATAGGATACATCATAATCGGCGTGCTCATCGGGCCGAGCGCCCTCGGGATTATCAAGGGCACGGACCAGCCGGAGACGATCGAGTTCCTGGCACTCCTGGGCTCGCTCGTCCTGCTGTTCGTCATCGGGCTCGAGGCGGACCTGAGGCAGATCTACACGAAGAGGTCGATGGTGATCGCCCTCGGAGGGTCTATCCTCCCCTGGATCGCGGGCTATCTCGTCGCGCAGGCCTTCGGATTCGAGGACGAGGCCATCTTCATAGGCGCGACCCTCGTGGCCACGAGCGTCGCGATCACCGCGAGCGTCATCTCGGAGCTGGGGATAATCGGGACCGAAGTCTCGTACGCCATCCTCGGCGCCGCCGTGGTCGACGACGTCATCGGCATGATCGTGCTCGCGATATCCAACGCCATGGTCGCGGACACGGGCGCGGGACTCGACATCGCGTGGGTCCTGCTGCTGATCATCGGGGCGGTCCTGTTCGTCGGGCTCGGCGGTTGGCTGGGATCCAAATACCTCGCGAAGCTGGTCTTCAACGTGCAGGTCAGGGGCTACAGGAACAAGATGCCGCACAGCGGCTTCGTCCTCGCCTTCGCCATCCTCTTCTTGTTCTCGATCATCGCGGAGACCATCGGCATCTCCGCCATCGTGGGCGCCTTCGTCGCGGGCACGATATTCTCGGGCTCCGCCCTCAGGGACGGCCTCAAGAAGGGTTCCCAGTACATCGAGGCCATCTTCGTGCCCGTGTTCTTCGTGCTGCTCGGGACCGTGGTCGACCTCCGGGAGTGGAGCTTCGACCTCGTATGGTTCGCGCTCGGGCTGACAGGGGTCGCCGTGCTGACCAAGGTCGTCGGCTGCGGCCTGCCTGCGAAGGCGATGGGCATGAGCAGGTGGGACTCGATTTCTGTCGGCCTCGGCATGACCCCGAGGCTCGAGGTGGCGCTGATCATCGCATACTATGGGTTCACCCAGGGGATCATCCTGGAGGACGTGTACTCCGTCGTCGTCTTCATGGCGCTGATGACGGCCGTGTTCACGCCCACGCTACTGAAGTGGACCCTGAAGAAAGGCAAGTACATGGCCATCGAGAGCTAGGCGCCGGGATCGGCAGTCTCAGTTCTCGGCGCAGGCCCATTCCGCGTGCGGCTTCGCGTTCGCCAACGGGTTCCGCTTCGAGGGCTCGGGCCCCTTCATGCCGAGCGCCAAGAGGAACGCGCGCCCGAAAGCGATCGCGGACTCCGTGTGGCCCGCCTCGATCTCCTGCAAGAACGCCTTCCCGACCAGAACCGCGAAATCCTTGTTCGCTTGCATAGGACCCTATCGTTCAGATATTCTAGTCGGATGGGTTATATAGGGTCCTGACTGGCAATCAGGTATGATTCTCATTCTTGAGAGATAATCGGTGAGAATCGGGCGCCTCACTCGATGCGTTCCGCGCCCTTCATGTAGGGCCTCAGGACCTCGGGCACGGTGACGGAGCCATCCTTGTTCTGATAGTTCTCGATCACTGAGACCATCGTCCTGGGCAGCGCGATCCCCGAGCCGTTCAGGGTGTGCACGAACTCGCTCTTGAGGTGCGGCTCCCTGCGGAACTTGATTGCGGCCCTCCGGGCCTGGAATTCCTTGAAGTTGCTGCAAGATGAGACCTCGAGCCATTGGTCCATGCCCGGCGCGAAGGCCTCGATGTCGTAGGTCTTGGAGGAGTGGAATCCCAGGCTGCCCGTGCAGAGGACCCTCAGCCTGTACGGAAGCTTCAGTCCCTGAACGACGGCCTCGGCGTCTGCGGTGAGTCCTTCCAGCTCCTGAGGGGATGTCTCGGGCAGGACGAACTTCACGAGCTCGACCTTGTTGAACTGGTGCACCCGGGCGATGCCCTTGGTCTCGATGTGCTTTCCCGCCTCGCGCCTGAATGACGGTAGGTACGCGGTCATGTGAATCGGGAGTTGCCTGCGGTCTAGTATCTCGTCCGCGAAGAGGTTGGTCACGGGCACCTCGGCCGTCGGGTTGAGGTAGAGGTCGTCCCTCTCGATCCAGTACATGTCCTCGTGCATCTTCGGGAGCTGTCCGGTCCCAACGCAGGACTTCCTGTTGATCACTGCGGGCGGGAAGACCTCCGTGTATCCCTGGTCCCTGTGGAGGTCGAGCATGAAGTTGATCAGGGCCCGCTCGAGCCTTGCCCCGTCGCCCTTGAGGACGTAGAACCCGGTCCCCGCAACCTTGGCCCCCCTGTCGAAGTCGATGATGTCCAGCTTCTCCCCTATCTCCCAATGCTTTAGCGGCTGGAAGTCGAATGTGCGCTGCTCGCCCCAGCTCTTCACGAACACGTCGCCGACGTCGAGGTCGCCCACAGGCACGCTGGGGTCTGGGATGTTCGGGACGTTCAGCAGAAGCTCGTCCCTGTCCACCTCAATCTTCCTCACCTCGACCTCGATCTGCTTGATCCTCTCCGCGATGCCCTTCATCTCGGCTATCTTGGCCTGCTTCTGCTCCTTGGGGAGCTTCGGGACCTCGTCCGCCACCTCGTTCCTCTTCTTCCGGAGAGCGTTCCCTTCCTCCGTGAGCGCTCTCCAACTCTTGTCGAGGTCGAGGAACTTCTCGAGCACGGACAGGTCGTACCTCCTGTTGACAAGAGCCTGTCTCACGACCTCCTCGTTCTCTCGAATGTACCTCGCGTCGAGCACCCGAATCACATCCTGTGGTTGTGTCAATAATGTAGTCGATATTTAAACCATGGTCAGTCCTGGAGCGGTTTCATTCCTTGGCGAAAACCGCCGTCCGGCCGCGTATCTCTATGAGCTCCGAGGACGAGGCCCTCGCAAGGTCGTCCGCTATCTCCTTGAGGTCCGTCTCGACCGAAGGGAGGATCTTCACCTTGACGAGCTTCGTCTTCTTGACCTGGTTCGTGAGCTCATGGGCGACGCTCGCCGTGACCCCCTCGCGGCCAACATATACGGTCGGCTTGAGCATCTGAGCCTTGCCTCTGAGCTCTATCACTCGCTTCTTGTCCACAGCATCACCCTTTCCGCGCGTAAGCCAACGGGTACCTCTGAACGGTCCCGCACTCCTTGCAAGTCATCGATACCCGACCCCTTCCGGTCCGAACCCTCACATTCTTCGGAGGGACGAAGAAGGAGAGGCAGTTCGAGCAGTATTCGCGTTTGTGGCCCGTCCTCACCTTATGCCTCTCCCCCATTCTGAACAATCCAGGGAATTGACGCCAGTGTCTCGACATTATTAATGATCGTGG
>JALOTQ010000119.1 GCA_025457815.1 Thermoplasmata archaeon
CGACGAGCTTGGCGACCATGTTCTCCTTCTTGGAGCCCCAGAGCTTCATCTCCTTGACGAGCTTGCGCACCCCTGTGTCCGCGTACTTCTCTTCGTGCTCGCACGGGTTGGGCGCCCTCGGGAGCAGCACGTGCACTATCCCGCCTACTCTCGCGGTCGGGTCGTAGAGGATGACGGCGACGCACGAGCCCAGGCCCAGGCAAGTGAGATGGTCCGGGGCGTGCGCGATGGCCATCTGTCCTATGCCAACGTGCTTCTCCTGGTAGGTCATTGTCTAGGTTCTCCCATCCTGTCCAGTATCAGCTGTAGCGTCGACTCCTCCGGGAGCATCAGGAAGTAGCCTTCGAACTCCCTCTCCACGCCCTTGAAGACGGTGTGCACCGCAAGCGCGGTGTCCACCTTCTGCGCGAGCGTCGCGATGGGGATGTCTAGGACGGCCCCGAGGAGGTCCACCATGGCGTCCGGAGGGGCGGGTATCATGTCTATCCTGACCATCTTCGAGACGGCGATCAGGTACCAGCAGAGGCAGATGTTCCCGACCTCCTTGAGCGCGGATTTCTGGATCTCCGTCAGCTTCGACAGGTCGACCTCCTCCTTCGTGAGGTGCTTCAGGAGTGTGACTGCCGAGTTCCCCGGGAGCACTACCAGAATGCCGCTGTGGAGGTCGCCGCACAGATACGTGTAGGTGCCGGCGACCACCTGGCCGGGCCCGCCCAGCCAGTCCGCCACCTTCTGGAGCGGGAGTATGTTGACAGAGGTCACCTCGTTCATCAGCTCCATGTCCAGAAGCGAGGACAATGCCGTCGCTGCGTTTCCTGCGCCTATGCTCGCGAACTCCTTCACAATTTCGAGAACCTTCTCCGTGTCCTGAGTCGGCATGGTCCTAACCTCCGAGTATGGAGTCAACATCTAGAATGAGGGCAATCCTTCCGCTGCCCAGTATCGTCCCGCCCGAGATGCCCTTGGTCCTGCGTAGCCTCTGGTCGAACCCCTTGACCACGATCTGCTGATGGCCCAGGAGCTCGTCCACCTGGAGGGCCGCGCGCCTGTCCCTGCTCTGGACGATCAGGGCGTCTATGTCCTCCCCCGTGCCCTTCTCGAGCCCGAAGAACTCTCTTGCGCGTATGAGCGGCAGGACCTCGCCCCTCAGCTGGACAACTTCCCTGCTCCGGATCGTCTTGACCTCGTCAGCCTTGTAGTGATGTGATTCGACGATGGTGCTCATGGCGAGCGCATAGGTCTGGTCCGCTATCTGGACCAGCATCGCGTCGATGATGGCCAGCGTGAACGGCAGCCAGAGGGAGAATGTCGTCCCCGCGCCCTTCGATGTGTTCACTATGACGCTCCCGCCCAGCTCCTGGACGTTCTTGCGGACCACGTCCAGCCCCACTCCTCTCCCAGACACCTCGCTCACCTGGGTCTTCGTTGAGAACCCTGGCCTGAAGAGGAGGTCGAGCAGGTCCCTGCCGAGGGCGGACTCCGCCTGCTGCTTGGTGAGCACCCCTTTAGTCACCGCCGCTTCCCTTATCCTCTCGAAATCGATCCCGCGGCCGTCGTCTGAAACCTCGATCAGCACATGGTCCTGCTGTTTCGAGGCAACTATCCTTATCAGTCCCTTCGACCTCTTGCCCGAGGCCTGCCTCTCCTCCGGCGTCTCGAGGCCGTGGTCTATGCAGTTGCGGAGCAGGTGCATCATCGGCTCGGTTATCTTGTCGACGACGGTCCTGTCCAGCTCGATGCTGCCGCCCTCGACCACCAGTTCCACGTCCTTTCCCTGGCTCTTCGCGATGTCCCGCACCATCCTGGGGAACCTGCTCATAACGACGTCCAGGGGTATCATCCGTATTCCGAGCACTCGTGATTGAATGTCAGATGTCAGTCTGTCTATGACGGCGGATATCTCCATGAGGTCGTGATCGTCATCTCTTGTCGCCTTCTCTATCAGCCTGCTCCTGCCGATGACGAGCTCTCCGACGTTGTCCAGGAGATCGTCTAGCTTGTCCATCCCGACTCTGACAGTCTGCGGGGCGACTGCCTCGGAGGCCGATGGACCGGTCGCCTGTTCCTGCTTCGCGAGTTTCTGCCATTTCTCCTTCGGCTCCCGCGAATGGCCGTAGAGGACCTCCTCGACATCGGGCATTGAGATCACGCGCCTCAAGGCCTCCTGGAACCTCTCCTTCGGTTCCACGACGACCGAGAATTCCTCGAAGACAGGCTCGTGCTCGATCTCCTCCTCCGACGGGTTTGAGCTGGTGACGGTGCTCGCCTTCGCGAGCTCCTTCAGAATGACCATCGCGCGCGCCGAGGGCAAGGAGCACCTCCTGCCTAGCCTGACCTGAATCGTGGTCGAGGTGCTCTGGCCTGTATCTTTCGCCGGCTCTTCCGGCTCCTCGGGTTCCTCTTCAGGTTCTCCTTTGGCTGCCGAGAGCACGGTCTTGAGCTCGGCTATCAGTTCCGGATTCTCCTTGGGCTGTCCGGATTTCTCCACCGTCTTGACCATCGACTCGATCTCATCGATGGTCTTGAAAATGACTTCTGCGACCTGTTCCGTGGGTTTGAGCGCGCCGTCCCTGACCTTGCCAAGTACATCCTCGAGGGCGTGGGCGGTCTCAGCGATCGCCTTGAGGTTCATCATCCCGGCCATGCCTTTGATCGTGTGGCAGGCCCTGAACACCTCGTTCACCCTCTCGGAGTTCGAAGGGTCCTTCTCGAGCTCGAGCATGGAGTCGTTCATCATTCTGATGGACTCCTTCGACTCGGAGACGAACAGCTTCGAGTACTTGCTGAGGTCGAACTCCTTCGGCAACTCTGCTCATTCCTCCAGGAACTTGACTATCTCCTCGGGTATCTTGTCCAGCGGGAGCACCTTGTCCGCGACTCCCGCATCTATGACCGACAGCGGCATGCTCGTGGCGACCGAAGACTGTTCGTCTTGAACGATGATGCGGCCGCCTGCATGCCTGATGGCGACAGCGCCTTCGGCTCCGTCTGAGCCCATGCCCGTCAGCACGACCCCGAGAAGGTTCTTGCCGACGCATTCGGCGGCGCTCTTGAACAGTACATCCGCCGCGGGTTTGACGAAGTTGACCGGCTCCCCGTCGTCCAGCCTGATGACCAGCTGGGTCCTTCCCCTCTTGGTCACCATCAGATGCTTCCCGCCGGGTGCCAGATATGCGTTCCCCTTCTCGAGCTCGAGGCCGTCAGCTGCGAGCCGGACCCGCGGGCCCGAGGCCGAATCAAGGCGCTTCGCGAAGGTCAGGGAGAACTCGTACGGAATATGCTGCACGATGAGGACCGACGCGGGCAGGTCCCTCGGTAGGGAGGCAAAGAGTATCTCGAGCGCCCTCGGCCCGCCCATCGATGCGCCTATCACTATCACCTTGTGGCCCTTGACCGAATCTTCCTCGATCGGGCGGATCCTGCGCGGGGTCGCCGTCCTCGATTTCTTAAGGACTTCCACCTTGGTCGCCGCAGCTCCTTTTACCACTTCGAGGATGCGGTCCTTGAAGTTGACGATATCAATCGACACCGGCCCGCTCGGCTTGGATATGAAGTCGACGGCGCCGAGCTCCAGTGCTTTCAGTGGCAGCTGGTCATCCATCTTGTCCATCGCGCTGAGCATGACCACCCTGCTCGGGGCCTCCTTCATGATCCTCTGGAGGGTCACGACCCCGTCCATCTTCGGCATCTGGATGTCCAGAAGCACTACGTCGGGTGAGAGCGCCTTCACCTTCTCAATCGCCTCCATGCCGTCCCTGGCGGCTCCGACCACGGATATGTCTGGGTCCGATTCCAGCAGGTCCTTCAGGACCACGCGCATGTATGCGCTGTCATCCACTATCAGGACGGAGACCCTGCCCGACATTCATTCTCCCTCAGATCTCCATCTGCAGAACCGCGTTGACCGATTCCAGCACATCATCGGCCGTGAATGGCTTGATTATGAAGTCGACGGCGCCGGCCTCGAGAGAGCGCATAACAGTCTTCTGGTGCCCTAAGGCCGATATCATGATGATCTTCGCCTTGCCGTTCGCGTCCTTCAGCCGCTTCACAGCCTCGATGCCATCCTGTTTCGGCATCACTATGTCCATGGTGATTATGTCGGCGCCTTCCTTGAGGAACCTCTCGAGGGCCTCGTCTGCGTTCTTCGCCTCTATGACCTTGTGCCCCCCTGCTTCGAGGATGTTCCTCAGGACCTTGCGCATGAACTCAGAGTCGTCCACGACCAGAACCTTGGCCAATTCAAGCACCTCCGGCGCCGCTTCTTGTCTCGTCTGACAGTTCGAGAATCTTGATGGGGTCCACTATGGTTATCAGCCGGTCGTCGATCTTGGCGATGCCGACGACGTACTGCGCCTCTATTCCGGTGGTGACGTACGCAGGCGCCTTCTCGACCGTGC
>JALOTQ010000026.1 GCA_025457815.1 Thermoplasmata archaeon
TTCGAAACGTCGATCTTGAACGTCAGTCCATACTCCTTGTGCACCGTCTCGGTCGTCTTCTCTCCGGCGACGATCTTCACATTGCGCGTCCGGAACTCGTCGACCACGCCGGAGTCCATGCACACGGTCTTGATCGACTTCTGGGCGGCGATTATGGCCTTGCCGATCTTGGAGGCGTATGGGGCGACCTCGGGAGCCATCTTGACCAGCGCGACCGACCCAAGCGTGTCGAATGACGCCGGAAGAAGATGCCTCAGCTCATCCGGGACCTCCACGAGGACTCGGTAGTCGGATATCTGCTCCTCGGCCTCTTTGAACTCCGAGGTCTCGATGGGGAACCCCACATCCACCCGCTGGGAGACCGGAAGGTACACGTTCTTCGCATCCGACCTGATCTGGAGGTTCCTCCTCAACACGCCCTTCTCGAGGAGCCGGCGCCTTACAGGCTCCGCCTTCTTCTTCGGCACGACTACACAGAGGGACTCCATCGGATGGCAAATCGTCTTGACCGATAGATAACCCAATCGGGTTGGAGAGCAGGGAAGAGGTTAAATCACGCTCTCGCTGCTTACACAGCCTGATGAACGGCACAGGAGGACGGCTTGTGTTCGTGGGCCTGGGACTCCACGATGACCACGACATCTCAGAGCGAGGGCTAGAGGAGATCAAGGCAGCGGATGTCGTCTTCGCGGAGTCGTACACGTCCATGCTCTCGCCGGGCTCGTTGGACAAGCTGGCCGCGAGGAGCGGCAAGGAGATCGAACTCCTGGACAGGGCCGCCGTTGAGGACGGGAGTCGCATCCTGTCTGAGAGCGGGTCCAAGAAGGTTGCGTTCCTGGTTGCCGGAGACCCCATGAGCGCCACGACCCATGTTGACCTCCGGCTGAGGGCCACGAAGGCTGGAATAGAGACTGTTGTCGTGCACAACGCATCGGTGTTCGCGGCCGTCCCCGGTCTCTTGGGCCTTCAGCACTACAAGTTCGGGAGGACAACCACGCTGCCGTTCCCGCAGGAGGGGTACTCCCCAACAAGTCCATATGACGTGATATCGGAGAACCTCTCGCGTGGCCTGCACACTCTCGTTCTCCTGGACATCGACGCGGAGAATTCGAGGTACATGACCGTGGGCGAGGGACTTCACCTCCTTCTCGACATGGAGAGGCGCCAAGCGAAGGGGCTGCTCTCGGATGGCACTCTGGTATGTGCCGTGGCGAGGGCAGGATCCCCGGACTGCGTCTTGAGGGCCGGCGCCGTCAAGGAGCTGGCAACAATGGACTTCGGCCCGCCTCTGCATTCCATCGTGGTCCCTGGACGGTTGCACTTCGTCGAGGAAGACGCGCTCGAGGCGTTTGCGGGCTGGAATCGGGGGAAGAACCCTGGCCTGAGGTGAACGACCTAGAGCCTCGCAACCTCCTCGTGGACCTTGAGCCCGATCCTCTCCATCCTGGAGATGTAGGAGCGCGCCGCCAGTCCCGACCAGGTACCCGGTGGCGTTGCTCTTGCAGAGTTCGTAGGCCTTCTTGTGGGATATGGCCGTCCAGAGCCTGACCTTGGTCCTCTTGCCGTCCTTCTTACCAATGACCTCGGTCACGATGCAGCTTGCACCCGTCAGCTTCCCGGCGAACTCGACGGGCCGGGGCATGGTGGCGACGACCACGTCGATTGGACGCACCTTTGTCCCCTTGACATCCAGCTCCTTCTTGCTCGCCATCCCGAGCTTCCTGAGCATGTTGGCCGCGGAAGCGAAGTTGTCGTCTATCGCGATCTTGAAGTCAGCGTTCTTGATGCCGTCGATGAAGGCAGGCATCAGGAATGTCTCCTCGTGCATCGTGTTGTAGATCGGCAGACGACCCACCGGCTCTGGGAACTCGTAGAACGATTTCCGGCTCAGCGGCGGGACGAAGATGTGCTTGCCATTCTCGAAGATAGCGGCTGGCACAGTCGCCTCCTCCAACATGTCCTCCGGCGACCAGACCGAGAAGAAGTCGTGGCCCTCAAGAGTCGAATTGTCCCCGTCAAAGACGTGGGCCTCTTCCGCGGTGTCGAGTATGTTGGCGCCGCGTCGGGCGAACACATCGGACATGCCCGGGTCCTCACCCATCGATGTCAGAGCCGTGATGCCTGCCCTCTTGCACTCCTTCCCCAGCTTCCGGAACTCGTCCATGGTCTCAACGTTCAGCGAGAACTCGACATAGTCTGACCCGACCTCCATCGCGGTCGCGATGGCGTTGCGGATCAGGTTCCAGGGCAGAGAACCCACCGCGATGTCGCAATCCTTCATTACCTTCTTGAGGCTCTTGGGGTCCCGGCCGTCGATCTTCGCGACGGATATCTTCCTGCTCTTGAGACGCTTGGCCATGGCTTCGGCGGCTTCCGTCCTCACGTCGGCCAAGACTATTTCCTTCACTTGCTTGTTCTTCTCAAGCTGCTCAGCGCACACCAATCCAGTTATTCCGCATCCAAGTTGGACAACACGCGTTGTTTCCCTCGGACCCTCCATCGGCGAAGGAGGTTATTGCCGTTTGCAGGGGGGGTTGATAAACCATACTAAATTTCGGGGCAATTTAATAAAAATTGATAATATTATTTACTTCATATTCTTTTCGCCAATCCGTGGTCGGTGAAGGTCGTTTCGTAGTCGAACCATGGAGAGCTGAGGGCCTCGGATACCACCCGCTCGACCCGCTCATCTCCCCTTGCCATCCCGAGGCCGAACCGCCCGTAGTTCGACGAACCTATGGCCTTCCTCAGCTGGGGCATGTCGTCCCTGGCCACGCAAGCGCACATGTCAATCACGGGTCTCAGCATGATCCCGTTGAGAAGCCCGAAGGCCCTCGACAGCGCCAGGTTCGGTGCAAGGGTGGAGAGTTTGTCGTTGTCGAACTCGATACACATCGTCGCGGCGCCCATAAGGCTCTTGAGAGACGATTCGGCAAGCTCCCGGCGCCTGTGGCTTTCGACAGAGAACGGCGTCGCGGCCAGGACGGCCGGGGCCGCTCCCTTCGACCTCGCGATGGAACACAGCAGCCTCGACCCCAGGCTTCCAGTCACTCCGCCCAGGCCGCACATCAGGAATGCTATCTCCGTGTTGTTGAACAGGTCGAATAGCTCGTGGCCAACCACTTCCTGGATCTGCTTGAGCATCTCGGGGTTCGACTCCGAAAGCCCGAGGAGCCTGTCCTGCCCCACAAGCACCTTCCTCTCCGCATGGGACCTGGCGATGTCCGCGGTCGACGCCGAGAAGGCAACTGCGGGAAACGGAGCTCCCTCTATGATGTTGCATCCGGCGCTGCCAACGCCGATGATCTTGACGCGGGCCTTCTGCGGGTCCGGCCCCTGCGATAAGGCGGTCCTGAAGTTGGGCATCCCAGCCATTGATTCGTCTTCAGGGACTTGAATGTTTCATGGGCGAGAGTACCTCGGATTCCACTGGAGGTACGCAGCCTCCAATGGCATTTCTTAAGTAAGATGAATAGCATCAGCCAGACACAGGACAGAAGGGCACGGTGTTTCTGGGTTGGCAGATCTGCAGACCGCGTTCCTCTTGAGCATGGCAGTTGTCATAGCTGTCGCTGCCCTCATCGTGGTTCTCTTCCACCGCCTCCGGCAGCCCCTGATCCTAGGATACCTCGTCGCGGGCATCGTGGTGGGTCCGTTCGTCACCGGCCTCGAGGCTACCATCACGCCTCCTGGAGGGGTCCCGACGCCCATCGACACGAGGGCGATCGTAGAGCTCTTGGCGAGGCTGGGCATCGTCCTTCTGACGTTCTCCATCGGCCTCGAGTTCAGCTTCAAGCAGCTCCGAAGGATAGGCATCGCGGTGATTGCCGCCGCATCCCTCGAGGTGCTCGTCATGATCGCCGTAGGGTTCCAGCTTGGCATCGCGCTCTGGGGCAAGGACAGCACTTTGGAGGCGACCCTACTGGGAGCCATGCTCTCCGTAGCCTCGACGATGATAATCGTCCGAGCGCTGAAGGAGAGCGGGGGCCTTGACAACGAGAAGGCCAGGCTCATAGTCGGCCTTCTGGTGGTCGAGGACATGGCCGCCGTCCTCATACTCGCCTCCGTGTCCGGACTGGTCTCGACCGGGGGTATCGAGACCGGCGAGCTGTTCTCGCTGGTCATGCGCATGCTCGGGTTCGTGGTCGTCTCGATAGTCGCAGGACTCCTCGTGATCCCGAGACTGGTCGACTATGTCGGGCGGCAGCGCTCGAACGAGCTGCTCGTGATCACCGTCCTCGGGCTCGCGTTCTCGATGGCCTATTTCGCGATCTGGGCGGGCTTCTCGGAGGCCATCGGGGCGTTCGTCATGGGTGTGATAATCTCCGAGTCGAAGTTCATAGGGGATGTCGTGCGCAGGGTGGAGCCGGTCCGCGACCTCTTCGGAGCGATATTCTTCATCACGGTCGGCATGCTGGTCAACCTGGACTACTTCACCGACACGGCGTTCATAGTCACTGCGCTGATCATCACGACCGTGTTCGTTTTGGCGAAGCTGTTCGCGTGCAGCGTCTCGACATTCCTGTTCGGGTTCGGGGCGAGAAACTCCCTCGGAGCGGGGCTCAGCATGATCGCAATCGGCGAGTTCTCGCTCATGATAGCCGCCGTGGCGATAGGTTCAGAGGCGATCGACGAGACGCTCTATCCGACGATTGTGCTCGTGACCACCCTCACGGCCCTGATCGTTCCCTACAGCATCAGGTACACGCACAAGCTCACCATGGGACTGGAGAGACGCACACCGAGAGCCCTCCTGGCAATGGCGTCGTACGTCAACCTGCTGGTAAGGAACATAAGAAGCCGCTCGCGTTCGTCTGTCCATCTGTCAAACGAGATGAGGAACAGTATTACCAGGCTCGCCATCTACATCCTGGTGATGGTCTCTGTCAGCGTTGTCGCGACCAGCATGCTCGGGCACACCGCCGCCTACTCCGACCAGATCGGAGTCAGCGAGCAGACCGTTCTGCTGCTTATCCTGGCCGGTACCTTCGTGGTCGTGATATTCTCGTTGATAGGTGTCTGGCGGAGGACTGTCAGGATCATCGAGGTCGCGACCAGTGAGGCCATGCTCAGCACCAAGTCCGCGGAGAACATAGGATATCAGGCGACCTCGGGCGCGCTGAAATGGTTCTTCTTGGCACTCTATGTCGTCATCGGTTTCATCGCCGTCGCACCGTTTGTGCGCTCTCTCGTGCAGCAGAACCTGCTGTTCGACCTTGTCGTCATCGGAATCATCGGAATAGCTCTTGCAGCCCTTTGGAGCTCTGTCCAGACGGTGGACAAGAAGATATCCGAGATATTCGAAATGAGAGAGTCGACACCGTTCCTCGACACCTCCAGGGACCTTATCGAGATCGAGGAGATCATCGCGGCGATGGAGCGTGCGAAACCTTGAGGCTCGTTCACTTCTCGGACACTCACCTGGGGTACGGCGCCTACTCGAAACTGGACGTCGCCGAGGGCATAAACCAGCGAGAAGCCGACTTCTACCGCTCGTTCGAGGAGGCTGTCGACAAGACCATAGGGCTCAGGCCCGACTTCGTCGTCCATGCTGGAGACCTGTTCGACGGCGTTCGCCCGCAGAACCGGGCGATCGATTTCGCCCTCAGGCAGCTTCTCAGACTGTCCGAGGCGGGCATCGAGACGATACTGATATCCGGAAATCACTCGACGCCTAGGCTCAGGGAGACCGGGAGCATCTTCCGAATCTTCGAGCACCTGAAGCACATCCATCCTATCCACGAGGCTGGCGGGAAGACCATCGTTGTGGGCGACGCGACCATCTACGCGATCCCCCATTCCGCTACGCCCTCTCTGGCCGAGATGACCTCGGGCCTCAGGCCCTCGAGAGACACCAAGTACAGCGTGCTGGCTCTGCATGCCGGCATCGTTGGGTCCGACACATACAAGATGGACGAGTTCAACGAGCAGACCGTGCCCGTTGAGAACATCTCCTCCGACTGGGACTATGTCGCCCTCGGCCACTACCACGAGCACAAGAAGGTCGGGAACCGTGCGTACTATTCAGGGTCCACCGAGCGCCTGAGCTTCAGCGAGGCGGGGAAGGCGAAAGGCATCCTCGAGGCGGACCTCGCGACCGGGGCCGTGAAGTTCCATGAGCTCAGGACGCGCGACATGCTGGACCTCAAGACCGTCGACGCGTCCAACATGACCTCTTCGGAGATACTGCGGGCCGCCAACGACCTCATCAGCGGGTCGGCCATCGACGAGAAGATCGTGAGACTCGTGATCAAGAAGGTCGCCCCGGACGCCTACAGGTCGCTCGACATGCCCGCCGTTAGGAGGCTCGGCGGCGCCGCGCTGCACTTCGAGCTCAAGGTGGAGAAGGAGGAAGCGGAAGGGGAGAAGCAGGCAGGTGAGACCCAGATCGGCCTTCTGGCGGACGAGTTCAAGAAGTTCGTGGCCAGACAGGAATACTCCGACCAGAAGAAGAGCAGACTGATCGAGCTGGGACTTCCGTATCTCGAGAGGGGCCAGGAATGAGGATCTCCTATCTCGAGCTGAAGAACTACAGGCGGTTCAAGGAGCTCAAGCTCCAGTTCCCAGACGGGATAGTGGGCATCCTCGGGCTGAACGGCGTCGGCAAGACGACCGTCATCGAGGCCATCGCCTGGGCGCTCTTCGGTAACGTGGACGAGACCGTCAGAACCTCCAGGGAAGGGGTCCGAAGGTCGGATGCTGGTCCTGGCGACATCTGCTCCGCCAAGCTCGAGTTCGAGCTCGGCGGGACGGAGTACATGATACAGCGCGAGATGGGCGGCAAGACCCTCTCCATGAAGGCCGTCCTGAGGACGAAGCAGACGGTCCTCGCTGAGGGCGACAAGCCCGTGAAGAAGATGGTCGAGAAGCTCATCGGCATGGACCACAAGTCGTTCTTCACATCCGTCTTTGCCAGGCAGAAGGAGCTCAACGCGCTCCAGAACGTCGCCCCCGGAGAGAGGAAGAAGGTGGTCCTCAGGATGCTGCGCATCGACGGCGTGGACGACTTCCTCACGGACGTGAGGGCGGACAAGAGAGAGGTCCATGCCAGGATCGAAGGCGCACGCAACACGCTCCTGACCGAGGACGGCAGGGAGCGGGACAAGGTGCTGGAAGAGAAAGTTCCGGGCCTGGAGTCGGCGCTTCAGAAGGCATCGAAGGACCTCTCAGAGGCAGAGAAGAAAGAAGCCTTGGCGGGCGAGGCGGCGGACGCATCGAGGAAGCTCCGGGACGAGCTGAAGAAGGACGTCGACGCGTACAATGATTCCCTTTCAGATCTGAAGGCCAAGCGCTCCGAGATCGAACAGAGGCGCAGCAGGGAGAAGACCACGGGCGCCTGGATCGAGAGGTCGAAGCAGGAGCTGCTGAAGCTGCCCGAGATGGCGAAGGATGAGGAGGCTTGGGGGAAGATCTCGAGCCAGAAGGACATCCTCGAACAGCAGAGGCTTGTTGCGGAGAAGGCCAGGGCCATCAACGCTGAGATAGTCTCCGACGAGAAGGAATCCCAGCGGAGGATGGAGGAGGCCGCCATCGCTAGGAAGGCGCTTCCGAACGCGGACGAGCTGAAGGCCCAGGCTGAGCGCGCCGAGAAGGGCAAGTCTGAGTGCCAGACGAAGGTCGCGGAGCTGTCGCAGAAGCTTGGAGAGGCGAAGGCCAAGGCGGCTGAGCGGAAGGAATCGGCTGCCAAGGACAGGAAGAAGCTCGAGGAGCTGAAGCTGGCGGGCCGCGACGGGACGTGCCCAACATGCGAACGCGCCCTGGGCGAGGCGTACGGACTGCTCATCGAGAAACTCGCCCAGAGCTCAGCCGAGGCGGACAGGCAGGCGTCCGACCTCACCGATTCAGCGGCGAAGCTGGATGTGGAGATCAAGGGGGAGGCAAACAAGGAAGAGGCGTTCAAGAAGAGGCTGAACGCCTTGGATAGGCAGATGCAGGACCTCAGGCGCGCCGAGTCCGCCCTGCAACAGAAGGAGGCGGAGCTTGCGAGGGTCGCGGACAGGATCGAGAGACGCCGCAAGGAGCTGGCGGCCCTCGGGGAGATATCGTTCGACGAGAACAGCTACAGGAGCCTGGTCCAGGAGCACGAGCGGCTCAAGCACGCGCACGATGACTACCTCAAACTGAAGAGCAAAGAAGCGCAGATGGAGCAATATGCGCGCGACCTGGACGAGATACGATCGGGCATAGCGAAGGCTCTGTCAAGCGAGGAGCAGCTTAGAGGCATGGTCGCCTCGCTTGAACCCAAGAAGGTGCATTATGATTCTGTCGTCAAGGAGCTTGACGAGAAAACGGCAACCCTCAACTCAGCCAAGGATGCCCTCAGGATGCTGAGCGGGAGCAGGGACCGCGCCCTCTCGGATCTCGAGCGCACGAAGAAGGAGATCGCGGACGTGGACCGCGTCAAGAAGACCATCGAGAAGGACATCAGACTCGAGGAGGACCTGTCCACTCTCGAGGACGTCGTGATGAGCTTCAAGGACGACCTTATAGGAAGGATAGCTCCCGTGCTGTCCGAGCTCACCTCGGGGCTGTTCAGTTCGATGACCGAGGGAAGGTACTCCTCGGTGGATCTGGACGACAACTACGAGATGCAGATCGATGATCAGGGGGAGTCATATCCAATAAGCAGGTTCTCGGGGGGCGAGTCCGACCTGGCGAACCTGAGCCTCAGGCTCGCGATATCGCGGGTGATAGCTGACAGGACGGGCGCCACCCCCATCAACTTCCTCATCCTCGACGAGATATTCGGCTCCCAGGACCCGAGCAGGAAGAGGAGCGTAATGGCCGCCCTCGCAGGACTGTCCAGCCAGTTCAGGCAGATATTCCTCATAACCCACATCGAGGAGATCAAGGACACCATGAGTTCGGTCATCCGGGTGGAGCTGCAGGAGGACGGGACGAGCAGGGCGGAGCTCGCGAGCTGATTCAGCCGAACTTCGCGAGAGTCATCTGGTCCTGTATGTCGATGTCCTTCTCCTCGTGCGGGATTCCGAGCAGGTCCATCATCTGGAAGGCGTTCTTGACGGCCTTGGCTCGGCCGTGGTTGTTGAAGTAGACCCGCGCGACATCGCAATTGGAGATTACCTCGAGGAGCCTCGACTTCCACTGGTCGAGCATGTCGTGAGTGTAGAGGTAGTCGTACCTGTTGATCCTGTAGTCGTCCTCACTCTCCTCCTTGAACCATATGTCGTAGTTCCTTCCGTGGAACCTGATGTAGGCGTGCTTGGCAGTGAGCGACCTGGTCGCAGGGAAGCCTGGACCGTCCACTATCGTGTTGGCGACGCCGTACTCCTGAAGCGTCTCGAGGACGTCCGCGGAGAGCTCGTTGCCGCGGTCGTTCAGCCAGCTCCTGTGCCTGAACTCGATCGCGTAGTCGTACTCGTCCGTGTTGAGCATCTCGAGGAGCGCGCGGAGCTTGCCCAGACTCTCCTTCCCCTCCAGCTTGAAGTAAGGCGTCAGCTGGATCAGGACCCCTCCGAGCAGCCCGGCTTCAGCCAGGGGCTTCACGCAGATGTCCTCGAAGCTGGATGCCTGCGATGCGGCCTTCTCCGTGTCATCCTTGAGTATGGACTCGTGCGTGATCATCTGCGGAAGCTTCAGCGAGAACTCGAAACCCTCCTTCTGCTTCCCGCGTTCGATCCATGACTTGACCATGAACTCGTTGGGGACTCTGTAGAAGGTCGAGTTGATCTCGACCGTGGGGAAGAACCTAGAGTAGTAGGGGAGCCAATCACCCTTCTTCTTGGCCAGGTCGGCCGGGTAGAACCTGCCTACCCAGTCATCGTACGACCACCCTGAACAGCCGATCAGCGCGGCCATTGGATTTTCAGATGACCTATGGCTATAAAAAGGATTGTCCGAGGGGGCGGAAGCTGGCAAAGGGCGGGCCAGGACATTCGAGGAGGGCAAAACGATATATCGGGGTTGGAACCTAGGATACAGTGCCTGGAACACTATGCCGCTGATCTACGTGATGCGGTGTTCCGACGCCAGGCGACAGTGCGTCGACAATGGGTCCCTCTACGAAACATCGGTGCGACACCGGTACGTGTGTAGGGGACAACGCGACGCACAACAACAACCCCCAGGAGGGTCAGAGCGGCGAGAGTGCCTTGGCATGCCGTGAACCGCGCTGTTACGCCTGGGGGACACCCCACCCGTCTCAACGAGGGTTTTTGCGCCTGGCGAGTCTGCTGAGCCATTTCTCGGCGTCATCGAAGTGATTGAAACGCCTCTCCTGATCTCTGAACTTCTTCGTGTGGTGGACGCGCTTCCCTCTTCTGTGGCTGTCCGCATCGATGTGGTGCAAGAGCTCGTGGTACATGACGAACTCAAGTACGTACCGCGGTACCTCCTCCGAATCCATCACCGAGTTGATGGCCAGGAGATTGAGGGGTTCGAAGTAGTACCCCAGGCGCCTTCTTGGGGACTCGGACGTCCACGCGAGTGTCGGCCTTCTCACTGCGCCTGAGAAGTAGCAGACGTTGACATAGTCGAAGACCGTCGCGAGGTCGCGCACCTTGCCACTGGATCCCCTGGACAGCGATCTTGCGCGCTGCAGATACAACTCCTTCCTGCTGTTCCAGAACTCAGGCGATCTGATGTACTCGAGGTATCTCGACTTGCGACCGTCATCACACCTTGCCCGCGTTGCCCTGCAGGTCAGGTACAAGGCGAGCGACTCGATGACGTCGTCGGGTGCGTCAATCATGTAATCGCTGAGCCGAAACTCGATTCTGTCACGCTCTACGGTCCAAGTGTGCTTGAGCTCCGAATACGGAAAGAATACAACGGACACTTCCCCGTTCCACACCTTCCTGCTGACGGCCAGGAACGTCTGAAGAGCGGACACTCCCGTTGTATGGCTGAATCTCTTTATATTGCTCTCGACCAATCACCGCCGCCCATGGCACACGGTCGTTTGGACTCAGCTCATTCTGCCGGCTGGCACAGGCTCTTCGCGTCAGCCTCGGCCGCCGCCATAGTAATCGCCTGCGCCATGCTCCATGCCGGTTCCGAAACGGCTTCAGCAGAGGCTAGACTCGTGGAGAACGTCTCGGGGGAGAGGATCATGGACACCGTAGAGGAGCTTCAGGCGTTCGGGTCTAGGGCCCTTCACCTTGACTCGGCGGATGAAGCCGCCGCCTACATCTTCGACGAGCTCTCTAGCTTCGGGCTTCAGCCGGAGTATCAGGAATTCATGATTCTCAACTACACCTCGACTAACGTCGTCGCTCAGCTCCAAGGATCCTCTGAAGGTTCCGGATTCCTTCTTGTTGGCGCTCACTACGACAGCGTCAACTCTGACGCCGATGACTACGCCAGCTCCCTGATTGCGGAGGCCCCCGGTGCAGACGATGACGCCTCTGGAATCGCGGCCATGCTGGAGATAGCTCATGTGCTGGCCAACTCGACGCCCGAGATCGGAATCAAGTTCGTGGCGTTCGGGGCGGAGGAGAGGACCTACGACAACCTTGGAGGAATCGCTGGTAGCCGAGCCTTCGTTGCTGCGGAGCTTCAGGACGATGTAGACTATGTCGGAGGCTTGGTTCTTGACATGATAGGATTCCAGGGCACGAGCGACCGGCACACGGTCCTGATCACCAACTCAGACGCCGACAAAGTCCCTCAGGCGTTCATCGACGCGGTGACTGACAATGAACTCGATCTCGAAATCGAGGTGGTGGTTGACCCAACCATCAACTTCAGCGACCATTTCTCTTTCTGGGAAGCCGGATACCCCTGCACTTTGGCCTTTGAGTCAGCTCCATACGGCGATCAGTACCAGTTCAACCCGTACTACCACACCTCAGAGGACCTGGCGTACCACCTGTCGGAAGGACAGATGGAGAGCGTCACCAAGGCCACCCTCGGAGCGTTGGTGACTCTTTCAGGACTCGATGAATCGAACTCAATCTCGACCACCGTTCTCCTTCTGATTGTTCTCACCGCCTCCGTTGTCACTATCATCGTGCTATTGATGTTCAGATTGAGGGATGGAAAGAGATGACAGAAGACCAGAAGATGACCAAGAGAGACTATCCGGAAGCGCCGCTCGTGGGAGTGGGGGCCGTGATCGTGCAGGACGGTAAGATACTCCTGATAAAGCGTGCGTTCGACCCGGGCGCCGGCAAATGGAGCATCCCGGGAGGACTGGTGGAGCTCGGCGAGAAGCTCTCCGAAGCCTGCGAGCGCGAGGCAGAGGAGGAAACGGGGATCAGCATCGAAGTCCTCGAACTGATAAACGCCTTCGACATGATCGACCGGGACGAGAACGGGAAGATCAAGTACCACTATGTGCTCGTTGACTTCCTTGCGAAGCCGGTCGGAGGAGAGGAGAAGCCCAACTCGGAGGTCACGGAGATCAAGTGGGCCACCCACCGCGAGGCAAAGGCCATGGACCTCACGAGGACCGCGCGGCGAGCGCTCGACGAGCTTTTCGGCGGATCCGTGTCCTAATCCAGCCCGGGGACCGGGACCCTCTGGACGTACTCGACCGTGCCACCCTTGCTGCCCCTGGGGGTCTTCAGCACGAGCACGGGCACGTCGACGGACCGGATTATCCTGTCAAATGCTGCCCCGAACATGGTCCGCTCCAGAGCGGACTGCGGCCCGGAGCCCATGACCAGTATGTCGCATTTCTGGGCCTGTTCCATGACCGCGCTGACGAATGATTTCGAGTGGACGTACTTGATCTCGCTCGGGACCTTGATCCGCTCGCTCATCTTGCTGAGCCGCTCGGCGTTGCCGCGGGCGAGCTCGATCTGCTTGTCGTCGGTGATCACAGACAGTATCTCTATCTTGGCGCCGTACTCCCTTGCGATCGGGAGTGCCAGAAGCAGGGCCTTCCTCGTCTCGAAGTACCCTCCAGAGACCAGAAGTATGTTCTCGATGCTCTTGCTGAGCCTCTTGGTCTTGATGATCGCGACATCGCACGGCGCCTCACGCACGACACGGTCCAGGTTCCTTCCGAGTATCGTCCTGCCGCGGAGCCGTGTCCCCTTCCAGCCGAGCACCAGCAAGTTCGCGGACTCGTGCTTCGTCTGGTCCAGTATGGCTCCCGCGACGTCGTAAGACACCGACACCAGGGGCCATACGTTGACCGTAGATGGAGCCACCTTGGCGGCTTTGCGAAGCCCAGACGAAATCTCATCGATGTAGTCCTTGCTTATCGCCTCGAGAGGAGTTGCGCGCGGGACCTCCACGATCTTGTTGACGGTCAGGTCTCCGTTGAAGTAACGGGACAGAATGCCGGCCACTTCCACCAGCCTCAGGTCTCCGAGGTTCTCCAGAGCCAAGAACACCCTGAATCTCTCGATCTCCTCTCTCGTGAGCGGCTTCTGAGGCACCCTCCGCCTGTCGGTGATCGCTTCGACCTCCTCATGAGGTCTTGCGAAGGCCGAGGCGGCAAGGCCCGCCACCACCCAGACCACGGCAATGTACCAGGCTTCTGGAACCAGCCACCATAGATAGAATGCAATTCCAATCATGGACAGCGCGCCTGCGACCGGGAATAGAGGAAAGAGAGGTGTCTTGAACCCGATGTCCATCTCCGTCAGCCGGGATCTCAGCTTGATGGATGCCAGGTTCGCGAGCGTGAACAGGAGGAGGAACACGACAGATGTGGAGGCGACGACTACCTCGAGCGGGAATACAAGGGCCATGAACAGCATGATCACGCCGGTAATCGCAATGGCCTTGTGAGGTATCCTTCTCGTGCCATGTATCTGGCCGAAAACCTTGGGGAGCGAACCGTCCCTCCCCATCGCGAAGCTCACCCTCGAGGACGAGAATACCGTGGCATTCAGGGCGGCCATCGCCGACAGGATTCCGGCGAAGATGAGCAGCGGGGCTCCGATCACGGGCATCACCTCCCCACCGACCCAAATCACGGCATTCTCCGCGTTGGGCTCTGCGGCGAGGATGTCGCTCACATTGAAGTTCGAAATGCATGCGAACGCGACTGAAACATAAAGGATCGTGGCCACAGCGACCGAGATGAAGATCGCCTTTGGGATGTTCCTCTTCGGGTCTTTGACCTCCTCGCCGCACTGGACGACGATCTCGTAACCCTCGAACGCGATGATCGTGAACCCCATCACCATGAGTATGCTCGAGTAGTCCTTGTCGGGGGGCACGATGGGGTCGAGGTGGCTGACCATTTCAAGGAGACCAACGTTCTGAAGGGCGTAGAAGACCGCGAAGACCACGAAGGAGCCCACGATGACGACCTGTACCAGCGTGACCACGCCACCGGTCTTGCCCGTCGCGCCTACTCCTGCGTAGTTCACCGCGAGGAAGAACACTATGGCCATGGTGGCGAACATCTTGATGGCCATCTCTTCTGGGATCCCGAACAGGCCGAGATCGAGATACTGAAGCAGGGCCACCATCGCGAAGCCGAAGCCCAGAGAGTAGTAACTGCACGCCGCGGTGTGGCCGAACCAGGAAAGCCAGCCCGACATGAACCCCGCAGGATGCGGAAGGGCCTTCTTCGCCCAGAGATATCCGCCACCCGCTTCTGGGAAGGATGAGCCGAGCTCCGCATATGTCCCCGCCGTGAAGAGCGTGAGAACGCCGTTCAAGAAGAAGACCAAGATGACGGCCGTCCCAACATCCTCTGCAGCTAGGCCGAAGAGGACGAGGATGCTCGTGCCTATCATCGAGCCGACACCGATGAGCGTGACCTCGAGAAGGCCCAGGTCGCGCCTCAGTGTGACCTTGACAACTTGGCGAGCAGAGCGGCTAGACATCTGGGTGGATGTGATGATATGGGCTTCGTATAAGACTTTGCGAAGGGTATATTAGGCATCGTGGAGGGCCACTTCCGTGTCGAATATCGCATCCGGGCGTACTGGCGCGCCCTTCGACAGGCGCGTCAGAGTTTATGTCCTACTTCGTGGATACCAGCGCGACGGGTATGGGCACACCCTTCAGTGACGTCGCTCGAAGCATCATGGATGAGTACCTGAGCTGGTCGCCTTCCCACGCCACCCAGGTGGGTTGGCACGCGTATGACCACCTGCTGGAGGACGTCAGCACGGGATCCCTGGCCAGGTGCGCAAAGAGATGCTCCGAGCTCGCGGCGAAGTTGGGGGCGATCCCTAACGAATCGTTGTCCGAGGACGAGCGAATAGACAGGGACCTCGGGATCCTGCTTCTGAGACTCAAGGAGTACCAGATAGAGCACCTCAGGTTGCACGAGAAGCGAGCAGACGCTGCGAATAGCATTGGCCATTCTCTCTTCTTCCTGTTCATACGAGACGTTCCCCCCTTCGAGAACCGGATGGAGTCCGTGATGGGCAGGATCGAGAGGATACCAAAGCTGCTGGCGGATTCACGCGCGGGACTGAAGAATCCGTTCAGGATGTGGAACGAGGCGCAGCTGGAGATAGGCCTCGAGATACCTTCCCTTCTGAGGGAGATCGAGGCGACTGCCCTGAAGCAGATGAGAAGTGAGGAGCACAAGCTGAGGATGAGGACCGCGGTGGCCCGGGGGATTGCGGCCGTCGAGGAATACAATCGATGGCTGAGAGACGACGTAATCCCGCGGTCCGAGGATGAATGCACCATCACTTCGGATGAGTATGACCGCCTCATGGAGCTCCAGGGATTCGGGATAACAACACAGGAAGCGACTCGAGTGTTCGAAGCTCACCTGACCCTCACCAGGAAACGGATCTCCGACGTCGCCAAGCGGGTCGTGTCCTCAGGGAATCTCGACGAGGCATTCGAGAGGATGAAGTCGGCACACCCTGCCAGCTTCGGCGCGGCACTCAAGGAGTACAGAGAGTCCGCATGGCGAGCGCGAGAATTCCTGCTCCAGCACGATTTTCTGACGATACCCGAGGGAGAGAAACTCGTGGTCATCGAGACCCCCCGTTTCATGCGTCCTATGTTCGCCTTCGCGGCCCAGTACGAGCCGGGGAAATTCGACGGCAGCAGGACCGGCCTATACCTCGTCACACCCGACGAGAGCAACCCTGGGCTCCTGCGAGAGCATAATCATGCTGGAGTGCAGAACACGACCGTGCATGAGGGCTATCCCGGACATCATCTGCAGGGCATCTGCGCGAACGAGAACTCATCCTTCATCAGGACCCTCATGATGTCCCCCGACTATGGGGAAGGTTGGGCGCTCTACACAGAGGATTTCATGATCTCAAATGGCTACAACGACAACCCGCTGGGAAAGCTCGCGAACATGAGCGACCTCCTATTCAGGATCGTCCGCGGCATCATCGACATGAAGCTATCGAGAGGGGAGATGAGCCTCAAGGAAGGCGGGGAGTTCCTTTCGCGAGAGTGCAGGATGGACCCTAAGGCCTCGATGCAGGAGGCAAGAGCATGCGCGATGGGGCCGACGTACTACGTGTCATATTTCCTGGGCAAGCTGGGCATCCTGCAGCTGAAGGAGGATGTCAGGAGAGTGATGGGTGAGCGCTTCACGGACAAGTTCTTCCACGACTCGCTCCTGTACTCGGGGTGCATGCCCATGCCGCTCATGCGACGCGCGGTCGCGAAGGAGCTCAGGGACATGTACGGCCTGGAGCTGGGACCGCCTCGAGAAAGCCTCTACGAATACGGCATGAGGACCTCGAAGGGCTGATCCTCACCCTTCCTTCGTCAGGATGTCGACCCATTCGGCCTCGGCGAACTCCTCTTCGTCGTGCCAGGCACCGGGCTTGTACGCATCCACCATGAAGTCCTGGAGCATCTTCTCGACCCCTTTTACGCTCTTCATGGTGCCGTTCCACTTCTCGAGCTTGCCCTTGTATCGTTCCTCGATGTCCCTCAGGAGCATGGTCAGAACCTCGAAGGTGTCCTTCGTCGGCCAGCCCGAGTAGATGAGTGCCAGATATGCGGACTGCCCCTTCTCGATCAGCACGTTCTTGTCGCCTATCTC
>JALOTQ010000027.1 GCA_025457815.1 Thermoplasmata archaeon
GGCCAAGATCGCGAGCAGCTCCTATATGCCGACGCCGCCCGTGGCCGTGAGGCGCGAGGTGGCGGAGGTCCTGGCGAAGGCCGAGGCGAAGGAAGAGAAGGTCGTTGAGGCCGAGGTGGAGAGCGAGGAGCTACCCAAGGAAGCCGACGAGACGGCCGATAAGCCCAAGAAGCACAGGAAGGATAAGGAGTAGGTCCGATGTACAAGTGCTCCAAGTGCAAAGAGCCCGTGAGGACGAACGTAAACATGGTCGGGCTGCAGTGCGAGAAGTGCGGCTCGAAGGTCTTCTACAAGGAAAGGCCGAACGTCCGCAAGTCCATCAAGGGCAGATGACCGTGACGAGCACCGCCGACCTCACGGTGAAGACTGAGAGGCCGGACGTGGTCGCTGGCGCGCTGGCCCCGGAGCTCGCGGAGAAGATCCCGCGGACGAGGATAGAGGTCGTCAAGGGCGACGGCGAGGTGCGGATACATATCGAGGCCGATGACAACAACGCGTTGAGGGCAGCCCTCAACTCGTACATCAGATGGGCCAACGTAGCAGAGGAGACGGCGAAGGAGGCAAGAGCGAGATGATGGACAACATACCACCCAAGGTCCAGAACCAGATAGCACAGTTCCAGCAGCTGACCCAGCAGATCCAGATGGTCACCACGCAGAAGATACAGATCGAGGCGCAGATACGGGAGCTCGACAGGACGATCCAGGAGCTTGAGAAGATCACCGACGACTCCGCCGTGTTCAAGAACGTCGGCTCGCTCCTCATACAGGTGAAAGACAAGCCCGCGCTGCTCAGCGAGCTCAAGGAGCAGAAGGAGACCGCCGACGTGCGCGTCAAGACGCTCGACCGGCAGGACAAGCACCTGAGGGAGAGGCACAAGACCCTCCAGGACCAGATCACGCAGGCGCTTCAGGCTCCCGGACCCGCCAGGCCGGCGCCCGAAGTCGACGAGACCTGAAAACCCGACTCGAGCGAGGGATGGCCTCGCTCGCATTCAGCATTCATTTTATACACCCTTGATTCTGACTACTACTCGTGCTTTCCAGCATAGCTAAAGAGCTCAAGGGGGAGGGCGGCACTCTCGTGCTGCTGCACGGGAACGCAGACCCCGATGCGATTGCCAGCGCATTCGCAGTCCAGGAAGCGTTCCCTGCGGTGACGATAGGCGCGACCGGGGGCATCGATAGGCTGGCCAAGGTCCTTTCGACCACGCTGGGCATCGAGAGCTTCGAGGACGTGACCGGCGTGCCCAAGAAACGCATTCTCATCCTCGACACATCTGGTCCGGAGCAGCTCGAAGGAAGATTCGACCTCTCGCAGGCCATCGTCGTGGACCACCACACGCGGAACGACAGGTGGAAGGACGCGATGATGTACCACTGCGACGAGTCCAAGACATCCTGCTCGGAGATCGTCTACGAGCTCCTGAAGGCAGCTGGGAAGAAGCCCAGCAAGAACGTGTCGCTCGCACTTATGTTCGGAATCCTCACCGACACAGGCTACTTCAAGTTCGCCAAGCCGTCGACGCTCGTCGCGTTCTCAGAGCTGATGGCCGAACATGGCGTCCATATGGACGAGGCGATGGATCTCGTCGACCTCGAAGTCGACATATCCGAGAGGGTCTCGCAGCTCAAAGGGGCTCAGAGACTGAAGTACTGGAAGACCGGCGACTACATCGTCGCGACGTCCCAGGGGAGCGCGTTCGAGGCGTCCGTCTGCAAGGCGCTCCTGAACCTGGGCGCCGACGTGGCGTTCGTCGGGTCGCAGAGGGGAGACCAGTTCAGGATCAGCGCGAGAGCGACACAGGCTGTGGTAAGGAAGGGCGTGCACCTCGGGAAGCTCCTGGGAGACGTCGGCTCAGAAACGACCAACGGCGGGGGAGGCCACCCGGGCGCGGCAGGCCTCACGGGCGTTGGCGACGTGGAAGCCATACTCAATATTGCGGCCGAGAACGCGCTCAGGCAGCTCAGGAAGATACACTCATCTGGTAACTGAGAGCCCCTTCACCTTCTGCAGGTTACCCGGGTTCTTCTCGAAGTAGTCCCTGACAGGTGCCAGCACCGCGACAAGCGATTCTGACGCGCCCTTCTTAAGATCCTGAGGGTGCAGCTTGCCCGAGCTGTAGGCCGCCACCAGTTCGTCGAAGGAGGCGAACTCGACCGGGCCGCCGTACTTGGCTGGCCTGTCGATCTTCACTCCCCCGAGCTTGGGAAAAGCTATGAGCTTCATTATCTCGATGACCGGATTGCCTTCGACCTCGGGCGGGCAGAAGGCGTTCTTGATCTTCTTTGAGATCTCAGCCGGAGTATCGTGGAGGAAAACCGCGCTGTTGGGGCTGCTCTTCGACATCTTCGCCTCCACAGGGTCCATGCGGCCGCTTCCCAGCAGGCTCACCAGGAGCGGCGTGTGCAGCGCAATCGGTTTCTTCCATCCGAGTTTCTCCGCAGCATCTCTGGCCAGCATGTGCGCCCGTCTCTGGTCCATGCCGGCGAGGGCGATGTCGACTCCCAGCTCGAATATGTCCGCAGCCTGCATCGGAGGGTACATCACTTTCGAAGCGTCGATCTCGGCCTCGTCCTCGGTCCTCCCCATTATCGTCATTGCCCTCTTGATGCGCATGAGCGAGCTTACCTTCGCGATGCGGATGAACTTCTCCCAGTACTTCGCATGGTCGATGAGATCGCTCGCCCACACGAACTTCGCGGAGTCCTTGACGCCGAGCGCCAGGAAACATTCCTTCAGATACTCGCCGCAGGCGCGTATGTTGCCGATGTCCGCACCCAGCTTGTCGTTGATGAGCGCGTGCCAGTCTGCGAGGAAAATCGTGACCTCGACGCCTGCGTCCTGCAGATCGAGGATCTTCGAGGCTGTGATGATCTGCCCGGCATGGACGAATCCGCTCGGCTCGTAACCAATGTATGCAGTCGGCTTCGAGTTCGTCTGAAAAAGCGCCTTGAGCTCATCGGCGGTGACGATTTCGAGCGCGTTCCTGGCTGCGAGTTGGAACTTGGTTTCGGCGTCCATATCCGTGCCTGTCCCCATAGAAGAGTGCGTGAGAAAAAGCTTTGCTAGATGTGGTGGCTCGTGGAAGGCCATACCAGGCCGACGAGAGGACCCTTGATATATCGCTCAACTCCTTCCATCGACGGCGTGATAACATAGAGCGGAAGAATCGGCCGATCGCGCTCTTGGGAATTCCATTCGACGAACAGTCCTCATTCAGCAGAGGAGCAGCACACGCCCCCGCAATGATCCGATCCGCCTGGCTTTCGCCCTCCACGAACCTGTACAGCGAGAACGGACTGTGCATCGACACGAGCGCGGTCCGGGACCTGGGGGATCTGGACATCAGGGACAAAGCCTCGGCTTTCGCGACCATCGAGGGGGCGGTCGACAGAGCGCTGTCAGAGAGGGATCGATTGGTGTGCCTCGGCGGCGACCATTCCATAACCTATCCGATCATGCGCGCCTTCAGCCGTCACCATAGAGATATCAATCTGGTCCAGTTCGATGCGCATCCGGACCTCTATGACTCCTTCGAGGGGAATCGCCATTCGCACGCCTGCCCGTTCGCCAGGATAATGGAGGAGAGCCTGGTCAAGAGCTTGGTCCAGGTCGGCGTCAGGACCATGACCAAGCACACGCACGAACAGGCAGAGAGGTTCGGTGTTCGTTTCGTAGACATGGTTTCGCTGGGCGACGATCTAGCCCTTTCTCTGAAGGGACCCACCTACGTGTCCGTTGACATCGACGCACTCGACCCTGCGTTCGCTCCCGGAGTATCGCACAGGGAGCCGGGAGGGATGACCACGCGTCAGGTCTTGCGCATCATCCAGCGACTGGACGCGCCAATCGTCGGCGCGGACATCGTGGAGTACAATCCATCGAGGGACATCCCGGGCATGACGGACATGGTGTGCGCGAAGATCATGAAGGAGCTAGCAGCGAGGATGCTCGCGCCGGACATAGGCGGCAGAGGCGTCCAGCCTCGGACCGGAGGTAGACTCCGCAGTCGGAACGGAAAACGTTAAGAAGTCCACCCGCATTAGGACTAGTCCCAATCTGGGTCATAAGGGGGAGCGTATGAAGGTCTCGGCCTTACGTAACGGCAAGATGGTCATCAAGGTGTCCGACGTGAAGGATGTCGCTGGTGAGGGGATTCGGATCTCCGAGGAGTTCTACTACGAGCTGGACAGGGAGGTCCATGAGATGATTGAGAGTGCCGCCAGAAGGGCCAAGAAGAACGGAAGGCGGACGCTCAAACCCTACGACCTGTGACGATTGATTCTGCGCCGGTAAACACATGGCCAAAGAAAGCACGCGAGGACGCGCACGGGACGACGGTTCCGCAGCCGCCGTATGGAAGGAGAGGGAGAGCCTCGACGGCAAGGTTGTCGACGCCGGGGTCATCATCCTGCGCACATCTGGCTGCAGCCATTTCCACAAGGGCGGCTGCTCGATGTGCGGATACAACATCGAGTCGGCGCCGGGCATCGGGGCCACGGACATCCGGAAACAGTTCGAGCAGGCATACGAAAGACTGCGCGGGGTTCCGGCACTCAAGGTCTATACTTCTGGGTCATTCCTGGACGAGTGCGAGGTCCCGAAGGATGTCGCTGACGAGATACTCAAGAGATGCGCAGACGAGCACGTGCACCTGCTCTTCGAGTCCCGACCCGAGTATGTGACCGCGGAACGACTGGATGCATGCCTCGCATCCCACGAGGATCTCGAGGTGGCCCTCGGTCTTGAGAGCGCAAATGACAGGGTCCTTAGATACTCCATCAACAAGGGCTTCGCTGTCAGAGACTATGACAACGCCGCATCGGTTCTCGGCGCCAAGGGAATCCCTGTCAGAACTTACGTGTTGCTCAAGCCGCCGTTCCTGACCGAGGCGGAGGCGGTCCGCGACGCCCAGGCCACGATCGCTCACGCGGCCAAGGTGAGCGCGGTCATATCCCTGAACCCGGTCAACGTGCAGAAAGGCACCCTGGTTGAGAGGCTCTGGAGGAACTGGGCCTACAGGCCTCCGTGGCTCTGGAGCGTCCTCAAGGTCCTGAAGGAATCCAGACCCGAGGCCAGAAGGCTGATCTGCGACCCTACCGGTGGCGGGAAGGAAAGGGGCGCGCACAACTGCGGGAAGTGCGATGACGTAATTCTGGACTCGATCAAGGCATTTTCACTTTCTCAGGACGTTTCGAGACTGGGCTCCCCGGAGTGCGAATGCCATGAGATATGGAGAAGCATCATGGAGATCGAGGGGTTCGTCGTCGGCGGGACGCCTGACCTCCAAAGGTTTTTCAAGAGGCAACGAGCTTAGCGCCATCGGGATGAGATAGTGCAGGAGTACGACATCAGAAGGGGCTTCCAGGAGAACATCGAACCGGACAAGCTGAAGGCCCTCATGAAGGAGAGCTTCGGCAACGCGGAGGAGAAGGACGGCAGACTCGTATCATCGTTCGGAGCACTGAAGGAGCTGGCGGCCTGGCCCGAGAAGAAGGCTCTCAGGGTGGAGACCAAGATGGACCCGACGGTGGCGAACGACGTCGCTCAGGAGACGATCAGGGCTTACAACTCGTTCCTCGAGAAGGTCACGGGGTACAACTCGAAGGAGCGCGGGAAGCGGCTCCAGAAGAAGGCCAAGGACGGCAAGCTCTGAGCGCGACGAAGCGGTCACTTTTAAATACCAGTACCCCATTCAGCGGACTGCGATACCTGAGGCGGTATCGGCCAGACGTCGTCTGGGCAATGCCTTGAGCAACCCAACACGGGCGCTGAAACAGGTTTTCAGGCGCCCACGAGGCGTCACGGCCGAGAAACGATGCCTCTCGGACGCTGTGCTCGAACATCTCGAGACTCACAGCAAGGTCTATCGACCAGAAACGAGGGAAGACGATGCCAGCGACAAGACGTCCAAGAAAGGGCTCCATGGGCTACTCGCCAAGGAAGAGAGCCAGGAGCATAACCGCCAGAATTTCGACGTGGCCAGAGGGTGGAGACGGTGCGAAGCTGCAGGGGTTCGCCGCCTACAAGGCGGGCATGACCCACGCTTTCATCGTGGACTACCGCCCCAGGAGCACCACGGCGGGCCAGGAAGTGCAAGTGCCTGTCACAGTCCTAGAGGTCCCGCCGATGAAGGTCTGCGCGATCAGGTTCTACCAAGACACCGTGTACGGCCGGAAGGCCGTGGGCGAGGTATGGTCCAAGAGCCTGGACAAGGAGCTCGCGCGGAAGCTGCCGGTGCCGAAGGAGTACGATGAGAAGGCCGGATGGGCAGAGGCCGAGAAGCTGGAGTACGACGACATCAGGGCTCTGGTTTCCACACAGCCGACGCTCGTGTCCGGGCTCCCCAAGAAGAAGCCCGAACTGATGGAGATCAGGGTCGGAGGGGGCAAGATGGAGGACCGGCTGAGCTATGCGAGGAGCGTCCTGGGCAAGGCCGTTACGATCAAGGATTTCACCAAGGAAGGCGACATGATAGATGTGTCGTCCATCACCAAGGGCAAAGGGTGGCAGGGGACGACGAAGAGGTGGGGCACGAAGCTCTTGATGCACAAGAACAGCAAGCACAGGAGGCTCGTCGGTACCCTCGGAACCAAGCGGCCGAACTATGTTCGGCCGACAGTCCCGCAGGGAGGCCAGATCGGGTTCCACCAGAGGACCGAGCTGAACAAGCGCGTGCTGAAGATCGGCGACAAGGGAGAGGAGATCACCCCTAAGGGCGGGTTCCTCCACTACGGCGTCGTGAAGAACGGGTACATGCTCATCCATGGCACGGTCCCCGGGCCTTCGAAACGCATCGTGAGGCTGAGGGAGCCCGTTAGGATGGGCGGCGTGAAGCTCACGGAGTCGCCTCAAGTGACTTTTGTATCCATTGAATCAAAACAGGGAGTGTGAGCACATGGCCGAAAAGAAAACTAAGAAAATAAAGGCAGAAGAGTCTGAGGCCAAGTCCACTCCCGGGAAGCTCAATGTCTACGACCTCGAGGGCAAGGTCGCGGGAGAGCTCGACCTGCCCGTCATATTCAAGGCCGCGGAGTTCCGCCCGGACCTTATCCGGCGTGCGGTGACCGCGATCGAGGCGAACCGGAGGCAGCCCTATGCGCCTTCGCCCACGGCAGGCATGCGCCACTCGGTGCAGACCTGGGGCAAGGGCAGGGGCGTGTCCAGGGTCCAGAGGCTGATGGACAGCGCGACCGCGGCGCAGTCGCCGAACAACGTCGGCGGCAGGCGCGCGCACCCGCCGAAGGTCGAGAAGGACCTCGGCAAGAAGATCAACAAGAAGGAGCTGGCGTTCGCGAAGCTCGCGGCCCTCAGGGCGACGAGCGAGTCGACCATCGTCAAGGCCAGGGGGCACAGGTTCGACGAGAAGCTCACCGTGCCCGTCGTGGTGAAGGACGACTTCGAGGCCATCAAGAGCACCCAGGACGCGGTCAAGGCGCTCGAGTCGATCGGCGTCTACACCGATGTCGAGAGGGCCCTGAACGGGAAGAAGATCAGGGCTGGCAGGGGCAAGATGAGGGGCCGGAGGTACAGGATGCCGAAGAGCCTGCTCGTCGTCGTCTCGAAGGAGTGCGCCGGAGGCAGGAGCGTCAGGAACCTGCCGGGAATAGATGTCACGACTCCCAGCGGGATCAACGCTTCGATGCTGGCGCCCGGAGGCGCCCCTGGGAGGCTGCTGCTCGTCTCTGAGAGCGCGCTGCAGACCATAGGAGGCTGGAAGCAATGAGACGCACGATCATCCTGCACCCCTATGTCACAGAAAAGACGATGAACGCGATGTCCGGCACGCCCGCCCAGGACCTCAAGGACGGAAACAAGCTCGAGTTCGTCGTCCGCAAGGACGCGACCAAGCTCGACATCAGGAAGGCCTTCGAGGAGAGGTTCGAGGCGAAGGTGGACAAGATCAACATCAAGATCATGAAGGACGGAAAGCACGCGATCATCAAGCTGAAGCCAGAATACTCCGCAGAGGAGATCGGCATGAGGATAGGTATCTTCTGAGGAGGTGTCTGAATGGGAAAGAGGCTCATAACGCAGAGAAGGGGACGCGGATTCGGAAGGTACAAATCGCCAAGGCATCTGAGGTTCACGGACGCGACGCACCCGAAGCTCAAGGAGGCCACGGGCACGGTCACCGACCTCCTTCACGAGGCTGGGAGGATCGCGCCCATAGCGAAGATCCAGTACGACTCGGGTGAGCACTACATGATCGCCCCCGACGGGCTCACGGTAGGCCAGCAGGTCACCCTGGGCGCGCGCGGGGCGGTGGCTGCGGGCAACACGATGCCCGTCGGCAACCTGCCCGAGGGCACAATCGTCTACAACATCGAGTCTCAGCCGGGCGATGGCGGCAAGTTCGCCAGGACGGCGGGCACCGCGGCGACGATAGTGTCCCAAGGCGCCAAGACCGTCCTGCTGATGCCGTCCGGGAAGTTCAAGGAAGTCGACAAGAAGTGCTTGGCCACGGTCGGGCTCGTAGCCGGCGGCGGGCACAAGGAGAAGCCGTTCGCGAAGTCAGGCAAGAAGTTCTGGGCCTACAGCGCGAAGTCGAAGGCGTACTTCAAGGTCAAAGGCATAGCGATGAACCCGGTCAACCACCCGCACGGTGGTGGAGGTCACCCGCACGTCGGTACCCAGTCCAGCGTCGGCAGGAACACTCCGCCCGGAAGGAAGGTCGGTAGGTTGGCCCCGCAGAGGAAGAAGAGGAAGGTGTGATGAATGGCCGATGAGAAGAAGGGAGATGCTCAGAAGCCAGCCGGGAAGGCGGCAGCTGGGGACAAGGCCGGAGCGAAGCCTGCAGCTGCGCCGGGAGCGAAGCCGGCAGCGGCCGCAGCGCCTGCAGCCACCGCGGCTCCAGGGACCGGTGCGGCTCCTCCGGAAAAGAAGATCAAGCCCTCCGCAAGGCACACGGGCTCGGCGAAAGCCGCCCGAAGGAAGCTGAGGAAGAAGAAGAGCCAGATCGGAGCGAGGAGGAAGAAGGAGTTCACTTACAGGGGCCACACGCTGGAGGAGCTCCTGAAGCTGCCGTTCGCGGAGATCATAGAGCTGCTGCCCGCGAGGGCGAGGAGGACCTACATCAGGGGCCTCAACTCGGAGCAGGAGTCGTTCATCAGGAGGCTCAGGTCGGCCGACGGTCCGGTGAGGACCCATAGGCGCGAGATCCCGATACTTCCTGAGTTCGTGGGCAAGACCGTGCACGTGTACAACGGCAAGGAGTTCTCGCCCGTGGACATCAAGGCCGAGATGATAGGGCACTACCTGGGCGAGTTCGCGCTGACCAGGAAGGGTGTGAGGCACTCCGGCCTGGGCGTAGGCGCCACAAGGTCGTCCAAGTTCATGCCGCTCAAGTGAGGGAGGTCGAGAAGAATGGGATACACACAGGAGACGGACCCGGAGACGACCTCGAAGGCGATCGGGAAGGAGCTGAGCGTGTCGCCGAAGCACTGCAGGGAGGTCTGCAAGATGCTCACGGGCATGAAGGTCGAGGACGCGAAGAAGTACCTGAAGGGAGTCATCGACCTCGAGACGCCGGTCCCGTACACGCGCTTCAAGATGTTCCTGAACCCGAAGCCGAAGGTGGGGCCTGGCAGGTACCCGAAGAAGGCCGCTAAGGCCATCCTGAGGGTGCTCGAGAGCGCGCAGTCAAACGCGGAGTACAAGGGCCTCGAGGCGGACAACATGAAGGTGAAGGCCGCGTCCGCCCACAGGGGCAGGATAGAGAAGTCCTACATGCCCAGGGCGCAGGGACGGAGCACTCCGTGGAACGAGCAGACAACGAACATCGAGATCATATTGGAGGAGATCAAGGCGTCCTAGGACGTCTGGAGGGAGCTACATGGCAAGCGAGAGGAAGTTCGTCACCGAGAACATCCGAAGGGTCCTACTCAAGGAGTACATGATGAGCAGGGTCGGCAGGGCCGGCTTCGGAGGACTTGACGTCCAGAGAACGCCCATGGGCACCAGGGTCACCCTGATCACCGAGAGGCCCGGACTCGTCATCGGACGGAGGGGCGAGGCCATCAAGAGCCTCACGAGGGCGATCGAGGAGGACTTCAACTTCAACAACCCGCAGATCGAGGTCCAAGAAGTGGAGAACCCGAACCTGAACGCGCAGATCATGGCAGAGAAGCTGGCCAACGCGCTCGAGAGGGGCTGGCACTTCAGACGGGCGGGGCACTCGACGGTCCGGAGGATAATGGACTCCGGGGCGAGAGGCTGCCAGGTCATCATCGCGGGGAAGCTCACCGGTGCGAGGCACAGGACGGAGAAGTTCAAGGAGGGCCACATAAAGTACTGCGGCCAGGCCAAGCTGGACTGGATGGCGCAGGGGTTCGCGGTGGCCAAGCTCAAGCCCGGCGTCATGGGCATCACGGTACAGATAATGCACCCGAACGCGAAGCTGCCGGATGAGATAGACATCATCCCGCCGCCCGCAGAGGCCACGCCCGCCGCAGCGCCGACAGCCGCGCCCGCACCCGACCGCAAGGCAGAGGAGAAGAAGGTGTCGGAGGCGGTCGAGGAGCTGAAGAAGACCGCGGAGAAGCCCACGGCCGAGGCGGCGCAGAAGCCCAAGAGGGTGCGCCCGAAGAAGAAGGAGGGCGAGACCGCCCCGGGAACGGAGGCACCAGCGGCTCCAGGCGAGGAGAAGAAGGCTCCCAGGAAGCGGAAGAAGAAGGATGAGGCCAAGCCCGCGGAGGGGACGAAGCCAGCTGAGGCTGCGGTCCCAGCAGCGCTCCCGGCGGAGCAGCCAGTGCCACAGCTTCCGGCCGAGACGCCGAAGGAAGAGCCTGAGAAGAAGCCTGAGCCCGCGGAAGAGAAGAAGGAGGCCTGAACAGGATGGCACTTCTGAGGCCTAAGGAGCTCAGGGGCATGCGTCCCGATGACATCAAGGCCAAGTTCAAGGAGCTGAGCGACGAGCTGATGCACGAGAGGGGCATCGCCGCCATGGGAGGCGCGCCCGCAAGCCCTGGAAAGATCAGGGCGCTGAGGACGAACATCGCTCGCATACACACGATCATGAGGGAGACGGAGATCGCGGAGGCCAAGAAGAAGGCCACCGAGAAGAAGCCGGCCGCTCCCGCGAAGAAGGCCGTTGAGAAGGCCAAGAAGGAGAAGCCGAAAGGCGAGAAGGCCGCGAAGGCCAGGAAGGAGGAGAAGAAGTAATGGCAGGAATTTGCTCGGTTTGTGGACTACCTGAAGAGCTGTGCATGTGCGAGCAGATAGCGAAGGAACAGCAGAAGATACGGATACTCACGGACACCAGACGCTACGGGAAGATCGTCACGGTCGTCGAGGGCATTGACAGCACCGACATCGACCTGGACGACCTGGCGAGGAAGCTCAAGACCAGGTGCGCCGCGGGCGGCACTGCCAAGGACGGCAGGGTCGAGCTGCAGGGCGAGCACAAGAAGAAGGTCAAAGAGGTCCTCGAAGAGCTGGGGTTCTCCGTCGAGTGAAGGTAGCCGAGCATGAAGGCAGGTGATTTCCGAAGACGAGAGTCCATAGGGCTATGGGTGGAGGTCGTCGAGTCGGCCTGTGCTGAGTACCTTGGGATCAAGGGCACGGTCGTGGACGAGACGAGGAACACCCTCACGATAGAGCAGGACGGGAAGGACAAGATGGTCCCGAAGGAGTCCTGCAGGTTCAGGTTCGTGGAAGGCCCTGAGAGCCACATCGTCTCCGGCAACGATATCAAGTTCAGACCTGAGGACAGGATCAAGAAAGTGCGGTAGGGTGAGATGCGATGGCAGACAAGGTCAAGAAGACGGCTAAGCCCACATCGAGGGACATCGGACTGGACGTGCAGGCGCCAGCCGCGGCGTGCAAGGATGGACACTGCCCGTTCCACGGGCAGCTCTCGGTCAGGGGCACAGTGCTGACCGGCACGGTCGTGTCGGCGAAGATGCAGAACACCGTCGTGGTCGAGAGGGAGTACATGAGGTACCTCCCGAAATTCGAGAGATATGAGAAGAGGACCAGCAAGTACTTGGCGCACTCGCCGCCCTGCCTTCAGGCCAAGCTCGGCGACCAGGTGAGCATCATGGAGTGCCGCCCGCTGAGCAAGAGAGTATCGTACGTGGTCATAGAGAACAGGAAGTAGGTGGACGCGATGAAAGGCATTCCTGGAAGACAGACAAGAGGCATCCCCACGGGGGCAAGGCTCGACTGCATCGACAACACGGGCGCGAAGATCGTCCAGGTCGTCACTGTGCCGAACTACCACGGCACAAAGAGGAGGTACCCTAACGCCGCCCTGGGAGAGATGATGGTCGTCACGGTCAAGAAGGGCACTCCAGAGACGAGGAAGCAGCTGATGCGCGCGGTCATCGTGCGCCAGAGGAGGCCATTCAGAAGGCCCGACGGCACGATGGTGCAGTTCGAGGACAACGCCGTGGTCATAGTCACCGAGACAGGGGAGACGAAGGGCACGGACATCAAGGGGCCGGTCGCGAGAGAGGCCGCCGAGAGGTGGCCCAGGATCGCCGCGACCGCGTCGATGATAGTGTGAGGCAGGTGCGAGAAATGTCAACGAGCACGAAGGCGAGGAAGCAGAGAAAGGCACGAGCGAACGCCCCCTTGCACCTGAAGAAGCGCATGGTAGCCGCGCACCTGGACTCGGCGCTCATGAAGGAATTCAACGTGCGCTCCCTGCCCATCAGGAAGGGAGACACAGTCAAGATCATCAGAGGGCACAAGGACTTCAAGACGGGCGAGGCGAAGGTCGCCTCGGTCGACCTGAAGGCATGCAAGATCATAGTCGAGAACATCACGGTGCCGAAGGCGGACGGGACCCAGAAGCCCAAGCCGATCGACCCGTCGGATGTCCTGATAACGAAGCTGGACCTGTCGGATCCCTGGAGAAAGGAGAAGCTCGACAGCCTCAAGAGAGGTGAATGAGGATGAAGAAGCACGTCAAGAGGATGGCCGCGCCGAAAAGCTGGGCGGTTCCGAGGAAGACAAGCCACTGGGTGTCGAAGCCCAGCCCTGGACCGCACGGGCTCGCCGAGTCGATGCCCCTCATGTCTGTCATACGCGACATGCTGAAGCTGTGCGACAACTCGAGAGAGGCGAGGTTCATAATCGGCGGTAGAGGCGTCGCTGTCGACGGAAGGATCGTGACTGACTACAAGTTCCCCGTCGGTCTGATGGACGTCGTCACGCTGCTCAAGACCAAGCAGAGCTACAGGATGCTCATCGACTACAAGGCGAGGCTCCAGCTGGTCGCCATCGACGACACCGAGAAGGGCTGGAAACTCTCCAGGGTAGACGACAAGAAGGTCGTTAGGAAGGGCAAGGTGCAGCTGAACCTCCACGACGGCAGGTGCATCCTGCTCCCGAAGGACCAGTACAAGACCGGAGACGTCCTGAAGATCGAGCTGCCCTCGCAGAAGATCGTCAAGGTCTTCAAGCTCGAGAAGGGCAACACTGCCCTGCTCGTGGGCGGGTCGCACCCGGGCAGCGTCCAGACCATCGAGAGCTACCAGATCAGGAGAGGCTCGGCGCCTAACATCGTGACTTTCAAGGAGGGCTTCGGGACCGTGAAGGAGAACGTCTTCGTGGTCGGCGACAAGACCTCTGAGATCAAGCTGCTGGAGGCGAAGGCCGCATGACCGCGAACCCGATGAAGGCCGTGAAGCTCGAGAAGGCCGTCATCAACATCGGTGCGGGCGAGGCCGGCGACAGGCTCGTCAAGGCCGTGAAGGTCCTGGGCATGGTCACGAAGAAGAAACCCGTGAGGACCGTGGCCCACACCACGAACAGGGACCTGGGCATCAGAGAGGGCATGCAGATCGGATGCAAGGTCACCCTCAGACGCAAGGAGGCCGAGGACTTCGTCAAGACGGCCCTGTGGATAAGGGAGAACCGGCTCGCGGAGTACTCGTTCGACCCCGAGGGCAACTTCTCGTTCGGCATTCAGGATTACACCGACTTTCCGGGAATGAAGTACGACCCGGAGATTGGCATCTTCGGACTCGACGTGTGCGTCACCCTAGGCAGGGCCGGAAGAAGGGTGCAGCGGAGGAGGCACCTGAAGAGGAAGCTCCCGAAGCACCAGAGGCTCACCAGGAAGGAGGGCATCGAGTTCGTGAAGACCAGGTTCGGCGTGGAGGTGGTCGATTGAAGCCCAAGAAGAAGTTCGGAAGGAGCGAAGGGTGCAAGCGATGCGGCAGGAAGAGGGGCATCATTCGCAGGTACGGCATGCACCTGTGCAGGCAGTGCTTCAGGGAGATCGCACCACACATCGGCTTCAGGAAGTACTCGTGAGGTGAGATGACATGCAACAGGATACACTCAACGACGCGATGGCGGTCATCAAGAACGCGGAGAAGGTCGGCAAGGGAGAGTGCGTCATCCGCCCCTCATCCAAGCTGGTCGGCCGCGTGCTCAAGGTCATGCAGGAGAACGGCTACATCAGCCAGTTCGAGCTCATAGAGGACGGCAGGAGCAGGATGTTCAAGGTCGCCCTCTCGGGCCACATAAACGACTGCGGGGTCATCAGGCCCCGGTATTCAGTGAAG
>JALOTQ010000120.1 GCA_025457815.1 Thermoplasmata archaeon
TATTCAGCTCGTTCTGGTCTGGAGGCTGGATGCTCTCTGATCCCCTGGATTGCGAATATCATGCCGGAGGAGTTCTCGACGAGCAAGGCTGGTTGAACTCCTGGGATAACGGCTATCCTGACGGAGGGAACTACTACTTCGACTACGGCGGCCTAGACATGTATAGCGGGCAGTTGCAGGACACTCTGGGCGGAGATGGATTCGGCGATATCCCGCTTGTGATATACACGTATCTCCCCGGGACCCCCGCTGAAGATCATTATCCACTTATGGCGCCCTATGTCGGATAGTATGAACCGGTGGCTCACGAGTCGCCCTCACAATTCCTTGCCCGTAAAGAGTCAGACCTTGGATTGTTAGGCTTCCACGTCTAGACTTCGGTAGATTCAGAATCGATATCCGGGCCCTTACACATTTTAATATAATGTGGTGGATAGATGCCAGGGTATGGATCGGATCGAGGCCGAGCCCCCGTCGATTTCATTGAGTACCCTCGAAGCGATTATATCAGGTGCGGGTATCTCACGACCCCGGAGCGTCGGATGAGGTCTTTCTGCATCAGGGCAGGATCATAATGGAAACGCTCCCCTACTTCTGGACGGGCCAAGCGGTGGAACGATGGACTTCGCAACGGTGATTCTGATCGCAGTCGGGCTATCCATGGATGCGTTCGCGGTGTCGATCGCCAAAGGAGCGACTGTAGAGAGGAACAGAGCGAGTTCGGCCATCCTAATCGCCTCCCTCTTCGGAGGATTCCAGGCACTAATGCCCGTGGTGGGTTGGGCAGCAGGTCTGGGCCTGAAGGACATAATCATGGATGTTGACCATTGGGTCGCATTTGGATTGCTCGCGCTCATCGGGGCGAAGATGATTCATGACTCAGCGAAGGACGAAAATGGCCGAGGAGGAGAGGTGACGGTACCCATAGCGCTCGTCCTCGCAGTGGCAACCAGCATAGATGCCTTGATGGTCGGTCTCGGTTTCGCATTCCTGGAAATCCCCATCCTCATCCCGGTTCTCATCATCGGGATTGTCACCCTCGCGTTGTCCTATCTGGGATTCGTGTTCGGCTCAAGGTTGGGAGATGTATTCGGCAAGAAGATCAAGGTCCTTGGCGGCCTCATTCTCATAGCAATCGGGGTTCGGATTTTGATGGAGCACATGCTCTAGATGACCAGGCGTCCTGGGGCCGCTCACGTGCGTCGACTGATGGATGCCAATCTCGGTGTGTCGATCCCGCCGACCTTGGACTGCTTTGGACGATTCATTCCCGACCAGCGGAGGACTCTAACTCGTCCTCCCTGACTCCCACCTCTGGGCACCGACAGGTTGCGGACTAGTGTCCGGGCCATCGCGAATTCATCCGGGTCGTGGGTAGGTGTGGATGAAACCGGATTTGAAGTGAGTCTAACTGTCAGCTTCCGGTCCAGGCGCAGGTTCCGCCGCATGCATCGAGAGATGTTTGGCTCATCCCCTGGCGTCTTGTGGAATGCTCATGGCCGAAGTGGCGTGCCGAGCGGATCGACTGTCCCTGCTTCCTACCTCCGGTCGCTTATGGAGGCGAAGGATGTGCCACGCCTTTCTCGAGTCCCAAGCCCAAGCTAACGCTACCCGTCGTCAGCCTGTTCGAAGACATCCCTACTCGACGCGCGAGGCTATGGCTCAGGCCTTCATCATGTCTCTCAGATCCTCGTCCACGTCCCCGATGGCCTTCCACCCGAACCTGTCCTGGATGAGCTTCCAGTTGTTCGGAGTGATGAACGCCGGGAGCGTCGGCCCTACCCTCACGTCCTTGATACCGAGGGCGAGGAGCGTCAGCACGATGGCCACGGCCTTCTGCTCGAACCAAGACAGCACTATGCTCAGAGGCAGGTCGTTCACTTCCACCTTGAACGCCTTCGCCAGCTCCACGGCGAGGACTATGGCCGAGTAGGTATCGTTGCACTGCCCGAGGTCCAGGAAGCGGGGGATGCCATCGATTTCGCCGAACTCCTTCGTGTTGAAACGGTACTTGCCGCAGGCGAGGGTCATGACCACGCTGTCGGTCGGAACCTTCTCAGCCAACCGTGTGTAGTAGTCCCTGCCGAGGGCCGCTCCGTCGCAGCCTCCGATGAGGAAGAAGTGCCTGACCTTGCCCGCCTTGACGGCTTCGATTATCTGGGGGGCCAGGGACAGCACGGCCTTGTGGTGGGCGCCGGTCCACATGTCCGGGCCCTTCCTCTCCTTAAGGTCGCCGATCTCCCGCGCGTGCTTGATTATGGCGCTGAAGTCTTTGCGATCCGATATGTGCTTGACGCCCGGGACCGCGGTCACGCTCGTCGTGTACAGGCGGTTCCTGTATGTCTCTGGCGGGATCAGTACGCAGTTCGTGGTGACCAGGATCGGCCCCCCGAACTCCTCGAATTCCTTCTTCTGGTTCTGCCACGCCCCGCCGTAGTTGCCGATGAGGTTCTCGTATGACTTGAGCTTGGGATAGGCGTTGGCCGGGAGCATCTCGCCGTGGGTGTAGACGTTGACTCCGGTCCCCTGCGTTTGCTTCAGGAGCGCCTCCAGGTCCAGAAGGTCGTGCCCGGTGACCAGGATGCCTGGCCCCTTGACCGTGCCCGTGCGGACCTTCGTCGGTGCCGGGAGCCCGAAGCGCTCCGTGTTCCCCGCGTCCAGCATCTGCATGACCTTGAGGTTGACCATGCCCGCCTTCATCAGGGTGTTCCACATGTCCTCGAGCGAGAAGTCGACGTTCGTTAGGGTCTTGAAGAGCGCCTCCTCGATGAACGCGTCCACCTCCGGGTCCGTCTTGCCGAGAGCCCGGGCATGATACGCGTACGCGGCAATCCCCTTGAGCCCGTGGATCAGGGTCTCCTGCAGGCTGTGGACGTCCTCGTCCTTCCCACATGCTCCACGAGTGGTGCATGCGATCCCCTTGACGGTCTGCTGGCATTGGTTACAGTGCATTGTCAATTGAACTCACCAGATAGGGCACCTGCTCGATAATATATAATCATGGGCACTATCAAATATAGATGATGCATTTCCCCATACTATCATTGATAGTTAACGAGTCTATAATGTGGTGATTGACATGCCCACCCGATTGGACGACAAGGACAGGACCATCATCTCGATGTACTCCGCAGACCCGGACGTCTCCCAGGACGCAATAGCCAAGGCCCTAAAGCTCTCACAGCCGTCGGTGGCGGCGAGGGTGGCCCGCCTCAAGGAGACGGGCGCGCTCGAGGCGAGCGTGGGGATAAGCCCCCTGAAGATGGGCCTCTACCTCGCAAAGGTCGATCTTGCATCCACTAGACCGAACGAGATCATCGATATGTTCGTTGGCTGCCCGTACTTCGCGAACGGGTTCAGCGTCTCCGGCCGCCATAACCTCTGCCTGTTCTTCTTCAGCGAGAGCGTGACCACCCTCGAGTCGATAGTGAACGGGCACATACGTTCCCACCCGTCCGTCTCTGACGTGGACTTCAACATCGTCATCGCCTCGATCAAGGACTTCATCATCCCGGTGACTCTGAGGCCGAAGCACAGCACCAAGCCGCCGTGTGGCGTGGAGCTCAGATGTTCGGCGTGCCCGGAGTTCAAGGGCCACAAGTGCATGGGCTGCCCCGTGACCGGGGAGTACCAGGGATCGTTCTATTGAGGGTGTGCCTACCGTGAGTGCAATCGAGTGCCTCCCCGGGTCTATCGGGCATGTCACACGAGGGGATCTGGACAATACGCCACCTACAGAGTGAATGCGGATCCCTCTTCGATTGGAGCCTCTCCTCCTCCGGTCAGCCGTCTCGTCGCGCGGGATATATCGTCCTCCAATCCAACATCCGGCCCTGAGACACCGGCGAGAGTTGGACTGCGTTCGGGGCGCATCTTGAGCACGGAGGACCAGTCCCTCCCGGCAAAGACGATAAACCCGGGAACATTATCGGATGAGAGGAGATCGGCGTGGACGAGAAGGGTTTCCGCGAGTTCATCAGGAACGGTAAGAAGGCACCTCCAGGCATCAGCGAGAAGACGATCAGATCCCACATCCGTATCGTCAGGGAGTTCGATGGGTTCCTCTCTGGGCGCGGGAGGAAAGGAGGGGCCGCCAAGGCCAAGCAGAGTGACGTCAGGGGATTCATACGACATCTCATCAGAGACGGCCGCCTGGACCCCGACAAGCTGCTGGGGCTGCTTCGATACTCGAGGTTCGCCGGGAACAACGACGCCGTCGCCCTTCTCCTCGAGGTGTTGAACTCAGACCAACTCACATCTCTGAACGAGAGCTTCGGGAAGAGGTATGGGAAGAGC
>JALOTQ010000121.1 GCA_025457815.1 Thermoplasmata archaeon
AGACCGCGTCGGTGGTGATGCCCGGGCTGACGCCTCCCATGACCACGATCGAGTGCGTCCTTCCGGCATGGACAGCCTCCTCGTAGTTCCTCGGCGGGGAGTGCGCCGCCCTGTCTCCCAGCGCCGTGATCAGGAGCCGCGCGTTCAGGCGCGTGACGTCTATCCCGAGCTCGTCAAGGTAGCTCTCGTCGGCGCCGAGGTCGCGGCCCGCCTTGATGTAGTACCTCGCGATCCTGCCTCCGCCCGTGACGATGTACAGCTTCTTGTTGGCGGAGACGCCGATGAGTATCTTCGCTATCTTCCTGATGTAAGAAGTATCTCCCTCGTCCCTGACCAGCACCGAGCCTCCCAGGGACAGAACCACTGGTTCCATAGTGCTCAACTTTTATTACGGTGAACGCTCTAACCCGTACAAAAGGCTTCGGACTGGTTCTGGATGACCGAGCTGACAGACCTTCAGAAGTACGAGTTCAGGAGGAGCCTCGAGGAGGTTCGCAAGCTCGCAGGGAGAGGCACGGAACTCATATCTCTATACATCCCCCCTTCGCGGCAGATATCAGACGTCGCGAACTACCTCCGTAGTGAATACTCTCAGTCGTCGAACATCAAGTCGGCGAGCACGCGGAAGAACGTGCAGGCGGCGATATCGTCCATCCTCTCGAGGCTCAAGAACTTCAAGGCGCCTCCGGAGAACGGCCTCGTGTTCTTCGTGGGCCACAGGTCGATAGGCGCGGACCAGACGGACATGATCCAGTTCGTGCTCGAGCCTCCGGACCCCGTGCCCACGTTCATCTACAGGTGCGACTCGCAGTTCTTCACCGACCCCCTCATAGACATGCTCGAGCAGAAGGACACCTACGGCCTCATCGTGATAGACAGGAGCGAGGCCACTGTCGGCTTCCTGCACGGGAAGAGGATCGTATCTCTCAAGAACATGCAGTCCCTGGTCCCTAGCAAGCACGGCAGGGGAGGGCAGTCGGCGCGCAGGTTCGAGCGGCTGATAGAGATCGCCGCGCACGAGTACTACAAGAAGGTCGCGGACATCGTCAACGAATCCTTCCTGGCGCAGAAGGACCTCAAGGGCATACTCGTGGGCGGACCAGGTCCGACCAAGGATTTCTTCGTGAAGAGCGAGTACCTCCACTACGAGCTCCAGAAGAAGGTCATGGACACCTTCGACACGGGCTACACGGACGAGTACGGCCTGAAGGAGCTGGTGGAGAAGGCCAGGGAGGCCCTCAAGGACCTCGACCTGATGCGCGAGAAGAACCTGATGCAGCGTCTGTTCGAGGAGATAAGGAAGCCCGACGCAGGCCTCTCCATCTACGGGGAGGAGCAGGTGAAGAACGCCCTCATGATAGGCGCCGTGGACACGCTCATCCTCTCTGAGGACCTCAGGAGGGTCAAGCTGAAGCTCACCTGCCCCGCATGCGGCGCCAAGAAGGAGGCCATGACCAAGGACTCGACGGAGGAGGTCAAGTGCGACAAGTGCGCCGCCATAATGAAGGTGGATGAGGTCGATGACCTCGTCGGAGACCTGCACAAGCTAGCCGAGGCGAACAACTCGAAGGTCGAGTTCGTCTCCGGGGAGTCGGAGGAGGGTGGGCTGCTGCTCAAGGCCTTCGGAGGCGTCGCTGGCATACTGAGGTTCAGGATCAACTGAGGGATCGCATGGACGTCTACAGCCGGGCTAGGGAGGAGATCGAGGCGGCATTGAAGGCCGCGATGGCCGAGCTCAAGCAGGACGTCCCGGTCGTGCTTGACAAGGCGCCTGCCGGCATGGGCGACCTCGCATTCCCGTGTTTCCCGCTCTCCAAGACGATGAAGAAGGCGCCGGCCGTGATCGCGAAGGAGCTGGCCTCCATGATAAGGCCCCGGGGGGCGGTCGAGAAGGTCGACTCGAACGGGGGATATGTCAACTTCCACCTCAAGTTCGCAGAGCTCGCCCACGAGACGCTCGGAGCCGCCCTGTCCCAGAAGCAGACCTACGGTAGGCCAGACAGGCCGAAGGGCGTGAAGATACTTGTCGAGCACACGAGCGTGAACCCGACCGGGCCCATCCACGTCGGCCGTGCCAGGAACCCGATGATAGGCGACACGCTCGCCCGGATACTCCGTCAGGCAGGGTACGACGTCTCCACGGAGTACTACGTGAATGACGTTGGCAGACAGGTCGTCGTGATGACCTGGGGCGTCAAGAACCTGAAGGTAGGCGTCGAGCCCGAAAGGGACAAGGACGACTACAGATACGTGTTGTACTACCAGAAGGCGAACAAGCTCCTTGAGGAGGAGCCGGGGCGCGAGAAGGAGATCGGGGACATGCTCTACAAGCTCGAGCACGGAGACCCCGAGACCGTGAGGGCGACTCACGAGGTCTGTGACAGCGTCCTCAAGGCCATCATGCAGACCCTCGGCCGGCTGAACATCGCCGTCGACCGGTTCACCTGGGAATCGAAGTTCGTCGAGGACAGGAGCGTCGACGGGATCATCGAGCGGCTCAAGAAGTCCGAGCACTGTCACGAGCAGGACGGGGCGTACTATCTCGAGCTCGAGAGCTTCGGGATAGCCGGCCGCGAGACGAAGTGGTTCTTCACGCGTTCGGACGGGACCTCGGTCTACACGACGCGTGACCTGGCGTACCACATGGACAAATTCGCCAGGACCGACATCGCGGTCAACATCCTAGGCGAGGACCACAAGCTCGCCATGCAGGAGCTCTCGGCCGCGCTGACCATCATGGGCGTCCAGAAGAAGCCCGAAATCCTCTACTACGCCTTCGTCTCGCTGCCAGAGGGCAGGATGTCGACCAGGAAGGGCGTTGTGGTCAACCTCGACGACCTGCTGGACGAGGCCGTCGAAAGGGCCTACGAGGAGGTCAGGAAGCGCAGGGAGGACCTCTCCGAGGACCGGATGCGCGAGATAGCGAGGATCGTGGGCATCGGCGCCCTCAGGTACAACATCGTCCGAGTGCAGGCCGAGAAGCAGATCGTCTTCAAGTGGGAGGACGCGCTGAACTTCGAGGGTAGCAGTGCACCGTTCATACAGTACGCGCATGCGCGCGCTTGTTCGATACTCAGCAAGGCAGGGGACTGGAACAGGGACTTCGACGCCGCCCATCTCGCGACGGACCACGAGAAGGAGCTTGTCAAGAGCATCGCAGGGTTCCCGTCTGTCCTCGCGGACTGCGCGGACAACAGAAGGACTCACGCGCTCGCGGTATACGCGCAGGACCTGGCCGCCCAGTTCAACCAGTTCTACAGGTTCGTGCCGGTGCTGAAGGCCGAAGGAAGCGCCAGGAATGCCAGGCTCGCACTTGTCGAGGCCAGCATGTGGGCGCTGAAGAACTCCCTCAACAGCCTCGGGATCGAGGCTCCGGAAGAGATGTGAGCCTCAGTACTTCGAGTTCCAGTCATCCCTGGAGTACCTCTGCACGACCAGCTCCTGGACGATCTTCGCCTCGAAGTCCGTGAGCGCGGCCGCCTCGAACCTCGCGTCGCAGCGGAGCTCGATCTCCCTGGCTATCGCACCTTTCACGGCGTCGATGTCAGGGGTTCTCCCGATGACCTTGGCGAGCGTGGTGACTCTCTCCGACGGTCTGACCAGGCTCTCCCCCTGGGCTGCGGGCTTCAGCACGGCGTCCATCGCTTCGAGATCGGTGTCCACCAAGACCGTACCATGCTGCAGGACGGACCCGCTCCTTATGAGCTGGGCGCTCCCTGACACCTTCATCCCCCCCACCTCGACGTCGTTGGGAGGCCGATAGTGCGCTTCGATGCCGAAGGAGGACACGGCCTTGGCGAGCGACCCGCAGACTGCGCTGAACACGCTCTCGTCCCTGCCAAGGCACGAGGTGTCCATGACCAGCCCGTAGATCAGCTGACCCCGGTCGGTGTATATGGTGCTCCCGCCCGACTTGCGCCTCACGATGGCGACGCCGCGCCTCCGGCACTCCTCGACGTCGATTGACTCATCGAGCTTCTGGAAGTAGCCCACGGACACCGTGGGGGCTGCCCTGACATAGAAGTGGAGCGTCGATGGGACACGGCCCTGGGAATGCGCCTCCAGCATGGCCTCGTCGAGCGCCACGGACTCCGGGGGGTGGACTAGACCGCTGTCCACCAGCCGCCATCTCCTCAGCATTAAACCCGATAGACAGATGAAAATCGTAAGTTAAGAGGTTTGTTGTGGTTTGAAGGAACGACTATTCCTCTCCCTCGGACCGCTTCTCGCGCCTCGGGCCCTTCTTCTCGCGCTTCGACAGCCGCCTCGAGACGTATCTCACGGCCAGTACGCCGGCCCAGAGGGCTATCTCCTTCCAGGCCGCCTCCTCGACGTTCATCGAGCTGGTGCCGCTCGCCACGAAGGTCGTATTCTCCGACTGGTTCTGAGACATCACGACGACCTTGATGGAGTAGGTCCCGGGGTTCTTCATGGTGCACTCGAACTTGATCTGGACCTTGCCCCCGACCAGCACGCCTTCGCTGCCGACGGGCTGGAGGGTGGTCGCGTTGAGCACCTGATATGTCCCGGTTATCTCGTCCTGGCTGCCGTCACGATTCACCTTGTAGAAGGTGACCACGATGTTCTTCGCGACGGACGTGCCCTTGTTCGTCATGTTGACGAGTATGAACCCGCTCGAGTCCTCCGTGAAGTTCTTGGGCTCGTAGTAGACCCTGTCCACCATCATCTTCGGCCTCGGGCCGGAGTTGACTGTTATGACGCGGGCCAGGGTGTCGTTGTTGCCTGCGGTGTCGATGACCTTCAGGGAGACCGTCAGCTTGCCGAACCTCTCGTACGTGTGGTTCACGAGATAGCCCGTCTCGTTGTCCCATTCGCCGTCTCCGAAGTACCAGTGGAAGGTCAGGTTCGCGAGGGCGTCGTAGTTGTCCTTCGTGTCGGTCGCGTTGAACACCAGCGTGGCGTTCTCGACCAGGTTCACGCCGCCCGTTGCGTTCTTCACGGTGTATCCGATCACCGGCTTGGTCGTGTCGTTCACATGGACCTTCAGTGTGAGGTTCTTGAAGTGGCCCACGACATCCGTCACGTTGAGGGTGAGGTTGAACATCCCCGCCTGCTTGTAGGAGTGCGTCACGTTCTGCTCGTTGTTCGAGCTGGATATCCTGCCCGAGCTCGTGTTGTCTCCGTAGTCGAACTGCACGAAGTCGACCATGCCGAGGGTCGTGTCCCCGTCGACGAAGTAGTCGTAGGAGTCGGTCCCGTTGAACACTATGAGCTCCGTCTGGTTCACGGTGATCGAGAAGTCGGTCATGTTGATGGTCTTGTCCTTCACCGTTATGACCGGCACCGGGTCCGCGTTGTCGCAGACGACCGTGATCTCCGTCCAGTTGAGCATTCCGACCGAGTCCGTTATCGTCAGGTTCACGGTCCTCTCGAGCGCGGCGGTCGTGTACTTGTACACGTACGTCTCGTTCGAGGTCACGACTGGGGCAGAGCCGTCGTCGAAGTCCCATGTGTAGGTCATCGGGTTGCCGTTCGGGTCTGCCGAGTCCTCCGCGGTGAAGGTCACATTGGCGCCCACGCGCACGATGTACTTCGTGATGTTCCCCTCGTCATCGCGAACGATGTAAGATACGGATGAGAACTGCACGCCCGCTCCCGCCGAGGGCCCTTCCGAGGCCTCGAACTTCATCGAGACTATCGCCGGGCCGCCGGTCGCCTTGGCCGGGTCCACGGTGACATGCGTGTATCCTGACACTGTGTAGCTCCCGCTGCTGTTGGACACCTTCTCGTAGCTAGGCGCGAGGTCTATCGAGTATGTGTAGTTGACCTCGCTGGTGTCATAGCTCGCGTATGCAAGGGCGTCGTAGTACCCCCCGCCGACCGGGACAGACGATGCCAGGTATCCGCACGTGTATCCGTAGTTGACCGATGCGGTGCTGGTCACCGAACCGGCTGCGAGATCCATCACGAAGCCAGTTATCGCCAGGTCAGATATGTAGGAGGTCTCGTTGAGCGTCAGCAGCCTGTCGCTCGCAACATACTCCGTGCCCCACGCTAGGACAGCGTCGTAGAACGCCTGGGCCTCGAGAGCGGTCAAATCGCCGTTCCCGTCACCCATGAGCAGGTCAACCTGCGTCCGCAGGCTGCCCATGTCGCTGTATCGGAGGCCTGGATATGCCTCGTCGTAGGACCAGGTCGTGTCGACCGTCATTGAGAAGGACGTGAAGTCCGTTCCGAAGTCGATCGCGACGCTGTTCTCCCGCTGCGTCTGAGGCCCGAGCGAGATCGTCAGGGGCACATCGCTCCCCGCGACCGTCAGGGTCTGCACGTGAGCCGCGTTTCCGTCGGCGTCAACCACGAGTATGAAGTTGCCCGCGTAGGCGTCGAACGCCATCGCGGTCCCGGTGCTCTTCAGCACCCTCTTCACCCACGGAACCGACGAGTCAGTGTTGATGAGATAGGACACGACATTGGACGCCGGTCCGCTGCCGTTCCTGACGTACGATGACACTAGCTTGGACTTGGCGACATTGACCGTCCGGGTCTGGTCGCTGTTGACGAGCACCTGCTCCACGTAGGTCTCGTAGCCGCTCTTGACGATGACGAGGTCGACGTCCCCTAGGACTGCCGTCTCGAACATCGCCACGGACACGTACCCGAGGGAGTTGGTGACGCCCTTGGCCACCCATTCCTTAGAAACGGGGTCGTAGAATCCGACCAAGGCACCCTGGACGATCTGGTTGTCAGGGTTCCTGACGGTAACGTTCCATGTGTGTTCCTTGTACGTGAACGCCTGGAGGGCCACGACGTCGGTCGTGACATCGCTCTGGCCGTCGTACCTGAACTCGTCTGCGGACAGGGCGTCGTAGTATTCGTTGGCCACGACATCGACCCTGTAGTATCCTGATGGGGCGCCTGAGACGACGTATGCCGTGTACTCGGACTTGTACTGAGCAGGTATCACAGCGCCGCTGTGCACTTCTGTCAGGTTGACCCATGCGCCAGTGGTCACGGGCAGCCCGCCAGACAGTACGGGCACATAGATATTCTTCGTGCTGGTCGTTTCGCTCTCGCTGCTCCCTGGCACTATGACCAGGGCGGATAGCAGCATCACCAGCACGATGCAGCTGGCTGATAGCTTGCTCATTGCGTCGCTCTTCATTGCAATTCCCCTCGTTCTCCCGGGAATCAGAACCAAGATCCCCCTTGGAAAAAGGTATTCCGGCGAATAGATTGCCCCTTTATAAGCTTTAGGTACGAGCCCTGAGGGGGTGCCAGATGGCCAGCGGAGCGTCATCCGGCGTTGCCCTTGCTCCTCATCAGGTGACGATCTTCTTGACCTGGTCGGTCTCGATGGCCCGCCTGACCTCCATCGCCAGGCGCCTTCCCGTGCTGACGTTAGTCCGCCATGTGGTGTTGCCGTACGGATGGCCTACGGACATGTGCACGTTGGTGCCTCCTCCGACCCTCGGCGCTACGTCGTATATGTAGAACTTCAGGTCCTTATCGACGCAGGTCTGCAGGCAGAACGGGCCGATTATCCCCGGCGGGAAGTGCTCCTGCGTGACCTTCAC
>JALOTQ010000003.1 GCA_025457815.1 Thermoplasmata archaeon
TCGAGCGGCCTTGAGTCGTATGATGACCTACGAGCACAGGATCTTCGGGTGCCCTGTCTGTGGCTACAGGATTTCCCAGAAGGATGCAGCCTGTCCCAGGTGCGGAAACGCGTTCTCGGGTACGACGAAGGTCGAGTGCCCGTTCTGCGGAGACTTGGTGGAGCAGGGGGCGGGGGCATGCCCTTCGTGCCACGTGGACTATGCGGAGTTCAGGGCGAGCACTGAGGCGAGGGGCGGCGACGACAGCATCGACGCGCTCCTCAACGAGATCATCAAGCTCGAAGCCTCGTCCGTCAAGGTCGAGGGAAAGATTGTAAGCTGCCCCAAATGCAACTGGCTCCTGAAGGGCGACGAGACCGAATGCCCGAAGTGCGGCATGGAGTTCAGCGAGGACGTCAGCTTCCAGTGCCCCATCTGCGGCTCGCCGGTCGCATCCGACGCCACGAAGTGCAGCGAGTGCGGCGTGGAGTTCGGAGGCGAGGAGGGCGCCGCCGAGACTGAACCGAGCGAGGGGCAAGAGAAGGTCTCGGGAAAGCTGGACGAGATCGCCAGCGCGCTGGGCCTGGGGCCTGTGGAGGAACCAGCGCCTCGGGTGGCACCTCCGCCGAAGGCTTGGAGCGAGCCCGCCCCGCGTGAACCGGAGCCCGAACCGGAACCTGCGCCTGAACCGGCCCCTGAGCCAGTTCCTGAACCCGCGCCTGAGCCTGTCGCCGAGGAACCACAGCCGCGGGCCGAGCCTGAGCCGGTGGCTGAGGAACCTGCGCCGGAGCCTGCGACTGAGGTTTTCGACGAGAGCTCCTTCCAGGAGCTTGAGAGCGCCCTGAAGGAAGTGGAGCAGGCTACTCCGAAGAAGAAGTCGAAGCAGAGGAAGCTGAAGGCCAAATCCCCGGGCGCAAAGAAGCCGAAGTGAGGGCTCAGACCGAGAAGGTTATTTCTTCAGCCGCGCTTCGAGTCATCGATCTGATGATATTCATAGACGCCAGGGAAGGAGCTTCCGGAGACATGCTACTCGCGGCCATGCTCGGGCTGCTGGACAGTCCCGACAAGGCTCTGGTCGTCAAGCTGCTCGATGCGGCGGCGTCCAGGCACGGGCTTGGGCTGCGCGTGCTGGACATCGACGAGGACGGCGTCGCAGGGAAGGCGGTCAACTACGCGGTGGAGCGCCCGGCGAACGAGTCGACATCGAGGGACGAGTGCCTCCGCATCTTCGCCGAGATCGAGAGAGACCTCGGCTCGGAATCGGATGTCGGCGGCCGCATCCTCGGAGAGATATTCAGGGCGGAGGCTGAGGCGCACGGAATTCCGGAGCGCGATGTGCATCTTCACGAGATCGGGAGGCCGCAGGCACTGCTCAACATCGCGGCCATCGGCCTCGTCGCGGGAATGCTCGGGAGAGCGCACGCTGGCGAGTTCATGTGCTCGACCATAACCACAGGCATGGGGGTCATCGCCGTCAGCCACGGCGCCATCAGGGTGCCCGCACCCGCGAGCGCCATACTTCTCAGGGGCATGAAACACCTCAAGGGCGACTCTCCAGGGGAGAGGGCTACCCCCTCGGGGATCGCTGCGCTCAAGGTCCTGTCGAGCTCGCAGGGCGATGAACTGTCTGGCGAACCGAAACGTACGAGCACGGGCTTCGGCAGCAAGCGGTTCGGGGGCAGGCTCGGCCGGATGACGCTCACCTGGCGCTGAGAGACCGGATTGCCTCAGACCTTACTCGGAAGGCACAATGATTATCAATGCTACGAGCCTTCCATAACATCGTTAAATATCAATACGGTCGTCTGCTGGGACGGCTCTGGGAGAGATTTAACTTGGAAGAAAGTGGCGACCCTATCCCCCAACCCGCCAAGACCCTAGACTGCATCGGCTTGTACTGTCCAGAGCCGGTGTTCAGAACCCGTGAGGAGATTTCCTCGATTCCCCTTGGACAGGTCCTAGAGGTCCTGGCAGACGACCCAGCTTCTGAATCCGATATCAGGAGCTGGGCGAAGCACGCCGGTCAGAAGCTGCTGTCGATCGAGAGGGTGAAAGGCGGTTTCCGGTTTCTGATCAAGCGTGAGACATAGGAGGGAGAGACTCATGGCGAAGAAGATACTGTATGTTCAGACCTCGGGCACGGACACGCCCGAGAGGCTGTACGCGCCGTTCATACTGGCGACGACCGCGAGGGCGATGGGTGTCGAGGCGACCGTGTACTTCCTGGGCAAGGGCGTGACGGCCGTCATGAAGGGGAACGCAGAGAAGGTCAAGCTCGGGTCGTTCCCGACGGTGAAGGAGGTCATGGACCAGGCGGCCAAGGAAGGCGTCCGGATGCTCATCTGCGGCCAGAGCTGCCAGATGCTGGGCCTCAAGGGCGACCCCGAGGAGTTCGAGGACCCGGCCAAGGTGGTCGGCGCGGCCACGCTGAACGACCTGTTGCTCGAGTCGGACGCGGTGCTAAGCTTTTAGGCCGTCCGAGGGTTACTCTTCCTAAGGAGGAAGACCGAATGTTGTTCCAGGCGAGCGGAGCCAAGAAGAGAGTGTACATGGACTACGCGGCGGCGTCCCCCGTCGACGAGAGGGTGGTCGCTGCCATGATGCCGTACTTCTCGGACAAGTTCGGCAACCCGTCCTCGCTGCACAACGCCGGCAGGGAACCGAAGAAGGCCATCGAGGACGCAAGGGCCAAGGTGGCGGCGCTGTTCAACGCCAAGAGGAAAGAGGAGATAGTCTTCACCTCCGGTGGGACCGAGGCCAGCAACATCGGGATCAAGGGGGTCGCGATGAGGCTCAGGCCCGAAGGGAACCACATAGTCACTTCCGCCATCGAGCACATCTCCGTGCTCAACATCATGAAGTCGCTCGAGAAGGGCGGGTTCGAAGTGTCCTACATCCCCCCGACGAACGACGGGTTCGTCGACGTCTCCAAGCTGCAGCAGGCCCTGAGGAAGGACACCATCCTGGTGTCCATCATGCATGCCAACAACGAGATCGGCACGCTCCAGCCCATCGACGAGATAGGCGCGCTGCTTGAGGAGCGGGACATCACGTTCCACGTGGACGCGGTCGCGTCCGCCGGTAAGGTCCCGACAGACGTCCAGAGGTCCAAGGCGGACCTCATGTCCGTATCCTCGAACGACATGTACGGCCCCAAAGGGGCCGGGGCGCTCTATGTCCGCGACGGCACCCGCATCGAGGCAATCTACCAGGGAGGTGGCCAGGAGCGCGGGCTAAGGTCGGGCTCCGAGAATGTCCCTGCCATAGTGGGCTTCGGGGCCGCCGCTGAAATCGCGAGGAACGAGATGGACTCCGAGGGCAGGAGGCTCGCCGCGCTCAGGGACAGGCTGGTCAAGGGAATCACGGAGAAGATCGAGGACTCGTTCCTCAACGGCCATCCGACGAGGCGCCTCCCGAACAACGCGAACTTCAGGTTCAGATACGTCGAGGGGGAGTCGATGCTCCTCAACCTCGACATGATGGGCGTCTCGGTATCCTCGAGCTCGCCTTGCACCTCAAAGAGCCTTCTGCCGTCGCACGTGCTGCTCGCGTGCGAGATACCAACGGAGGAGGCCCAGAGCGCGGTCCAGTTCACCCTGGGCAGGTCGAACAACGAGGAGGAGATCGACTACGTCGTCGGGATCCTCCCGGGCATAATCAAGAAGCTGAGGGCGATGTCGCCGTTCAGCCCCGAGAACCTGGCAGAGATGCGCTCGACCGCGGGGCACAGGGAAGAGGAAGACCACCATCACATAGAGGAGTGAATCTCTCACAGGCGCGCGCGTGACGGGCGGTTCTGCAGGGTCCGCGCGAATCGCAGGCTGTGTATATAGTTTGCTGAGCAATGACGTATGCCAGCGAAAAATACGCAAAAAGTTATATATATACTACCCCGTTCTTGTTTCCGGATGGGATAGCCTATGAAAAATAGGATTCTAAGTATAGCGCTGGCGCTAAGCCTGCTCGCTGTGGTATATGCCGCGGTCCCTACGCATGCGGACGTGTACTATACGGGCAGTGTAGAAACGACAGACGATACGGGAGCCGCGAAGGATACCTATGTTCAGGGGCAGCTTGTCTATGTCTCGGCGATGGTCGAGTACATGGGAGCGCTCTCTGACCAGGATATTCGCGTTAGGCTCGAGACCCTAGGCGGTGCATCTGTAAGTCAGTTCACCGCGGTGGCCAACTTGCCCGATATCGGCTGGTACAACAGCACTGAGGTCGGGGGCATTGCCCTCGGGACCGGCGGTGCGCCGATAACCGGTGACAGGGGCTCGTTCTACGTGGTCCTCTACGAGAGATGGAGCATGACCGAGATCGCGAGGGCCTCGATAACGATCCTGAAGGTCGGATTGACGCTCGAACCCCCGGCGGGGATAATGGGCGCCTACTACCCGGGACAGACGCTGACGGCGAAGCTCGTGACGATGTACACGACTGACATGTTCTATGTCCACGTGACGAACGACACGGGCGCGGACGTCGCGGGCCTTAACTGGACCGCGCAGATCGCACCGGACGGCTACTGGGAGAAGACCTTCGCAATAAGTGACTCAATGCCTGACGGAGAGTACATGATGAAGGTCAGGGACTCGACGACGCACGCCTTGAGATACTATCTCTACTTCGACGTGCAGATGTACTACTTCGAGGTCAGCGCGGACAGGAGCTACTACCTGCCCGAGATGACCGCGGTGATTGACATCATGACCATCGACCTCGCCTCGTTCGAGGTCGCTGAGTCGGTCACGGTAAGGTACTGGGCGCACTGGTACAACTACTCCGCCGACGGCACGGCAGTCTTCGAGAGCTGGGAGAACGGCACTCTGGACTCCGCCTTCGGATACATGGAGTGGACGATACCGGCTGACGTGGTCCTGTACGATGACATCGAGATAATGTTCTGGGCCAACGAATCGGACATAAGGAGTGCCGAGGACTGGGTCTGGCTCTACATGGGCGTGCTCGACGCTGACATATACGTCGACGGCACCTGGTACATGCCAGGCGAGACCGTCGTCGTGGATGTCTGGGCGGGCGTATACTGGGACTCGCTTGAGGGCGCCGATGTGGACATCACGGTGTTCTACAACGGGACCGCGGTTGACGCCTATGGCGCCGCTGACCTCGCGACGGACTCTGACGGATGGGTGACCCACACGTTCGCGCTGCTAAGCTCCGCGGGCATGGGCACGTACATCGTGAGGGCCGAAGTGAGCGAGGCTGGCCAGACGGTTGTCCGGGACGACGTCTTCGAAGTCGAATGGGACGGCTGGATCGGCCTGACCTTCGACAAGGAGTGGTACTACGGCGGAGACACCGCGGTGGTGACGATCGATGCGGTCTGGAACGGAGCTCCTGCCGACCTTGGCGAGTTCGCGTTCTACTTCTCGACTGACGCCGGCATCCAGGTCTGGGGCAACGGAACGGGCGACTCGGTCAGCTACGACATACCTGACGAGTACTACGGTGGCCTGTCGGTCGGAGTGATCGCGACCCTCAACGGCTACACGATGCAGGGCTGGAACTGGGCGGATGTCCGGTTCGCGGACGTGCTGCTGAGCACGAACACCCAGAACTACAGGCCCGGCGATGTGGTCGTCTGGAACTGGCAGATCCTGGGCGGCGCTGAGGTCGCGCACATGGAGTACGTCATCTGGGACAGCGACGGCGTGAAGGTCGCCGGGGAGGAGCTGACATTCGCTCCGACTGGATCCTTCGAGTACGCCGTGCCGGCACTGAACCCGTCTAACGAGTACGGTGCCTGGATATGGATGACCTCCACTGCTGGCGGATACGCCGACTACGAGGTATGGGTGGATCTCGTCGCGATGTACGAGCTCATGATATGGCCATCGGACTCCGGATACACGTCCGGGGACTATGCGCCTGGTGACGCGGTGACTGTGCACTACTCCATAGGTGCGTATGTGTACGACCACCTGCCTGTCTACGAGCTGTACATCTGGACGAGCTACAACCCGCTCGGCATGAGGCTGCTGGTCTCTGACCCGGAGGGAACGTTCGAGGTCGAGGTGCCTGAGGACGCGCCGACTGCGCAGTTCAGCATCAGCGCAGACCTGTACGACCCGGTCAACGACGACTGGCTGTCGTGGGACAGCACCGCCGTGACGGTCAACAACGAGCTCAGCGGCTGGGACAAGAGCGTCGGAGGCATGAGCGCGATCGACTTCACGATGCTGATCTTGATCGTGATCATGATCGTGCTGCTCATCGTGGTGCCCTTCATGAAGGGCAGGATGGGCGCGCCGAAGAGCTCCGAGCCGAAGAGCGAGCCGCCACAGCAGGCTCCCCCACCGTAGGAACGTAGGGCCTACCAGGGAAGCACAAACCCTTTTCCCCAATCTCTTTCCTTTTCATTGTTTTGAGCCCCACTGCAAAGTCTTATACGGATTCCGTGGCATCGGCCTCCGATGGCCCAGGAGAAGGTCGCCGTCGTAGGCCTCGGATATGTCGGCATACCGCTCGCAGCTCTCCTAGCGAGCAAGGGCTACGAAGTGATGGGCGTCGACGTCTCCGAGGAAAGGGCTAGTAGCGTCGGTGAGGGTAGGCTCCCTCTGAAGGGGGACGAGCCGGGCCTTACGGAGCTACTCGCCAAAGGCGTCAGGAAGGGCGCGCTGAAGGCCTCTTCGTCGGCTGGGATGCTCGGAGGCAGGAAGGTCATCTTCGTCTGCGTGGACACGCCCATAGACGCCGACCGAAGGCCGGATCATTCGAGCCTGAGGAAGGCCCTGGAGTCCGTCGCCAAGAACATGTCCCGCGGGACGCTCGTCATCGTCGAATCGACATTGGCCCCTGGGACGATGGTCGGGGTCGTGAGGCCCGCGCTCGAGCGCGGCAGCGGCCTCAAGGCGGGGAAGGACTTCGGGCTGGCGCACTGCCCCGAGAGGGTCATGCCCGGCAGACTGCTGAAGAACATCACCACTTATGACAGGGTCATCGGCGGGCTCGACCTGCGCTCACAGCAGCGCGCGTGCGCGATATACTCGAAGCTCACGAAGGGCAAGCTTCACACGACGGACCTGACGACCGCGGAGATAGTGAAGACGGCCGAGAACGCCTACAGGGACGTGCAGATCGCGTTCGCGAACGAGGTCGCCCTGATAAGCGAGAAGCTCGGGGCGGATGCGTTCGAGGTCCGGAGGCTCGTGAACACGTGCCCGTTCAGGGACATGCACCTACCAGGCGCGGGCGTCGGGGGGCACTGCCTACCGAAGGACCCGTGGCTGCTCGCGACTGCCGGAAAGGCCGCGAACCCGAAGCTGATACCGATCGCGAGGGCCGTGAACGACTCGATGCCGTTCCATGTGCTGGACCTCGCGGACTCGCTCCTGGGCGCATCTGGACTCAAGGTGGAGGACGCGGTTGTGACCGTCCTTGGGGCCTCGTTCCTACAGGATTCTGGAGATGCCAGGAACTCGCCGTCGCTGCCCGTGGTGGAGTCGCTGAAGCGCGCCAAGGAGCTGCGGGTGCACGACCCGTTCCTGGGAGATTTCGCCGGCCTGAAGGTCCAGAAGGACCTCAAGAAGGCGCTCGCGGGCGCCGACCTCGCGATATTCATGGTCTCCCACAAGGAGTACCTCAAGCTGGCCCCCGGCGCGCTGAAGAAGATGATGAAGACCCCGGCGGTCGTGGACGGACGGAACATTTTCGAGGCCAGGAAGATGGCCAAGGCCGGGATCGACTACAGGGGAGTCGGAAAGGGCTCACTTCAGTAATTCCGCCAGGCCCTGGTCGAGGTCGATGGTGGGCTTGAACCCCAGCATCTGTTTCGCCTTCGCGCAATTCGCGAGGCTCTCACGAATGTCCCCCACCCTGGGGGAAGTGAACTCGGGCTTGACCTTGAGCCCTGAGAGCATGATGGCGCTGATCGCAAGGTCCAGGATGCTGGTCGAGTGGCCGCTGCCGCAGTTGAAGACCTGGCCGTCCAGGCCTTTCTTGTCCAGCATCAGGGAGATCATCTCGACGACATCGAGCGCGTGTATGAAGTCCCTGGTCTGGAGCCCGTCGCCCTCGATCACCGGCGGCTTGCCGGACTTGAGCCGATTGACGAACTTGGTGATGACTCCCGAATAAGGGCTCGAAGGGTCGGCTCGGGGCGAGTAGAAGTTGAACGGCCGTACCGAGGTGACCTCCATCGGGCTGTTCCGGGCGAACGCCAGCGCATACTTCTCCCCGGACAGCTTGGCCACGCCGTAGTTGCTTATCGGCTCGGTCGGATGGGCCTCGTCGATCGGCGTGTACTTGGGCTGGCCGAAGATGGCGGCGCTGCTGACGTACACGAATCTCTCGACCTGGGCCTCGGAGCTGAGCTGGAGCATGTTGACGGTGCCGAGGATGTTCACGTTGGCGTCGAAGACCGGGTCCTTCGTCGACTTCTCGACGCTCACCTGGGCGGCGCAGTGGACCACCCACCGGACACCTCTGAGGGCGTTCGACACGTCCGCGCGGCTCGTGATGTCGCCGACAACGCAGGATTTCTTGAGCGGCTCGAACGGCTGCGGCCTCGTGTCGAGGCCGACGACCTCGTGGTCCCTCGATAGGCGCTCGCAGACGTACGACCCGAGCTGTCCAGAGCTGCCGGTGACCAGGATCTTCGTCTTCACTTTTCCACCGGGACCTTCTTTCCGGACCTGATCGACTCCATCGCGGCCTCTGCGATCTTGAGCGTCTGGAGGGCGTTCTCGCCGGAGACGAGCGGTTCCTTCCCGGACTTGACGGAGGACATGAAGTCGTCCAGCTCGCGTCTGAGCGGCTCCTCCTTCTTCAGAGCTATCCGCCTCATGTCGAACTCGATAGGCACGTTGTAGAGGTTCCCGCCCTCGACGGGCTTGAAGGATGACGAGCAGACCAGCGCCGCCTGGTCCATGTAGTCCATCTCCACGAAGTTCCTGCTGCATGTGAGCGCCAGCTTGCGGACCTTCATGGGGGTCAGCCAGTTGACTTCGACGAAGCCTGTCATGCCCCCTTCGAAATCGATGAGGATGTTCGCGTGGTCCTCGTGCTTCATGCCCTTGCCCTGGCCCCCGAGGGCGTACACAGAGATCGCACGCCGGCCCACGATATACTGGACCACGTCGATGTCGTGCACACCTAGGTCCATGACGACGCCGATGTCCCTTACCCTGGAAGGCATCGACGACACTCGCCTCGTCGCTGCAGTGATGATCTCGCCGAACTCCCCCGCCTGAAGGCTCTGCTTCGCGAACGCGACGACCGGGTTGTACCTCTCCGTGAAGCCGCCTGCAAGTACGACCTTGTTCTTCTTGGCCAGCTCGATCAGTCCCTTGAGGGTTCTCGAGCTGCCCGTCATAGGCTTCTCCAGCAGGACGTGCTTCCCGGCGGAGATGGCCTCGGAGGCGATGCGCTCGTGGGTGTTCGTGGGCGTGACCACGACAACTGCGTCCACGCCGCTCCGAATCAGCTCGCCGTGGTCGAGGTAGTGCTTCACGCCGTACTTCTGCGCGACCTTCCCGGCGGCATCCGGCGACACGTCGGCCACGCACGCGAGGACTCCCTTCTCGGCCAGGATGCGCGCATGGTTCTGGCCCATGGAGCCGACGCCGATAACACCGACCCGCATGCGTGCGCAATGAACGTTAGCGGTATTAATCCTTGGCTCCTCGTGCCCCGCATGAAAGGCTTATTATCGGCCTGGGCCATGCGCTCCGATGGTGGCGACATGAAGAGAAAGCTCATGGACATCCTAGCATGCCCCGTGTGCAAGTTCCATCCCCTCGAGCTGAACGTGAAGAAGGAGGACGAGAAGGAGGTCCTTGAGGGGACCATCAGGTGTCCCAAGTGCAGCGTGGACTACCCCATCGAGGACGGCATACCGAACATGCTGCCGCCAGAGAAGTGAGCCTCCAGAGCCGGCCACTAGGACGAATTCTGTACAGTGCACATAGCACAAAGAAGTACGTTGCCGACGGTCCCGTGCAACACATTGATATCTAGGATGCCCCGTTCAAGTTGAGCCGGCCATACGGTCCGGACCAGGGTGAGCCAGATGAAGGTGCTCGTCGCGGACGACATATCGAAGAACGGCGTGGAGCTGCTCAAGGCCCAGGGGTACCAGGTGGATGTCAGGACGGGCCTCAGGGAGGACGAGCTAGCCAAGGCCATCAAGGACTACGACGTTCTGCTCGTCAGGAGCGCCACGAAGGCCACCCGGAAGGTCATCGAGGCCTCGAAGCTCAAGGTCATAGGAAGGGCCGGGATCGGCGTGGACAACATCGACGTCGAGGCCGCCACCGAGCGGGGCGTGCTCGTCATGAACGCGCCCTCGGGGAACGTCATCTCGACAGCTGAGCTCACCATCGGCATGATATTCGCTCTTGCGCGGAGGATCCCGCAGGCGGACGCCTCCATGAAGAAGGGCGAGTGGAAGCGGAAGGAGATGAAGGGCGCGCAGGTCCAGGGCAAGACCCTGGGCATAATCGGCCTGGGCAGGGTGGGCGCCGAGGTCGCGAAGAGGGCGCAGGCGCTTGGCATGTTGGTGATCGCCTATGACCCGCTGGTCTCGCCCGAGGTGGGCGCGAGGCTGCACGTGAGACTGATGTCCCTGGACAAGCTCCTCGAAGTGTCGGACTTCATCACGCTCCACACGCCCCTGAGCGCGCAGACGAAGGACCTGCTGGGCAAGAACCAGCTGGCGTCCATGAAGAAGTCCGCGATGCTGATCAACTGCGCCCGAGGAGGGGTCGTGAACGAGGACGCCCTCTACGAGGCGCTGTCCCAGAACAAGATCGCCGGGGCCGCGGTGGACGTGTTCGTGAACGAGCCACCGGCAGGTTCGAAGCTCCTCACGCTCCCGACCATCGTGCTCACGCCTCACCTGGGCGCGACCACGGCGGAGGCCCAGGAGGAGGTCGGCTCGGAGATAGCGGAGCAGGTCATCGCCTACCTCAGGGACAACGTCATCAAGAACGCGGTCAACATGCCCGCGAAGCTCGACCCCGAGCTGGTGCCGTACATGCCCCTGGCAGAGAAGCTCGGCACGTTCACCTCCCAGCTGGGCAAGACCAGCGCGGGCAGGATAGAGATACAGTGCCTCGGGGAGCTCTCGAAGAAGGACACGAGCATCATCACCGCGAGCGTCATCACGGGCCTCCTGAAGCCGCTCTCGGAGGAGTTCAACGTCAACTACATCAACGCCTTCGCGATGGCCAAGGCCAGAGGCATCGAGATAGTCTCGTCCACGTCCGACGAGTCGGGCAGGTTCTCGAACCTCATACGGGTCTCCCTGCAGACGAACGGCGACAAGGTCTCGACCGCGGGCACGCTGATGCCCGACAGGGGCGCGAGGATCGTGGAAATAGACGGCAACCCCGTGGACATCGTCCCCGAGGGGCACTTCCTGCTCATCGCGCACATGGACAAGCCGGGCATGATCGGCAAGGTCGGGACGATCCTGGGGGACAGCGACATCAACGTCGCGAGCATGGAGGTCGCGAGGGCAAGGGCGAGAGGGCCCGCGATGATGATTCTCGAGATAGACGACGACCTGCCAATCGAGGTCCTCCGCAAGGTCCGGCAGATAAAGGACCTGACGTCCGCCATCGCGATAAAACTGTGAGGAGCAAGATTAATCTCTTCCGAGTATATCGCACAGGACGAAGGGGCTTGACTCGACAGTGGCCATCAGGATAGAGATCAGGGATGCAACCGCGAAGGACCTCCCGGCGGTCGCGGACCTCTGGGAGATGCTCGCGAAGCATCACGAGAAGCTCTCCCCGCACTTCTCGCTCGCGTGGGACGGCAAGCGCAAGTGGGCCAAATACCTCAAGAAGAAGTTCTCCGAGATCAGCACGAAGCTGATCGTCGCCGAGGAGGACGGCAGGCTCGTCGGGTTCATGCTCTGCATGCTCTCGCCGAACGCCCCCGTGTACAAGGAGCGGAAGATCGGCGTGGTCTCGGACGTCTACGTGCTCGAGGAGCGGCGCATGAAGGGCGTGGGCAGGGAGATGCTCAACTTCGCCGTCAAGTGGTTCAAGAAGAACAGGGTGAAGACCGTCCAGCTGTTCGTGGCCCACGACAACATGGCCGCCAGGGCCGTCTGGCGCCAGCTGGGGTTCGAGCCGTTCATGATCTACAAGAGGCTGGACCTCGACAGGCTCGAGGAGAAGGCGTCTCCGCTGAGGAAGAGGACCATAATCAGGAGAAAGAAGAAGGTCCGGAACTGAAGGCGGTCCGAACGCCCCTGATCACGCCTATTCGAGGACCTTCCTGATCCGCTCCAGACCATCCTCGATGTTCTTCTTGCCCGTGGCGTATGAGATCCTCAGGTGCTTCTCGCCCGCCTTTCCGAACGAGGCGCCTCCGGTCAGCGCGACCTCGGCCTTGTCCATGAGGTACAGGGCCATCTCCTCGGAGTTCATCTTGCCCTCGTACTTCGGGAAAACGTAGAACGCGCCCTTCGGGGTGTCGCAGCTGAACGACGGAATGTCCTTCATGAGCTTCATGACGAGGTTCCTGCGCTCCTCGAACTCCTTGACCATCATCTGCACGGGCTCCTGTGGCCCCGTGAGGGCTGCGAGCGCTCCGTACTGCGCGAACGAGACAGCGTGCGTGATCGAGTGCTGCTGTATCTTGTTGATGCCCTTGAATATCGGCTTCGGGGCGATCAGCCAGCCCATCCTCCAACCCGTCATGGCGTAGGTCTTCGAGAAGCCGCTTATGGTGATCGTCCGGTCCATCATCCCGGGCTCGGCCGCGATCGAGTAGTGCTTCAGGCCGTCGAATATGATCTTCTCGTAGACCTCGTCCGAGAGCACGAGCAGGTTGTGGTCCTTGGCGAGGTCCGCCAGCCCCTTGATGTCCTCCTTCGTCTCGACCGCGCCGCACGGGTTGGACGGCGAGTTGAACAGGATCATCCTCGTCTTGGGAGTTATCTTCTCGGCCACCTTCTCCGGGAGGAATCTGAACTGGTCCTCGTCAGAGGCGGTGACGGGCACGGCCTTCCCTCCGGCCAGCTGCACGCACGGCTCGTATGTGACCCACGCGGGGTCGGGCATGATCACCTCGTCGCCCTCGTTGACCGTGGCCATGATCGTCTCGAATATGGCCTGCTTTGTGGGCGTGATGAGCACGTTCGACGGCTCGCACGGTATGCCATTGTCATCCTTCGCCCTCTTCGCGATGGCCTCCCTGAGCGGCATCAGCCCGGGAGCGTCGAGATACCTCGTCTTGCCCTCGTCGAGCGCCTTCTTGGCGGCCTCTACGATGTGCTTCGGGGTGTCGAAGTCGGGCTCACCGACCGTGAAGGAGATGATCTTCTTCCCCTCGGCCTTCTTCTGCCCGGCCAGTTCTTTCATCTTCATCGTGCCAGATTCCTGGACCCTCTTGACTCTCTCCGCTATCATCTGAACCGCCAGGCCGGTGAAGCGCATGACCAATATAAAGCATTGGTGTCCAACTTTTGTCATAGTGTCGGGCTTGAACAAACACTATTAGGGTCGGAATCAGTTCGACGCAGCATGGCCCTGAAGAGCGGCAAACTGCCCCCTGAGCTTCTCAAGAAGCTCATCAAGAAGTATCCGGGAGGCCGGGACCGCCGCGTCCTGCTCGGCCCGTCGCTTGGGGAGGACGCCGCCGTCGTCAAGCTGGGGCGGCACCTCCTGGTCCTCAAGACGGACCCCGTCACCTACGCGTCCGACCTGATAGGCTGGTACGCCGTCAATGTCAACGCGAACGACGTCGTCACCAGGGGAGCGACTCCGGCCTGGTTCCAGGCCGCGGTGCTTCTGCCCGTTGGCTCGGACGAGAGCCTTGCGGAGGACATCTTCAAGCAGATCTCCAAGGCCGCGCAGGAGCTTGACGTGGCGGTAACGGGCGGACACACTGAGGTCACGCCTGGCATCGACCGGCCCATCGTGGTCGGCGACATGCACGGAGTCGTTGAGGAGGACCTTGTGCGCACATCCGGCGCGAAGCCGGGGAACGCGCTCGTCATGACCAAGTGCGCCGGCATCGAGGGCACCGCTGCGATCGCACGCGAGAGGCGGAAGGAGCTCCTCGAGGTCTACGACGAGGCCTTCGTCAACCGCGCGGCGAGATACCTGTTCAAGCCCGGCCTGTCCGTCGTGCGCGAGGCGAGGATCGCGCTGAGCTTCTGCGTCACGAGCATGCACGACCCGACCGAGGGAGGCGTCGCCATGGGCGTCCAGGAGATGGCAGAGGCCTCGGGCAGCTCGGTCGAGCTTCTAACCGACGAGGTGATCGTGCGGAAGGAGACAAGGGCGATATGCGCGAAGTACGGTCTGAACCCGCTCGGCCTCCTGGGCTCCGGGGCCTTGCTGGCGGCCTTCAAGCCTGAAGACGCGGAGAGATACGTGTCCGTCGTGCACAGGGTCGGGATAGACGCCGCGATCGTGGGCAGGATCGTCGCGGGAAAGAACAGGTCGAAGGCGGTGTCCCGCGGAGGGACTACTCCGCTTTCTTTTTCGGAGCGCGACGAGGTTTTGAAGGTTTTGCAGTAGCCTTGGGCGCAGGCTGCTTCGCGGCGTACTCGATGGCGGACAGCACCTTCGAGGTCACCGTCCACACCTTCATCTGCCTCGGCCCGAGCGACAGCTTGTCGTGCTTGAACTTGCTCATGTCGGACTTGAAATCCCCTTTGGGGAACCCGCCGATGATGACGACCACCCGCTCCGCCTTGCTGGGGGCGAACTTCTCGACGATGTCCGCCTGCTCCCCGCCCGGGGTCAGGACGACGACCTCGTCCGGCTTGAGGGCGTTCACGAGCACGTCAAGCGGCACTCCCTGCCTGAGCTCCAGCAGGGCGTTCTCCCGGCTGGGCACGACATGCTGCTCGTACAGGGACTCTATGAGGCCAACGAATCTCAGGTAGTGCGGCGGGAGCCTCGTCTCGGGCTTGACCGCGATGACATCGTTGTTCCTGGTGTGGACGAACACCCTGAGCTTGCCCTCGGCCGAGAGGTCCGAGTCCATGCACAGCATCAGGAAGTAATGCGTCAGGTCCGGGCGTCCCCTGCGCTCCGACTCCGGCAGCTTGTTGAACGCCGGGTGGTGGTGGGAGGCGTCCAGGAGTATCTTCTCCGGGGCCTTGCCTCTCGCGCGCGCGTTGTTGGTCACACATCTCTCCTTGACGATCTCCGGGGGCACGAGCTCCAGCTCTGAATCGCCTAGTATGAAGAAATACTGCGTCACGTGAGTACCTCTGTGAGCTTGTTGTTGTCCTTCGCGTACTTGATCTCCTGTGCGATGCGCCTGCCCGTGGACACGCCGGGCTCTATCAGGTCCGAGTACGGGGAGCCCGATATGAACGGGTTCGTGCCTGCGACGATCCTCGATGATATCTCGAACACCTTCACGTTCAGGTTGTCGGTGACGATGCACTCCAGGCAGAACGGGCCTATCATGCCTCCGAACAATTCGAGGGATTTCTCGACGGCCCTCTCGCCCATCTCCAGGAACTTCGGCAGGAGGGATTCCCTCACGACCACGGGCACATTGCCCGTGACCACGAACGTCGGGTAGTGGCCGAGCTTCTTCAGCTCCTCGAGCGCCCCCAGCTTGTATATCTCGTCGATGTTGGACTCGTCTCTCCTGTCCACGCTGAGCATCTCGAGCACGCCCTTGCTGAGCCTGTACCCTTCGGTCCTGATCGGCGAGTAGAAGTAGTGAATGTAGTACCTGGTGCCCAGGATGTACTCCTGGATGGAGAACTTCTGCGAATGGTCTATCCCGAGCTTGAAGTCCGGGTAGTCCTTCGCGATGAAGAACCCGCGGCCGCCCTTTGCGCCGTCGTACTTGACGAGCACGGGCCTGTCTATCAGTTTCGGGTCGTCTATCTTGTGCGGCATCTCGAGCCCGGCGCCGCTGAGCCAGACCCGCTCCTTCTCCCTGTCGCTCTCCCAGTCGAGGACATGCCTGTTGCCGAAGGTAGGCACCGCGATCTCCACGAAGTTCTTCGGGGTCATGTACTCGACGAACGATCCGTGCGGTATCAGGATGACATTCTTCTCGATGAGCTCGTCGGCCCTGTCGAGCAGATGCGAGTACGAGTCCACATAGAAGAACTCGTCCGGCTTCCCCCTCGGGAAGGCGTCGTAGAACTTGGTCTTCTGTCCGATGGCGATGCCGAGTGTCTTGAACCCCTCCTTGCGGGCACCGTCGAAGATCTGGAGCGAGGTGTGGGAACACGCGGTCGCTATGACGAGGTTCTTCTTGTCATAGCCCTGGATGATCTTGTTGATAGATTCCTGGGAGACCATTGCTGGCAATATTCGATTGTCTGATTTAAACATTCCCCCCAGAGTTGCCGGAGGTGTAAGCGGCCCGCCGGCCTCAGCTGGCACCCCTGGACTACCGCTTCGCGGGCCTGACAAGCAGCTGGTTCCGACGCCGCTCAGGGCTGGTGTACGGGCACACCTTCTGGCAGACCGTGCACATGACGTGGGCGTTCGGGGTGAGCTGAACCTCGACCTTGCGCCTGATCCTCTCGAGCTCCCTCGGGGGGTTGTCCCGCTCGCTCACATCGATCAGGCACCTCTCGGGCGTCAGCACGTGGGGCTTGATGGCCTTCGTCGGGCACGCCCGGACGCATCTCGTGCACCTTCCACAGAGATCCTTGGAGAACGGCTTGTCTATAGGCATCTCAGCGTCCGTGACGACCGCTTCGAGCCTAAGCCATAGCCCGTGCTTCGGGGACAGCACCATGGAGTTCTTCGCGTAGGCGCCGATCCCCGCGAGTATCGCGAGGCGTTTCAGCGGGACGAGCCAGTGAGCCGGGGCGGCCCTGTAGCCGCTCTCCCGGAGTATCTTGATGACCTCTCTCCGCATCCCCAGGAGCGGGTTGTACCCCGGATAGTCCCAGGACTTCTCCCCGCGCCGGATGGCGATCTCGTCCGCATCGTCGACGGACTTGATCGCGAATACCACGACGGTCTTCGCCTCCGGCATCGACTCGCGTATCTTCACGGACCACCTGTTCACTATCGAGCCGACCTTGATCGTCTCGAGCGCGTCGGCCTCGTCCACGGACGCTATCCCGAAGGCGGCCGCACCGCGCCTGGTACAGGCATCATTCAAGAGAGCTCTGAGATCCGGTTTCCGCCTGGCCATCCTTTCCTCTCCTGTCCGAGGATAGTGAATCCATGATATTGAATGCTACCATCGCCCGAACGAACGTCTTCGCGCAAGGGCCCCCTGCAACCATTAAATCAATGCAGTCCCTCCCCGGTCCCAAGAAAGGGACCGGACGAGCCATGGCATCTGCTGACCAGGGGTCGGGGAAGAAGAAGGCGATTCTGACCGGCATCACGACCAACGTGCTGGTGCTCGGGATCGTGAGCCTTCTCACGGATGTGAGCAGCGAGATGATCTACCCGATCCTGCCGATGTTCCTGGGCGCGATCGGCGCGTCAGCGCTGGTGATTGGGTTCATAGAAGGCGCCGCCGAGACGACCGCATCGCTGCTCAAGGTTGTCTCTGGCTGGTACTCTGACAGGTTCAAGAAGAGGAAGCCGTTCATCACCGCGGGGTACGGTACGAGCACGCTGGTCAAACCCCTGCTCGCGCTCGCGGCCTCCCCATGGCAAGTGCTCGGGCTGAGGATAGTCGAGCGCGTCGGGAAGGGCGTCAGGAGCGCCCCCAGGGACGCGCTCATAGCCGATTCCGTGGACAAGGAGCACAGGGGGATCGCCTTCGGGTTCCACAAGTCGATGGATTCCACGGGCGCCGTGATAGGGCCCATCCTGGTTCTGCCAATCCTGCTGTCTGCTGCGGCCGTGACGGAGGACACCTACAGGACCGTCTTCCTGCTGTCGACCATACCCGCGCTCCTCGCGGTCCTGGTCATCATCTTCTTCGTGAGGGACAAGGAGGCGAGCGGCGAGGGACAGATCGGCAAGTTCTCGAGGGAGCTCAGGCAGCTGGGGAGACCGTTCTACCTGCTGCTTGTCATCGTCATCGTGTTCTACCTCGGAGAAGTAAGCTACGTGTTCTTCATACTGAGAGCGTACGACGCCGGGCTGACCCTCGGCAGCCTGGACAAGGAGGTCTCCGCGGTGGTGCTGTACATCCTGTACAACGTCATCTTCGTCATCGTCGCCATGCCCGCCGGGAAGCTCTCCGACATGCTGGGCAGGAAGCCGGTCATCGCGCTGTCGTTCTCGATATTCGCGATCACGTGCCTCACGATGGCCTTCGCTGAAACGCTCATGCTCGCAGCGCTGGGCTTCGCCCTGTTCGGAGTGTACAAGGGATCCTCTGAGGGCGTGCTCAAAGCATACGTGGTCGACGTGGCGCCGGGCAACCTCAGGGGCACGGCCCTCGGAGGGTTCCACACGGCCATGGGCCTGGTGATGCTTCCCGGAGGGATCATCGCCGGCCTTCTGTACGACACATACGGGCCGCCGACGGCCTTCGCGTTCGGCGCTGTCATGGCCGGACTGGCGTTGTTCCTGCTCCTCGTGATCGGTCCTGGGAGGAAGCCCAAGGTTCTTGACAGGGTCGCCGATATCCCCTAGAGCTCAAGAGGGTTGGACTTTGAGAGTGTCGAAGAACGTGGCCTATGGACTGATGGCCCTGGCCGCTGTACTGTGGGCGACGAACGGCATATTCTCGATGCTCACCTACGACGAGGGCGCGAGCGTCATGCAGGTCACGGTCATCGCGACGACGCTGAGCGCCATCGTCCTCGTCATCCTGATCGGGTCACTGGACATGAAATCCCTGAGGATCAAGAAGAAGGACCTCGGGCCGTTCATCGTGTTCAGCCTCATCACGGGCACATTCTTCGCGCTCGCGTGGTACGCCTGCCTCGAGAGGACGGGCGTGGCGACGGCCGTCATCCTCCTCTACCTGTACCCCAGCATGGTCACCATCGCCTCGGTGTTCCTCCTGGGCGAGAAGCTCAACGCGCCAAAGGCCGTCGCGCTGCCGCTGACATTCATCGGGTGCGTGCTCGTGGCCGGCGCGCAGGAGTTCGAGGAGGGCCTGTCGTTCGACACCATCGGGATAATGCTCGGGATCTTCACGGCACTCGCAGGGGCCGTCTACTACCTCTGGGGCAAGAAGTTCCTGGAAGTCTATTCCGCGAACACCGTGATCCTCTACATGACCGTCCTGTCCCTGCCTGGCCTGTTCGTCATCGGGGCCGCGGCCGACGCGCTAAGCACAAGCCCGAACGCCGACCTCTTCGACCTCGAGATCTCGTCCAACGGATGGATGTACTTGCTCTTCATCGCCATCTTCCCCGGGACCATCGCTTTCGTCGCGTCCATGGTCGCGCTGAACCACCTGGAAGCCAGCAAGGCCAGCATCATCGCGAGCATCGAGCCCGTCGCCGCCGTCATCATCGCGTGGCTGGTCCTGACGGAGACCATCAACGGGCTGCAGACCGTCGGGGTCGTGCTCGTGTTCGTCGGGGTCGTGCTCCTCAGACTGACCACCGAGAAGAAGGCCGCGGAGGAGCCGCCCGCGGCCGTCGTGCTCGAGAGGTGACGCTCGGGGGGCGCTCAGGAAAGAGCATATACTCTCCTGGGTCATCTCGGAAAGCAGATGCTAGTCCCCCGAGCACCCAGCGGCATTCCTGGCCTTGACGCCATCATTCAGGGGGGCTTTCCCACGAATTCTACGATTGCTTTGAGGGCGGAGCCCTCGAACCACACAGAGTACTTCGAGCAGCAGTTCGTCATGGAGGGGCTGAAGCAGGGCAAGTCGGCGGTGTACTGCTGCCTCTCGAGGCCCGCCGCGAGCGTCATCAGGAGCATGAGGCACCAGGGATTCGATGTCCTGGAGCACATCGCCAACGACCAGCTGGTGTTCCTTGACTGCTACTCCATGCACAAGGAGATGGCGGTCCTCGGCGTCGACCAGGCCGTCCAGAAGAAGATCATAAGCGTCACGCAGATAGACGACGAGAGGCTGCTCCAGGACGGGCTCGCGACGGCGGTCGAGCGCATACACGAGCTGAAGGGTATGAGGGCGGTGTGCGAGAGCGTCCCGGGAACGCTCACGGGCGGCACCGCGGTCGAGATAATGCGCTGGGGCAGGAAGGCCTTCGGCGAGCTGAGGGCGTACGAGATCCTGGCACTGCACACTTTCCCGATAGGGGTCCGCGAGGAGCTATTCAACGTGATGGCCCACGACTTCGACGCGATCCTCGAGATCAGGGCCGACAGGGGGCAGGAGAGGGTCCGATACCACCTGAGCATCCAGAAGATGCGCCTGACGGACTTCCCGCCAAAGATGCACGAGCTCGACACGGATGGGATGATGCTGACCCTAAAGACGGTCCAGAAGATAGGTTAGGCCTACATCGGGTAGCCGAGCACGTAGATGATTATGCCGATTATCGTGCCCCTGGTGAACCCTGCCAGGAGGTTGGTGAGCGCGAACCCCCGCAGGGACAGCAGCTTGCCCTCCTTGTTCAGGAGCGAGAAGATGTAGAGCGGGATCGTGTCTATCATGAACGGTATGGACATTATCACGAACAGGGCGTAGTAGCCGTACCTGCGCACGAACTTCTCGCTCTTCTGCAACAGCCACCTGAACCAGCCCCAGCGCTGGAAGCTGGAGATGGTCTCCTCGATCTTCTCCCCGATGAAGAACACCGCGACCGCGCCCGTGGCCTTCCCGAATGCGAGGACCAGCACCTTCAGCGGGAAGTAGATGCCGGGGTCGCCTATGAGCGCGACCTCGATCGGGATGGGCAGTATGATCGCCGCCAGGACGCAGAATATGAAGAAGACGAACAGGTATGTGGCGGGGTCAGCCTGGTTCTGCGAGAGCCAATCCATGAGCCCCGAGAAGAAGCTGGAGATGTCCGCCCACACGCTCATTTCGGACTCGTCAGAAGCCTTTGGTTACTTCTAGATTCCCATGGCCTGCCGCCACGGCGCGCGCACGCGCGGGAAGCCCAAAATCAGGGCGAGCCAGAAAATTAGAAGGCGGTCAGAATAAATACCAAAGGCTTATATTCGTGGAACATCATTGCCCATAACTGGGATGTACTATGGCTAAGCCCGAAGGGAAGGAAGAGGGAGACTGGTTTGCCCAGCTGGACGAAGAGCTGGAGAAGAAGACTTCGCAGATAACGGACAACTTCGTAGAGCAGACCACTCAGAAGGACTCCATAAACAAGGCGCTCCTGGGCGACTTCTTCCGCATTTGGATCAGGTTCAACAAGATCAACGTGCACCTCGCGATGTCCCCCGACCCGCAGGCATCCACGTTCGCCACGTTCACCGTCTACCCGGAGCAGTGGAGCTTCCGGCCGGACTACGACTTCGCGGGCCTGGACAACGTATCGCTCATGGACAGGACCCAGGGCAGGGTCGGAGACTCCATCAAGGTCTGGTACTACAACGTGGACAGCCAGACGCATCTCAGGGCGGTGTTCGAGTTCTGCGAGGGAGAGCACTACTACAAGTACGCGGGCTGGAAGAGGATCTTCTCGCAGTACGTGCTCCTCGACGTGCCGATCGGGAAGTTCGAGGAGAAGAAGTACCACGACATGCTCGCGGACGTGATCAAGCTCTGGTACGAGTCCCACCTGAAGAGGGACCGAGAGATCGTCCTGAAGCACATCAGGGAGAAGTACGAGAAGGGCGAGACCTTCACGCAGTGACCGAACGCTTCATAGCTGGTTCGGTCGGTTCTGCAGCCCCTCCATCGCGAAGTAGTACTCCATCAGGCACTGGTACCAGCGTGAGTCGTCGACCAGGTCGAGCCCTATGTCGTGGTACACGAACTGCCTCGACCAATCCCAGGCCATGCCGTTGTAAAGCGCGAGGCAGGGCGGGAACCATATGTTCAGGCCAGTGATGACGTCCTTGAACTTCGCGCTGCTCCCCTCGTTCAGGAGGGCGGCGTTGAACGCGTCCGCGAAGGACGCGATGGCGTCGTCGAGGTCCCCGTCGATCCCCCTCAACCCCTGCAGCAGAGTGTAGGCATCAGGCACGTACTCGTAGCCTCCCATGCTCTGCCTGTTGCATATGAAGGCGTAGTTCAGGGCAGCCTTGACGGCATCCGCATTCTCGGCCACCAGAGGCTCCAGCGCCTCGGCCACGTCCATGAACGCGGCGCCCAGCTCGTCCACGAGCGACATGTCGAACGCGGACAACGTCGCGTAGTTCTGATCTCCCGGGTCGGTGTGCTCGTAGAGCGTCTTGGAGCCGTAGTACGCCATGTACATGTCGACGAGGTCGTACGCGAATTCGCGCGGAGCGACCTCCGGGTCGGCCACGAGCGCGGTCAGGATCTGCTGATATGGTAGGCCCTCGTCCGGCATGAACAGCTCAGATGCGACGAACCAGTCGACAGCGCCCCTGAGCTCGTACACGAACTCCACGGTCGCCGCGTCGCACACGTCCATGGCGAGCACGTCCACACGGACGCCGTTCGAGGCAGACGCCTCCCTGATGGTCCGGGCCATGTCGTCCACGACCATGATGCCGTTGCCGTTCGTCTCGTCCCTGCACACGCCCCGCCACGCGTATCCGTGGTCTTGGAGCACGAGCATGGTCTTCTCGGCCGGGTAGTTCTGGAAGCCGTAGTCCAGGAACCGCTCGAGCGTGGCCGAGTCCGAGGAGTTGAGCTCCTCCCAGGTCTCCACCGTGTGGCACTCGCCGTCGTGTATGTCGTAGATCCACGTGCCGCTGACCGACAGGATGTCCATGTAAACGATGAAGTTGATCTCCGAGTTGTCCGTCAGCGCGGACTTCCATGTATCGATAGCGAAGTCGAGGTAGGCCTCGAGGTCGTTGTCCGAGTCCCAGTAGATGAGGAGCGTCCACTCCTTTCCGTCATCGGTCTCCTCCGCTTCCGGAGATGCGGCGGACGCGCTCGGGAGCGCGAAAGCGATCACAATCAACAGACATAACGGAAGTCTAACGTGTTTGAGGCTAGCCACCCTGTCCCCCCTGGCTTATGTGCCTCCCGCATGGCTCCGCCTGACCATAAACACTCACGTCGGATGAGGCAGTCAGTATCCGAAATTCAGCCTTCGGCGACCGCACTCGAATCGGCTAGTCTATGGAGCACTCCGCGACCCTCATGCACACGCTCCTCGCCTTCTCGTAGTCGCTCACGACGAAGACGAAGCTCATGGAGTCGTCCTTCTGCCCGAGCAGGTATGACGCGTTTATCTCGATGCCGCTCTCCACGAGCGACCTCGCCACCCTGAGCCATTGGCCCGGCTTGTTGAACACCCTGACGACCATGACCTGCCGGTCTCTGTATTGCAGGCCGGCCTTCATCAGCATCCTCCGGACCTCCTCCTCTGATCCCGTCAGGAACTTCACGACGTACCTTCCATCCACCTTGGCCGTCGCGACGGTGTTCAGGTTGATGTTGTGCTCTGCGAGTATCGATATCGCGTCGAGCAGTTCCTTCGTCGAGCCCTTGAATTCCAGTTCGAACTCGGTCGCCATATGTTCCCTCCTAAGCTCCGGGACGGAATAGGGAGGCGAGTCATATTTATCCTGAACGATGCCCGACTTCGGCAATGGCCGAAAGAAACCAGAAGGGAAGGTCCGGGGCCGTCCGGCCCCGGTGTTTTGCGCTCACTCGAGCGAGTTCGCGTAGTAGGCCATCAGGCAGTCGTACCACATCGACTCGGCCACTATGTCTAGCCCGATCTCGTGGTACACGAACTGCTGCCCCCAGACCCAGCTCCGGGACTCGTAGTTCGACAACGAGGGCGGGAAGTTGACCGTCAGCCCGTGGGCCGTGTCGTGGTACTTCCTGCTGTGGTCCTCCGCGAGCAGCGCGGCGTCGTAGGCCGACATGAAGTCCATGATGGCCGATGCCAGGGCGGGCTGGTCGGTTATCGACTCCTGCAGGCACTCCATGTACTCTATCATGTCGATCCCCCACTCGATGCTCGCGATGTTCGCCCATGGGCCGATCAGCGCTGAGCCCCTTGCGCCCTCGATCTGCCTCATGTAGTGCTCGAAGAGCGGTTCCAGGGTCTCGGTGAATGTGGAGAACGACCTGCCGAGCCCGTCAACCTTGCTCATATCGAACGCGGAGCAGGTCGCGAAGTCCTGACTGTACTTCATGATGTGCTCGTAGTCCTTCTTCGAGCTGTAGTAGAGCACGTACTCGTGCACGATGTTGATTGCCAGCTCCTCGGGCGTCAGGTCGGGATCCTCCACGAGGTCCGTTATGAACATCTTGTACGGAAGGCCGTCGTACGGCACCATCGACTCGGACCCGACGACGTACGACACGGCGTCCTTGAGCTCGTAGATCGCCTCGATGGTCATCATGTTGCACGCGTCGAACGCGAGCAGGTCGACGCCCGCGCCCCGGGCCTTGACGTTCTCCAGGGCCGTCGCGAGCATGTCCAGGCTCATGAGCGTGTCACCGTTCGTCTCGTCCTGGCAGAGGCCGCGCCATCCGTATCCGTGGTCCTGCATCACAAGCATCGTGTTCTCGGCAGGGAACTCGTCGACGCAGTAGTCCAGGAACCGCTCCAGGGTGGCCGGGTCTGAGGAGTTCAGCTCCTCCCATGTCTGGACGAGGTGTCTCTTCCCGTCGACAATGTCATAGACCCATGCGCCGTCCTCGGATAGGATGTCGATGAACGCGACGATGTTTATCTCGGAGTCGTCCGAGAGCGCCTTCTCCCAGGTGCTCATCGCGAACTCCGTGCAGAACTCCAGGTTGTTGTCCGCATCCCAGTACATCATCAGGGTCCATTTCTTTCCAGACGATTCTGTGACCTGCCCCGCCATCGCGCTCACAGGCAGGGCGACGGCGACTGCGGTCAGCAGGCACAATAGAACATGCGTTCTCCCAAGCTTCGTACCAGACTCCCCCCAAATGCTACTGACTCCCGTATCCGAGGCATGTCTGATAAGGATTTCCCACTCCGACCAGCAGCGCAACTGAATTATCGGGCCGAGGGCATCAGGGCGCGGGACGGTAAGTCATTGGGCCTCTCGTTTGACAGGATCGCGGACAGGTACGACACGACGAGGTGGTATCCAGACCAGGTCATGGAGGACATCCTGGCCGTGCTCGAGAAGAACATCGACCCAGAAAGACCGATACTGGACGCAGGGGTGGGCACCGGGAGGTTCGCGAAACCGCTCCAGGACGCGGGCTTCACGGTGGTCGGCGTGGACATATCGGCGCGCATGCTGGAGAAGGCGAGGCAGAAGAGCGTGCAAGACCTCCTCCGGGCGGACATAACCGCCCTTCCGTTCAAGGACGAGGTGTTCGGCTCCGCCATGAGCGTCCATGTCCTGCACCTCATCTCCAACTGGAAGCTGGCCCTGAGGGAGATATCCAGGGTCACGACCGGACATCTGGTGTCCGTGGCCTTCAACAAGATGGAATCGCCCGCAGAGGAGCTGAGGAGGTTCTACGACCAGACCTGTGCGGACCTCGGGCACGTCGTGCACCATCCGGGCATGCGGGAGCGCGAGATGCCGGAGGTGTTCGAGCCCGACGAGGAGATCACGATAACCATGCACGAGCACCCCATCGACGTCCGGAACATCATCTCGGACTACTCGAACAGGACCTACTCCAACCAGTGGATGATCCCCGAGGAGATCCACCAGCAGGCCATCGAGGCGCTCCAGGAGCGCTACGACGGCGTGGACCAGATCATAGGCCGTGAGAGGATATCGCTCCTCAAGTGGAGCGCCGACCGGATCTGGGAGTTCGCGGGCGATTTGGCCGCCAAGTGAGCGCACACTTTCGGCTGCCCGTAGTGAATCCCTTTATATGCACGACCCTGGTTGTGTAGACAGCAGCGAAGGAAAAACAACGGCTGCTAAGAGGGGAGTTATTGTGGAGATAGAGAAGCTAGCGCCCCACGTTCAAGAGATTTCCAGGGCGCTCGGGGACAAGTTGTCAGAGGAACAGATAGCAGAGGAACTTCAGAAGTGCGTCGACGTCTACAGGCTCAGCATACCGATGGCCAAGAGGAGCATCGTGAAGAAGTACGGAGGCGACGTCTCCGGCTTCTCGCTCACGTCGCAGAGGAAGCTCGCGGAGCTGAGGCCGAACGAGCCCGTCGTGGATTTCGTGGCCAAGGTCCTGTCTTCCAACATGAAGGAGATCAGCGTCAAGGGCGAGAAGAAGACCATTATGTTCGGCTTCCTGGGGGACGAGACCACATCGCTTCCCTACACCGCGTGGGAGACCGAAGGCCTGGACATCAAGAAGGGCGATGTCATCACAGTCAAGGGCGCCTACACGAGGGAGTACCAGGGCAGGATCCAGATCAACTTCGGGAACAGGATCTCGATCCGCAAGGAGGACCCGTCCGTCATAGGGGACATACAGGTCGCCCAGGGACCTCCCAAGGTCGTGACCATAGGCGGCCTCAGGGAATCCATGGGATATGTCGAGGTGAAGGGACGGATACTCTCGGTCGAGCCGCGAGAGGTCACCGTCCAGGGAGAGCCGAAGAAGGTCTTCTCGGGGATCGTCGCGGACGAGACGGGCAAGGTCCAGTTCACCGCGTGGTCGGATTTCAGGCTCAAGCAGGGAGAGGTCGTCAGGATCTCGAAGGCCACCGTGAAGGCCTGGCGCGGGGTGCCCCAGCTGAGCTTCGACGAGCGCGGCGACGTCACCAAGGTGAAGGAGAAGTTCCCCTCGGCCGAGGAGCTCGCGAAGGGGCCTGTCCGGATGATATCAGAGGTCTCCGCGATGGGCGGCGGGATGGACGTGACGGTCCGCGGAACCCTGCTCGAGATCAGGGAGGGCTCCGGGCTCATCATGCGCTGCCCGGAGTGCAAGCGCGCCCTCCAGAAGGGCGTGTGCAAGCTCCACGGGCGCGTCGAGGGCGTCCCTGACCTGCGCATCAAGGCGATCCTGGACGACGGGAGCGGCGCGGTCAGCGTCGTGCTCAACCGCGATCTCACGGAGAAGCTCACGGGCGTCACGCTCGAAGAGGCCATGCAGACGGCCAAGGACAAGATGGACCTGGAGGTGGTCGGGAACATGATGGCCGACACGCTCGCGCTCAAGGTCGCGACCGTGACGGGCTCCCTCAGGTCCGACCCCTACGGGCTATCGATGATAGCGAACGACGTCGAACTCAAGGCCGAGGACGCGAAGCCCGAGGCCGAGAAGCTCCTGGCCGACCTGGGGGGAGCCTGATGAACGCCCGCGAGGTCGCTTGGCGCGTGTTCGCAGAGGAGTACAACTCATCGGTGCTAGAACACAAAGGAGAGGGCGAGAAGCCCGTGTCGTACTTGGTCACGCCTCTCGGTGCCCGGGTCAACCGCATGCTCGTCGTGGGCGTCGTGACGGACGTCGAGGACGTGGGCGAGCAGGGCAAGCCGATGTACCGGGCGAGGATAACGGACCCGACGGGCACCTTCTACGTGTCCGCCGGCCAGTACCAGCCCGAGGCGGCAGCTTCGCTTTCCAAGATCTCCCCGCCCGCGTTCGCAGCGGTGGTGGGGAAGAGCAGGGCGTACTCGCCCGAGGAGGGCGTGAAGTACCTGAGCGTCCGCCCCGAGACGATCCGCGAGGTGGACGCCGCGGCCAGGGACTACTGGGTCGTCGAGGCAGCCAAGAGCACCCTGCTCAGGATAGACGCCGTCGAGGACGGGCTCAAGATGGCCCAGCCGTCGGTCGCGGAGCTGGTCAAGCTGGGATACCCGCAGAACCTGGCGGAGGGCGTGGTCCAGGCCATCGAGTACTACAAGGACATCGACCTGGACAGGTTCAGGAACTCCGTCCGGGAGGCGCTCAGGTCCATCCTCCCCGAGGCCGGCGAGCATCGGATGGCGACGACCGCCAAGCCCGCGAAGAAGGAGGTGCCGCGCCCGAAGGCCGAGGAGCCTGAGAAGTCCGAGCACAAGGATGGCAAGGTCTCGGCGGATGAGGAGGAGGCCGTGCTCGAGATGATCTCCGGCCTGGATCAGGGAGGCAGAGGGGCCCCGTGGGACAAGCTGGTCGAGGTCGCCAAGGCCAAGAAGGTCGACAAGGTCAGGCTCGAGGAGATCGTGGGGAGCCTGCTGGACAAGGGCGAGATCTACGAGCCCGAACTTGGCATGATGAAGCGCATCTGAGCGCGCTCACAGCTCGTCGAACTCGTCCTTCGAGCCGACCAACAGGATCGTGGCCAGAAGCCCTAGCGCGATCAGCGTGCCCGTCCCGTAGGCCGTGGTCAGAATGGCGATGGAGGATGTGAGGACCCCTCCGACCAGCGCCCATGCGAACCTTGTCCTTCGGAGGGCGTAGTATCCTCCGGCCACAGCCAATGGCCCGACCATCATCATGGACACCGCTGAGATGATTATGACCGCGTCCTCTTCCTGAAGGGACGGCACTTCGCTCCCGTAGACTACCAGGAGCTCCAACGCGACTATGAGCTGTGAGAGTCCGGACACCATTATCAGACCGCCGGCCAGAAGCGGCATCGGCGTCCTCCTGACCCTGGGCCGAGACTCGGCCAAAGGCCTGAAGTCGTGGCCGCACACGGGGCAGAAGCTCGCGTCCTCAGGCATCATGTTGTTGCAGGCGGTGCACTTCCTCGAGGTGGGCGTCATGCTCACAACCTCCGGCCGTATCTGGCGTAGTGGTCCTCGACATGAATCATCTCAGGCCCGGATGCCGGTCCCTGCATGAACCCCCGCGACTCGAACTCGTCGGATGACACGACGATGAAGAGCAGGCCCGCGAGTCCCACCCCGATCCCCAAGCCCATCGCCCCGCAGAGCCCTCCGACGAAAGCCAGCCCGAAGTGCTGCCTGGTGATTGCGCTCAGGCCCCCTATCAGGCCGATGACAGCGAGGAAGCTGTGGAAAAGCAGCAACGAGAATGGGAGGTCCACGAAGTTGAGGAGAAAGTAGTACCCCCAGTAGTATTCGTCCGTGTTGAGGCCAATCGAGACTCCCCAGAGATTCAGCAGTGCTGAGGCTATGAGAAGGACGCCCCCTATGACGGGCATAGGTGTGGGCAACTTATTCTGGGCCCGTTCTCTCCGCAGCAACACGCCGCCGCAGTACTGACAATACCGTGCCGCTGGATCGTTCAGTCTCCCGCACTTGCCGCAATTCACACCTGGAAACGTCCCCGCCATCACGAACCACGCTCCCTCTGACACTGAATGCAGAGACGAGATATATCTGGCTTCCTGGGCAATCCAGCATCCGCAGGATGGAAACATGAAAAACTGGAGATGGAAAGGGTTTAGGTGTCTCTCAGAACCGAGCGCCTACTCGAACTCTTCCCTCGAGATCGCGATGAGTATCAGGCCGATGAGGGCTACGATGAAGTATCCGCCCAGGCCCAATATGCCGCCGAGGACAGCCAGGCCGAAGTGCTGCCTCTTGATCGCGAAGAAGCCGCCTAGCAGCGCCACGAGCCCGACGATCGCCCATATCACGCCGCAGATCACCAGGATGTCGCTGAGGCCGAGGAAGTCGCCGAAATCAATCAACGCGCTCCCACCTGCGATCAACGAGACACCCGTTATCAGCTCAAGGATGCCTGCGATGATTATCAGTATGCCGCCCACCATGGGCAGCGCAGTCTTCTTCTTGGCCGGCGCCGACCCGGGCGCCCCGGCACGATAGTCGTGCCCACAATACTGACACACGTTGGCGTCGAACGCTATTGCGCGCCCGCAAGACACACACTGTCTGGTTCCAGATCCACTCGTCATATTCTCTCTCCGTTGAATCAGGAAAGAGACCCATCCCTACCGGTCTCACTTCCGACTAATCACCAGTTAGCGATATTTGGAAATATAAACCTTTGCTGATAATTTCCAGTATTGCTAGACGCAATACTGGCCTCGCGAGTCTATGAGGCTGGGAACAGGCTGTCGTGAAGCAGGGCCAGTATCAGGAGGAGCGATATGCCGATTGCCGTTCCCAGGGCGATCTTCTGAAGGGCTGTAAATGGTCGCTTCTCGAGCAGGATGGACGTCTGCGCCGAGATGGCCAGCGAGTAGAAGACGAACATGCCTGCGATTCCGGTCAAGGAGACCCCCCAGAACAGGGGTCCATAGTCGCTCGACAGGAGGATCGCGCCCGCGCCCATGACGTATAGGCCCGCGAGCCACATGAATCCAGCGGGCCTGTCCAGCACGGGTTTCGTATTCAGCCCAGGATAGAGGACATAGTTCAGAAGAGGGACAAGCAGGAACGGGAGCGGCACGCCTAGCGCGAGCCCGCTGAGGGTCCTCCTGAGGTTGTCCGACTCGCTCAGGCCGGAATACGAAAGAATGGAGTCGCCCAGGAAGACTGACATGACGGCCCCGAGCACGGCCAGCTGCCAGACGCGAGGAAGGGCGGAGGAGAACCTTCTGGGCCCCGTCGACAGGTAAATCACCGAGAGCACGAACCCGAGATGGATGCCGATGCAACGAGCGCAGAGCGGCATCTGCACCTCGCCCAGGAAGTAGGACCTCTCGGGGAGCTGATGGCACAGCCCGGACCCAAGGAACATCAGCAGATCCTCGATCATTCGGCTCCCGCTCCAGGATGCCGTGGCCGGGCATTAATGATTGCCTGGATTGTGGAGAAACGCGAAAAGAAGAATATGGGAAACGGTTTGCCGCCTCCGCAGAGGCGGGCCTTGGTCGGCGGCTGCAACCCTGCCGTTCTCAGATCAAGAACGCGAAGTTGCACACGAGCCCGATCAGGAACCCGACGATGCCCAGTATCAGGCACATCTTCCCGAATTCCTTGCTCTCGTTGTCCGGCTTCGTGTAGTAGATGATGCCGACGATTATTCCGATGATGGGTATGAAGAACGACAGGAGATAGAGTATGATCTTCATCCCCTCGCTCATCCCGAGCCCCCCTTGGGCTGGCGCCATCATCTGCATCCTGTAGTCATGCCCGCAGTACGGGCAGACGTTGGCGTCCCATGAAATCGCGCGGCCGCACCCGGTACAGTTCCTAGTCCCTTGCGAACCTGAGGCTTCCATGTGTCACCCTCCAAATTCCGAAGCAAGGGGGAACTCCCCCGAGCTTCCTGCGCCTGGATTGGCCAGATTCCTATTAAACTGTTGCCAGGGGAACCCAGACTTCGCGTGGAGTCCTCACCATCATAGGAACGAGAAGACCAGGAGCCCGGCGGCTAGCCAACAGACCAACACGATGATGATCGGGAGGAGTGCGATCAGTATGCACATCTTGCCCACGTGTTTGCTGTCCTCGTCCTTGGCCGTCACGATGAGGACCAGGCCGATGATTATCCCCGCCAAGGGGATGAAGAACGACAGGATGTAGAGGACATACCGAATGCCACCCATGCCCGAACCTTGAGACTGCTGCGAGGGATACGCCCCCATGCGGTAGTCGCGCCCGCAGTACGGGCAGACATTGGCGTCCCATGAGATCGAGCGGCCACAGGTCACACAGTTCCGCGTGTTTGACGACACTAGCACCATCGCCCGTGCGGCCTTCGAGGCCGCACTTCCCATGAATCGTCCCCAGACCTATTTCACTCTTGTCCGGGCTTTCCCTCGCCCGCGCTCCTCTTCTTCCTCGAGTCCTCCTGAAGTACCAGCATGAAGTGCGCGATCAGGAGGGACAGCGCCAGGCCCGCGATGAGACCCGTGACGACCCTGAGGATGTTGTTGGACTCGTATGAGGTGACCGCCTGGAGGCCACCGTCGATCGCGATCGGGACGAGGCCCGCGAGCGCTATCAGGGGGTGTATCTTGTACCTGATGAAGCTGGCCACGCCGAAGCCCACAGCGACGCCAACGAAGATGCCCACATCGCGCGCGCAGAACGGCATCTGATTGCCGTTCAAGAAGAAGCTCCGATTGGCCAGCTGGTGGCATTCAGCGTCCCCCAGCCAGTACACCGCATGAGGGATGGCGGACAGGTCGTCGAACTGATCCTCGTTCTCATGGCCGCCGACCACCCCCGAGAGGTCCACGAGGGTGTCCGATGGGACCATCAGAGGAGCGGCCACAGTGAGGACTGCCCAGACCGTGCAGAAGATGAACACCGCGAACAATGGCAGCGACGTGACGGAGGGCGTCTTCATCGCACCCGCTAGGCCGCCACACCTTAATCTTGTTTTTCTATGACGACCGAGGCGTAGCCAACCACATCCCTCATCGGCTGGACGTCGCCGGACGTCGCGTACTTCAGCACGCTCGCCTTTCCGCCCGCGCACGCGGTCATCGTCGCTATCACTGGACCGTAGCCGCACATCGAGATGTTCTCGTCCTGGACGACCTCATAGAGGCCCTTAGAATCCATGTTCTTGACTGCGTCCAGGGCAAGAGCGTCTTTCCGCTTGGCGGTCTCCCTGGACACGTAATGGGACATGTCCGTGGAGGCTATGACTATGACGTCCTTCCCCTTGATGGCGTCTCGGATTGTCGTCCCGACGGAGGTCGCGGAGTCGAAGTCCTGGAAGGCCATGCATATGGGCACGAACTTGACTTCCGGGGACAGATACTGAAGGAACGGCAGCTGGACCTCGATCGAGTGTTCCGCGTGATGAGCTTCGTTGTCCTCGTCGACAAGATCCTTCCGGAGCGCCTTCGCGAGCTCCTTGTCGATCCTGGCGACGCCCAGCGGGGTCTGGAAGTCCTCCGAGGCGACCGCGAGTCCCGAGCCTCGGCCCGTGTGGTTCGGGCCCAGTATTACGAACGACTTCGGGAGGCCGTCCTCGGCGATCCTCGAGTACAGGTGCGCCGCGACCATGCCCGAGTAGATGTAGCCCGCGTGAGGCGCCACGCCCCCCAGTATCCTGCGGGCCTTGGCACCTGGCTTCGGGAGCTTCCCCGGGCCGAGAGGCCCCAGGAAGCACGCTTCTATCTGGTTCCGGAGCCCTCTCTGGTCACCCTCGTAGAACATTCCCGCGACCGATGGATGCCTTATGTTCCCACCAAGCGAATCCAAAGCGCTTCGCTAGCCCAATACATTTTCGCATGATAATCTGAGAAAGGGCTCAGAGGGACGCTTCGAACTCATCGACGGTCATCTTGAAGTCGTCGTCGTTCGCGAGCTGCCCCCGGGCCTTCATGACCTCCCTTGTGAGGAGCCAGTAGACCGTCGCGAGCGCGCGCCTGCCCTTGTTGTTGGATGGGATCACGAGGTCGACGTACTTCGTCTCGTTGTTGGCGTCGCAGATCCCTATGACCGGTATGCCGACGTTGAGTGCCTCGTTTAGCGCCTGCTCGTCTGCGGCAGGGTCGGTGACGAAGAGCATCTCGGGCTCGATGAAGTTCGGCAGGATCGGGTTGGTGAGCGAGCCCGGGACGAACCTGCCCGCGATGACCTTTGCGCCCACTGCCTTGCCGAACACCTTGGCCGGCTTCTGGCCGTACTGCCTCGCGGAGACGATGAGTATCCTCTCGGGAGGGAAACGCGCCATGAACCTGGCGGCGACCCTTATCCGCTCATCGGTCTTCTTCACGTCGAGTACGTAGAGCCCGTCCGACCTGACCTTGAAGATGAATTCCTTCATGTCGGCGCTCTTCTGCTGGGTGCCGATGTGAACGCCGGACGTGAGATAGACGTCCTCGGGAATCAGAAGGCTCGTTCCAGTGTCGGTCTGTGGCTGCGTGTCTGATACCTCGTCCATCCCTATTCCTCACTCTCTCTTAACGGTCATTGGAATTACGTGCTTGTCGTACTCCATGATAGAAATCTCGATGGGATCGATGGTCTCATCGGGGACATCCACGAGTATCGGAGCGCCGAGGCTTATCTGGAGCGCCCTCGCCCCTATTATCCTGGCCCTCTCGAACCTCGTGTATTTCAAGTCTCAAACCTCGCTGAGGAGGTATCCCCTAAAATGTGGGTCCTTTATATACGTTGTGGGTCACCCCGAGGCTCGGCGTCGAACATGACCCTCGGCCTCGGTTCGGCTGACGCACCGCGCACCCTCACATTGATGATTAATTATATTAAATAATGTATGCAAGTTCGCGACGCCTAGGCTCCCGTCGAAATCCGCTCCGTTTATCGTATCTCCGCGTTCGAAACCGGTGTTTTTCGGCCCGGCGAATAGAGGTATTTCCACAACCGATTTATCGAGCAGTTGCTTACCGTGAGCCAACAGGGGAATCACAATGCCGAAGGTTCCGAACATTAAAGTCGAGCCTCCGGGCCCGGAGGCCAAGAAGGTTGTCGCCAAGGATGTCGAGTACATCGTGAAGGCGACGAAGACTGCCCCGCTAGTGTTCAAGAAAGCGGAAGGTGCCGTGATCGAGGACGTCGATGGGAACACATACATCGACTTCTACGCCGGAGTCGGCGTGCTCAACGTCGGCGCGAGGCACCCGAAGGTCGTCGCTGCGATCAAGGACCAGGTGGAGAAGTACACCCACGTCGCAGGCACTGACTTCTATTGCGGCCTACAGTCAAGGTTGGCTGAGAGGCTCGCGAAGACAGCGCCTGGAAAGAACAAGAAGATGGTGTTCTTCTCCAACACGGGAGCTGAATCCGTCGAAGCTGCCATCAAGATCGCCAAGAGGGGCACGGGCAAGCAATGCTTCCTGGACTTCCTTGGAGCGTTCCACGGCAGGACGACCGGAGCGATGACGCTCACGGCGAGCAAGTGGGTTCAGAGGGAAGGATACACCGCAACGCTCATGCCTGGCGTGTTCCACGTTCCGTATGCGTACTGCTACAGGTGCGCTTACAAAATGAAGTATCCAGAGTGCGACATGTGGTGCGCGAAGATCATCGAGGAGGTCTACTTCGAGAACCAGATACCTCCGAACGACCTCGCGGCCATCAGCATGGAGGTCGTGCAGGGCGAGGGCGGATACGTCGTCCCGCCGAAGGAGTTCGTCAAGATGGTCTACGACCTCACGAGGAAGTACAAGTGCCTGTTCATCGACGACGAGGTCCAGTCCGGCATGGGCAGAACCGGCAAGATGTGGGCGGTGGAGCACTTCGACGTCGTGCCCGACATCATCTGCAGCGCCAAGTCCCTAGGGGGCGGCCTGCCGATCGCGGCCACGATAGTCGATGCTAAGCTCGACTTCGACAGGTACGGAAGGCACTCCAACACATTCGGAGGAGCTTCCCTGGCTCACGCGTCTGCCCTGGCGACGCTCGACGTGATCGAGGAGGAGAAACTCCTGGACCGCGCGGCCAAGGTCGGAAAGGAGACGAAGAAGCGCCTCGAGGAGATGCAGCAGAAGTACGAGATCATCGGCGACACGCGCGGTGTCGGCATGATGCTCGCGCACGAGTTCGTCCAGGACAGGAAGTCCAAGAAGAACGCTGCGAAGAGCAGGGACAAGATCTCGGACATGGCCTTCAAGAAGGGCCTGATGCTCCTTCCGTGCGGCAAGTCCAACATCAGGTACATCCCGCCACTGAACATCCCGCAGGACCAGCTCGACGCGGGCCTAGAGGTCCTCGAGGATTGCATAAAGTACGTCAACAAGAACAGGGCGGACTGAAGGGACTGACCCTCAAACCCCTTTCCCGAACTCCGGGGTTCCCCGGAGTTCGATGGTCTCATTTATCTCTACTGCGTTTTGTGATTCAGCCGGCTGTGACATCATGAGCGACGACCGTGGGCAGAGAGGGTACGAGAAGGACTACGCGATCGCGACCATGTACAGGCTCGACCCCGAGAGGATCGCGGCGGTGCGCCGCGCGGTCTCGGGCAAGACGAGATGCCCTGAATGCGACGAGGTGAATCCGGCCGACCAACCCCGGTGCTACAAGTGCGGCGCGAAACTCTATCCCGAGGTCCCCGACAACGAGGAGGAGAGGCTCCTCAAGCTACAGGCGAGGAAGAGGAAGAACCGCTAACCCCCCCTGCATCTCTCCCCTGCGCTCGCCTAATATGGAAGTATGTGCCAGTTATCACTCTTCGGAATCTGACGGTCTAGTATTTGAAGGAGCGAGGGACTCGAATGAACGATCGAATGCTCACAGTTCTCAGCAAGAATGACATCGAGGCGATCCACGGGGCGACCATGGAGGTCCTCGACAGAACCGGTGTGAAGATGGACTCCCCTGAGGCTCTGAAGCTGCTTCAGGAGCATGGTTGCGAAGTGGACGAGAAGACCAAGACCGTACGCATGAACGAGGCGATCGTCATGGACGCGGTCAAGAGTTGCCACGGGAACTTCAGGTGGCACGGGCGCTCAGAGAAGGATTCGTTCGACGTCGTCAATGGCAAGACGAAGTTCGGTCCCGGGGCCCAATGCCTATACTACATCGACCCGGACACGGGTGAGTTCAGGCATTCAACGCTCCAGGACGGGATACGGATCTGCAGGCTGCTCGACGCACTGGACACATGCAGCCTCGGATATGTTCCTGTCTACCCCACTGACGTGCCTGATGGTGCCATGAGCCCGATCATGTGGGTCGCGGGATTGGTGAACACGTCCAAGCCCACGTACGGCGGCTGGGGGGATGATGCCGAGTTCGAATTGATGCTGCGCGTTGCCGAGGCGCTGCTTGGCGACAGGGAGCTCGTGAGGAAGAAGACGCTGTTCCCGGCGTACATCGATCCGGTGAGCCCGCTCGGGCACGACCAGTACATGACCCAGACGCTTCTTAGGTACGCGCAGTGGGACATCCCGGTGTTCGTGATGGTGATGGCCCTCGCGGGCGGGACCGCTCCTGCTTCTCTCGCAGGCCTGCTGGTCCAGCAGAACGCGGAGATTCTCAGCGCCGTGGTCACTGCCAAGTGCGTCACTAAGCGCCCGAAGATCATCTACGGCTCCGTCTCGTGCCCGCTCGACATGAGGTCCGGCATCGCGGCGACAGGCTCCCCGGAATTCTCGCTCCTGGGCGTGGGGGCAGTGCAGATGGCCAAATCGTACGGCCTCCCGAGCGACATGGGCATCCAGAGCGACTCCAAGACCGTCGATGCGCAGACGACCTACGAGAAGACCCAGGCTGCCCTCATGGCAGTCATGTCCGGAGCTGACTTCGCGGAACTCTTCATGGGCTCCACCGAGGCGTTCAACGCGTTCTCGCCCCTGCAGCTGATGATCGACGACGAAATTGCATCGAACGTTCAGCGCATCGCGCGCGGCATCGAGGTGAACGATGAGACGTTATCCGTCGGAGTCATAGGTAAGACCGGCCCGCTGGGCAACTTCCTGAAGCAGAAGGAGACTCTGACGCAGTTCAAGAAACAGCATATGATTCCGAAGCTCTCCGACAGGGCCACGCGGCAGCAGTGGACGTCGTCGGGCTCCAAGGATTCTCTCCAGAGGGCCAAAGAGCGCATGAGAGAACTGTTGAGGACCCACGAGCCCGAACCTTTGGACCCGGATGTGGCGAGGTCTCTCGAGGCCCTCGTGAAGGAATACACCAAGGAATATGACCTCGGGTCGCTGGCCAGAACCGGTCCGGTACGATAGGGAATCGGTGCCCGCTAGGAGCAAAAGGTACATTAGGAGCCTTACTCTCGGGCCATCCGATGCCGAACCTGAACGTGGCCGTCATCGGCTCTCCGGATTACGCCAAGGGCATCGGCAAGAAATCCACCACATCCGATGTCACGTTCTACGATCTCAAGAGAGGGGATGTGACTGTCTCCCTTGTTGAACCCACCAAGTATCCTGAGAAGCTCGCATCTCTGTTCTTCTCGGTCTCCCTCGCCGACGTTGCCGTCGTGGTCGTCGAGCATATCGGCCCGGTCTTCGGCGAATGCGTCGTCATGCTCGACTGCGCGGGAATCAAGAAGGGCTACATCGTGACCAAGGGCTACACGGCCCCGGAGCAGATCGCGCCTCTTACCAAAGGCACTGTCCTCGAGGGATATCACGTTGTCGCGGATGATCCGGTCAAGCTGCGCGAGATGCTCCTGGCAGAAGCGGAGAAGGTGGCGACAGACGAGAAAGTGGAAGGCGCTTCGAGAGGATCCGTTCCGGTCGACCACTACTTCGATGTGAAGGGAGTGGGCACAGTCGTCCTTGGATGTGTCTCGGCGGGGACAATCAGGAGACATGATGCCGTCATGGCCTATCCTGGCGCAAAGGAGGCGGAGATTAGGTCGATCCAGAAGCACGACGATGATTTCGATTCCGCGGCCAAAGGCGACAGGGTCGGCCTTGCCTTGAAAGGGATCTCCGTGAGCGACCTTGACAGAGGGACAGTCCTCTCGAACGACGACACGCTGGTCAAGAGCCGCGAGATCGTCGCCCGAGCGCACCTCGTCAAGTATTGGCTCAACCCGTTGCGAGAGGGCATGATGCTCCACATCGGCCACTGGATGCAGTTCGAACCCGCAAGGGTGTTGTCCTTAGGGTCCGATGCTGACTGGCGCAACCCAGAGGTCAAGCTGGAGCTGCAGAAGGATTTCGTCTACCCTCCAGGGTCAAGGGCCGTGATGACTCACCTGGAGGGCGGCAAGCTCAGGGTCGTCGGTACACTCGACCTCGTCTAGTCCAAACGAGACAGAAAAATGAGAAATCTCGAAAGGGTTTGAACCCGAGCTATTCCCGCAGGAATCACTCGAGGAAGGGGGACTTCTTGACTATGGACGTGTTCGCCCACCAGTTGCCCAGACCCCACCATCTTCCCGGCTTCACGATCATCGTGCCGATGAAGAGAATGGCGTAGACGATATGGTCGTCCAAGAACGGGTTGTTTTCGGGCGGCAATCTCGTAGACCACAACAGTATCATGAGCGCAGCACCTGAGATGCCCGCGATCTTCTGACCGACGCCAAGTATCATAGCGACGCCGACCGCGAGAAGCGCCAGCATGAAGAGCGCATCAACGACGGAGTTCCCGGAGAGACCGCTCCAGAAGTCCGCGAGGAGTCCGTCCGCAGCGTACTGAAGGTAGCCCGCGGTCGGGGAACCTCCGTTCAGCCATGAGTTGCTTGATTCTGTCGCATATCCCAATCCGAATGTCTTGTCGAGGAACGCCCACAACAAGGTCCAGCCAAGGGCGAGTCTTACGCCCACCCAGATGTACTGCTCTTTCTCGAGCTTCTTGAGCTCCATTGGTACACTCTCCCGTTGCCTATAACGGCGTTATATCGAGAGAGTCGGCCCTTATGAATCTATCACCGAAATCGGGCTCCGGGAGGGATGCCCGAGCTAATGATCCAGAATGACCCTGGATCCGCTGCCAGAGGCCGGGACGCACGGGCAGCGTCGCCACCGAAGAATGATTTCATCTGCACGGTGGTTTGTTGGTGACACTCTCGTAGACTTCGCGGACCTCGTTTGCTTCTGACTCTCCCAATCGATAGTGGCCGTAGAGCACGGAGGAATAGCTGGCCGCTCTCGGATGTCTGCGAAGGGCAAATAGAATCGCAACGGCCGATGCGACTAATGCAATACCTGTGAGCGTCAAGAAGACATCAAGAGCGAACAAGCCGAGAATCGACGCCGATACTCCGACAATCACCAGGGCGGCGAACATGAACACTCCGATCTGCCACATCCAGAGCTCGTCCGACCAGTACACGTGCCCGAACTTGTCGATGTCCTTGGACTCGATCAGCGCCTCTGACTCCTGCTCGTCACCGAGCTTCGGCCGAGAGTCGAATCCGGCGCTGGTGAGATTCCTCCCGCACGCGCTGCAGTATCTTGCCTGCTCGCCGTTGTCCGCACCACATGCAAGACATTTCATCGAACCACCGTATTGATGAGAAGAACGGCGGAGGGGCATTTAACAATTCTTCTGGGGTTCCCTAGGATGGGCACCATCTCTTCTTGGAGAACGGAAGAAGGAACCGTGACGGCTGAGCACGTTGCACGCGGAAAGCCAAACCGTACAGGCCCTACTCCAATTGGGGGAGGAATGGTTTGGAAGGACGCCGCAGTTCGCCATTGCTCATCTCGTGATTCTCAGAGGAGACTCTGGGAGATTTGTTAGCAGGAGCGGGCCCGGTGGGATTTGAACCCACGTCGTCGGCTCCGAAGGCCAAAAGGATATCCGGACTACCCCACGGGCCCGATGCAGTGATTGTGCTGGCATATAATAGGTTTTGGCGGAGCGCTAATGTCGGTGAGAGAGGAGCCGCAGAAGCACGTACAATAGAACGAACAGCGCGATGCCAATCCCGACGATTCCCAGCGTGTCGACGATCAACACCTGTGCCATTGCAGACTGACAGAACGAGACTCCAGCCATATAGTTGTCGCACAATCATCGCTTCTTGAGGCCGGCCTTCACGAACGGCACGAGGCCTCCCGCATCGAGTATCTCCCTGAGATGTGGTGGCATCGGCTCGATCGCAGCGACCCTCAGCCCGTCGTATGAGACGAACCTGTTGGCGGACATGTCCAGCTCGGCAGCCTCCCCTTCCTCGAACACAGCGAACGCCTCTGGAGAGACTACGACGGGGAGTGCGAGGTTCACTGCGTTCCTGTAGAATATCCGCGCGAACGATTTGGCGACTACTGCGCTGACGCCCGCGTGCTTGAGCGCAATCACCGCCTGTTCCCGGCTCGATCCGCACCCGAAGTTCCTGCCCGCGACGACGAAGTCCCCCCTGCGGACCCTGCCCGCGAACTGCCTGCTCGCACCCTCCATCACGTGAGCTGCGAGGTGTGCGGGATCGTAGTTGTCGAGGTATCTGCCGGGAATGATGAGATCAGTGTTCACATCGTCGCCGAACTTCCATACGCGGCCCCTGAAGGCCATCGGTACCCACCTCTCTCCTGTGTCGTTAGTTGCGTTTTGTGATGTTATTCAACGCTTTATCTCTTGTCCCACGGGCGAGGTGCGATGCACTGATGTCGCGCACCCGCAGAAGAGCATACGAAACGGCCCGAGCATCAGTATCAAAATTGGTAATGAAAACCTCGCCTGGCTAGTACAATCTTCGAAGACGCCACATATGTGCAGAAACATACATTATCAACGACCAACCTAAGTTCCGTTCGCTCTAAGCCTGCGTCAGTACACGCAAGAGAGAGCTATCGTAGGGGGAGGAGGAGCACACGAGTAGACGTTGTGGGCTCGTAGTCTTAGCATTTGTGGTAGTGGCAGCGATGACGATCGCGCCGTCGGGGCTGGCATACACGGGCGGCGTTGTGGATTCCGATCTTGCTTATGACTGTGGCGGCTCGTGCCACTCTGCGCCGAGCACGTCGGTTATCGAGATGTATGCTTCCTCCGTGAATCCCACACCAGGACAGACGGTCACCGTCACCGTGAACGTCACGGGCGGCGAGTGCGTCGGCCGCATGATAGGTGTGATGCTCGTTGCCTCTTTGCATGTGGAGAACAGCCTGCCCTCGGATGAGAACTGGACCATCCTGTCCGATCCGAGCGGTTTCACTGCGTACAACTACTTCCAGGTCGAGACTTTCACCGGTGAGGCCTCTTTGACCTGGACGCTCAAGGCGCCTTCGACCAGCGGCGTCCGGACGCTGTACGCGCGCGAGATGCACGGAAACGGGGGCATGTACGGGAACGACTGCCTGACCGGCGTCATCTTCACAATCGGTGAGTCGGAAATGGCCGTGTGCGCACCGAGCATATACGTATCCACTCCGTCAGAGGGGGAGAAGGTTTACGGGGAAGTCACTGTGTGCGCGAACGTGCAGAGCACGAAGCAGCACTGCTACTGCGTGCTCAGAGTCGACGGAGAGACGCTTCAGAACGTCACGAGCGGCCCGTACGCGTGGAAGATCGACACGACGATGTTCGACGATGGCACCCACGTCATAAACATCACTGCCGTCGACGCTGACGGCCACGTCGGTTCGTTCGAGTTCGTGATAGAGGTCAACAACGAGGGTGAGCGCGCCCTCTACCTCGCCTGGCTCGCCACCATGGCGTCAGGGAGCTTGCTGATAGTCGCGATCTCGGGGCTGGCCATCACCGGGGCGCTGTTCTACAGGTCCAAGGGATGCTGCAGGAAGGTGAAATGATGGTGAGCATGTCCGCGCTTCACTCCCTG
>JALOTQ010000122.1 GCA_025457815.1 Thermoplasmata archaeon
GACCGAAGGCCAAGGTGGCTGAGGAGAGGCTGCGAGAGGTCAATTCCGAAATAGATGTCCGTGGAACGGTGGCCGATGTCAACCACACGAACATCGAGAGCCTGATCAAAGGAGCCACGGTGGTGGTTGACGCCACGGACAACATGGATACGAGGTTCCTGGTGAACGACGCATGCGTCAAGAACGGAGTGCCGTGGGTCTACGGAGGCGCCGTGGGGGTCACTGGCATGATCCTGCCCGTCGTCAAGGACGGCCCGTGCCTGAGATGCGTCTTCCCGTCGCTCCCGCAGCCCGGCGACCTTCCGACATGCGACACCGTCGGGATCATCAACACGCTCCCGAGCGCGGTGGCCTCCCTGGAGGTCACCGAGGCGTTCAAGATCATGCTCGGCGAGGAGCCGACGAAGGAGCTCATGGTCCTCGACCTCTGGCAGGCCGAGCTGCAGAAGGTCAAGGTCAAGAAGAACCCGAAGTGCGCCTGCTGCGGCAGGCGGGACTTCATCTACCTGCAGGCGAGGGAGAGGAAGCTGGTGGCCTCGCTCTGCGGCAGGAACGCAGTCCAGATAGTCCCCGTCAAACCCATGACACACGGCCTTGGAGACATGAAGAGGAACCTGGGAAAGCTCGGGAAGGTCGACATGGAAGACGGCGTCCTCAGATTCAGAACGAAGGGCGTCGAGCTGACTGTCTTCTCGGACGGCAGGACCATAGTCGGCGGCACGACCGACATATCGAAGGCCAAGACGATCTTCTCGAAGTATGTCGGTGATTGATTGCGCGCGATCGTGCTGCTCTCGGGAGGGATCGACTCGCCGGTCGCGGGATACTTGATGGGCAGGCAGGGGCTCGATCTCATCCTGGCGCACTTCGACAACAGGCCGTTCACCAGCGACGCGGAGATCGACAAGGCGACAAGCCTGATGAGGAGGCTTGATCACGCGCTCGGCAAGGAGTCGATCAAGGTCCTGGTGCCTCACGGAAAGGCGCAGGCAGAGCTGGCCAGATGCTGCAGGAGGAACATGGAATGCGTCCTATGCAGGAGGATGATGCTGAGGGTCGCTGAGCGGCTCGCGAAGAAGTACGATGCATCTTGCATCGTCACGGGCGAGTCCCTAGGGCAGGTCGCGTCGCAGACCCTCGCCAACATCAATGTCGAGGAGAGGGCGACCGCACTTCCCATACTGAGGCCCCTCATCGGGTTCGACAAGGTGGAGATTGAGAAGATCGCGAAGGAGATAGGGACCTACGAGATATCCACTCGCCCCGGCCTGTGCTGCACCATCGCCCCGAAGAAGCCTTCGACCTACAGCAGGCTCGATGCTGCCCTGGCGGAGGAGTCAAAGGTCGACATCGATATCCTGGCGGACCGAGAATCCGCAGAGGCGGTCGAAGTGAGATGAAGGGCGTGGTCATAGACACATCCGTTCTGTTCTACGGCAAGGACCTGCCAGACGGGTTCGAGTGGATCATAACCCCTGGGGTCGTGCGCGAGCTCAACAAGGAAGGCATGGGCGAGAGGCTCGAGTTCCTGATGGCGACCAAGCTGAGGGTGCTCGACGCGAGCAAGAAGGCCCTGATGAAGGTCGACGAGGAGGCCGAGAAGACCGGGGACTCGCGCAGGCTGTCCCCGACGGACAAGGAGCTCCTAGCCGTCGCCCTGGAGCTCAGGTACGAGCTGATGACGGACGATTACTCGATGCAGAATCTCGCGAGGATGCTCGGGGTTCCGTGCAGAGGGTCGGAACAGAAAGGCATCACTCAGGTGTTCGAGTGGCAGGCCAAGTGCAGAGGCTGCGGCAAGATATTCCCGGCGGACGTGAAGGTGTGCGACATCTGCGGGAGCGAGACGAAGTCCAAGCGAAAGAGATAGGCTTAGACCTTCTCGAGCAGGTAGACGGTGACTATGTCCGTGTCCCGTGGCTGTTGTGAGAACTTGTATCTCTTGCCGAGCTTGTTGACGAGGTCCTGCCTCGTCTCTCCGGACCTGGCCTCGAGGTCGTACTCGAGGAACGCAAGCGGTATGTCCTTGAGCTTGAAGTCGTAGGCGAGAAGCACATGCGCGACGAACTTCTTGCTCGGACTCACGACCTCGACCTTCTCGTCGGGGTAGTACTCCAGCTCCCCACGGTGGATTCTTATGGTCGCGAACATCCTGTCATCGAGCTTCTTCCAATCCTGCGAGAAATCCATCACCCGGGACCGCATCTGCATCTACCGTACCATGACAACAGAGAACTAGGCTTAAGCGTTTTGAAATGACCAGGGCATTGGCCGGCGAATCCCGGAACCAGAATACGGAATCAGTAGGAGAATGCTATGGTCCTGCAGCCGGGGCATCTCCAGGCGGGAAGGTCGAGATAGGACTTGAACAGCACGCCCTCTGTGATCTGTTCCCCGGACCGACCCCAGATGCTGCTTGGCTCTTCCGACCATACCAAGCCCCCGGCAATGGGGCCTCCGTTCGGCGTAATGAGGAATCCCGGCACCATCACCTGCTGGCACCTCGGACAATGCATTTCCTCTCTTGGCACCGCACTCGGCGCGCTGGGAGGTTCGGAGGCTCCCAGAGGCTGTCCGCAGGAGATGCAGAACTCCGAATCTCCGTCGTTCGGTCTGCCACAGGAAGGGCATTTGACGAGGGACTCCTGCTCGCGGATGTAGGCCTTGATCTCCACCCCGCAGCTGATGCAGAAGGCCTCGTCATCGCGGTTCTTCGCGCCGCACTTTGGACATCTCATCGCCATATCCCCGGGCGCATCGAGGGGGTTCTGGGCTAATAACCGTTTTGAGGGCTATCCGGGCGGCTCTCAGAGGAAGTAAAACACCCTGGAGCACCTGATCGCCCTTTCGAGGCCGCGCTCGCCAAGGGCCATCATGGCGAACTCCATCCGTCTGTCCGACGGGAAGAACATGTCCCCCAGCTTCCGGGTCCAGAGAGAGATGTCTAATGGCTTCCCGAGCACGTGGCGCCACTTGCTCTCGTACTGCTCGAGAGGCGCGCCATCCTTGAGGTGGGCCCCTATTGCCTGCCCGGCGATGCGCCCCGCCACCATGGCGAGAGGGATGCCTCCCCCGTTGGTCGCCATGACATGGCCCGCAGCGTCGCCGACGAGCATCACCTTCCCAGCGACCGTCCGGGACACCGGCCCTGACTGGGGCACGAACCCCATGGTCACGTCCTTCGCCGAAAGAAGGCGAGACGCGAGGAATCTGTCGAACAAGGGCCTCAGTGAGCCCTTGTGCAGCCTCGGGTCGACGCCCAGGCCCACGTTGGCGCTGTCCTTCTTCGGGATTATCCAGGCATAACCTCCGGGGGCGATGCTGCCGAAATACATCTTGATGGCGGGTTCGAAATCGCCCTCCGCCTGGCCGGTGATCGCCGGATAGCACATATCGGGGCCCTTCAGGCCGGCAGCCCTTGCGGTCCTGGACTTCGGGCCATCCGCGCCGACGATGACCTTCGCGCGTATCTCTCCCATGGTCGTCTGCGCCAGGCCGTCCTTCATGGACAGGAAGGCGGTCTCTGTCCGCACCTCGGCCCCACGCTCAGTCGCGAGCTTCACGAGGTGCTTGTCGAACTGCCGCCTGTCAAGGGTCATGCCCTCGAAGCTGCACCTGTACCTCCTCCCGCGGGGGGAGACCATGTCGACGAACTCCGAGACGCCCTTCACGTGCTCACTGTCGATCCTGAAGAGCTCCTCGAGGTCCATCGTCCTCGGGAACATCGAGTACATCTCCTTCGGAGCCGGCAGGAATTCCCCGCACTGGACCGGATAGCCGATCTCCCTGCGCCTGTCGATGAGAAGAACGCGAGAGTCCTTGCCCGCGCAGTATCTGGCCGTGGTCGACCCGGCTGGACCTGCCCCTACGATCAGGACGTCGACTTCCAAGGTTTCTTCCCCCTGGTCATCGTGGCGCCCCTCATCTCGAGGAACTCCGTCGACACATCGGAGAATCCCGCGCCTCTGAGGAGGTCCTCGTGGACCTTGGTCGACCCAAAAGCATCGTATGTGTCGAGGAGCGTGCGGTACGGGTCCCTGGACCATCTCTCCCTGGCAACGGATGGGACCGCGACGCGCGTCAGCGGAGGCACCATATGCTTCACATGGAACCCGAGCATCCTCGAGAGCGGCCCCGGGGGCGGCTTGGCCATGTCGACGATGACGACCTCCCCTCCGGCCTTGAGGACCCTGTGCATCTCCTCCGTGCCGGTCTTCCTGTCGAAGAAATC
>JALOTQ010000028.1 GCA_025457815.1 Thermoplasmata archaeon
GCGGTCAGCGAGTGCCCGCTTATCTGCAGGAACTGGAGCATCATGCCCCATGTCACGTGGTTGACGTCGCCGAACCCCAGGAAGGCGAGTATGGCCTCCGTGACTATCGCGCCGCTTATCGTGAAAGTCATGTAGAGGAAGGTGTAGGGCAGCACGTTCGGGGCGATGTGCTTGAATATCAGCCTCGACTCGCTCGCGCCCGCGATGATGGCCGCGTCGACGAACGCCCTCTCCTTGAGGGAGAGCGTGACGGAACGTATGACCCTCGCGATGCCCGCCCACGATAAGATGGCGATGATGATCATGATGTTGACCAGGGAAGGCCCGAACACGGCCGCGAACAGGAGCAGTATCACCAGGCCAGGAAGGCTCAGCATGACGTCCGTTGCGCGCATCAGGATGCTGTCGACCAGGCCCGGGTAGAATCCCGCCACGAGCCCGACGACGGTGCCTATGACCACCGCGAAGAAAGCCGCGGTGATGCCCACCATCAGCTCCGACCTCGTGCCGTAGATGATCCACGCGAGAATGTCGTGCCCCTCGTAGTCCGTGCCTAGGATGTACCTGTTCCCCGAGGGGTAGACCCCGGGAGGCAGGGGCGCCTTGTTCACGCCTGAAAGGGTCGAGATGTAGAGGGTGTTCGCTTGCGTCACAACGGCGAAGTAGTTGCCCGTGACGCTGGACTGGATGTATATGTTCCCCAGGAAGGACACCGGCGTGAGCGCGCCGCCGCTCGGCGCCCCGAAGGTCGCGTTGATGCCAAGCAGGCCGTCCGAGAGATAGATGACGTCCTTGTCGGAGCTGTACACGAACGTGCCCAGGCCGCTCACGTACTGTGGCGGGCTGTTGATGTACCCCTCGGTGAGCGAGTACATGGTCCTGTTGTACCTGACGGCTCCCGTGCTGGCGTCCACGCCCGCAATGAACCCGCGGGTCTCTGCCTTGCCCGTGACTATGACACCTGCGGGGGATGGATAGAGGTCGCTTATCTCGAAGTCCGTGATCCCCGGCATGATGAGCTGGCCTGCCCACAGGATCTCCCCGGTCTCGCGGGTGTACGCGATGAGGTCGTCGTCTGTGGTCGCCATGATCACGACTGTCTTCCCGAAGGCCTCGCTCGCGCCCTGCGCGTACGGGAAGGTTATCATGCGCAACGAGTCGACGGGGGTGTACTCCTCGCTATCGAGGGTGTACGCCTTCCTCCACATCATGGGCCCGAGCTGTATGTTCTCGACCACATTCGTCAGCGTGGTCATCTCGACGTCTATCCGATAGGCCCTCAGGTCCTCCGAGGTGGGTATTATGATCATGCTGCCGTTGTCGAAGTCCCCGTCGACCACGAGCGGGTTCCCGATTATGCTGACGTCATCAATGGTCATGGAGTCCGTGAAGGTCCTGACATAGGGGTAGATGCCCTTGGTGTCCCTCGGGACCTTGTCGTAGAGCCACACGTTGTGCTCGTCGGCCATCACGATCGCGAGCCTCGACTCCTTCAGGGCGAGCGTGTACCCGTTCCAGAGGTTGGATATGAACTTGGGCTCGAAACCCAGGTCCCACTCGACGTTGAGGTCAATGAGGTTGTAGGAGTACTCATAGACTATCTGTTCGTCCAGTATCAGGAAGTACGAGGTCTCTCCCGGGACTCTGGGGAAATGGACATGCTCGATGTAGGACAGTCCCTGGGGTATCGTGAAGGTGGTCGGGAAGTCCACCAGGATCTCCTGCGTGCCCGTTGTTATCGGATATACGAGCGCCTTGCCGGCGTCAGAGGAGTAGAGCATCATGCCTATGAGCTGCTCCTCCCTGGTGTCCGCCAGAAGACCCACGGGCGCGCTCCAGTTGTACTGCTCGTCTATTGTCATCTCGACATTGTTCGCGTAGAAGACGTCCTCCGCTGGCGCGCGGAAGTCCGCGTCGTAGGGCGATATGATCGGCGCGAACACGGCCATTATCAGGAATCCAAGGACGATCGCCAGGCCGGCCAGGCCGGTCTTCGAGCTCCTGTAGAGCTTCCAGGTGCGCATCGGCCCCCTCATGAGGCTCTTGAAGCTCGAGTCGAAGGAGAAGTCGTCCTTCTTGGTCGCCTGCCCCTTCTTGGGGGCCTGGTTCCCTTTTCCCGCAGCCATCAGATCCTCACCCTCGGGTCGAGATATCCGTAGATCAGGTCAGCTATGAAGTTGCCCACCAGGACGAGAAGCGTGATGATGAACAGCGTGGCCTCCGCCACGGGGAAATCGAGCTGGTTCAGGGACCGTATGTAGAGCGCCCCGACGCCCGGGAACGTGAAGACGTTCTCGAGCACGACCGCGCCGCTGACTGAGAAGACGATGGCGATGATGAACGATGTGACGACAGGGAGCATCGCGTTCCTGGCGCCGTGCTTGAAGAGGACCGTCCGCTCGGGCAGGCCTATGGCCTTCGCGGTGACCATGTAGTTCTCGCCGATGACGTCGAGCATGGCCGTCCTCATGAGGAGTATCGTGCCGGCCAGATTGAGCAGGACCAGGACCACCAAGGGCAGGGTCATGTGCCACAGGATGTTCAGAGGCGCCCAAAGGTCCACAGCAGGATCGTACCACCCCGTGAGCGGGAACCAGTCGAGCTCAGACGCGAATATGAGCAGGAAGATGAGGCCTATCCAGAAGGACGGCATGTTGTAGAACACGAGGCTCGTGACCACCGCGGTCCCGTCCCCGACTCCGCCCCTCCTCCAGGCGATGAACGCGCCCACGTAGATCCCTATGACGTATGAGATGATGGTGGACAGTCCAAACAGAAGCAGCGTACGGGGTATCCTGTCCTCCAAGAGGTCCATGACGGGCACGGCCTGCGAGAAGGACGTCCCGAAATCGAAGGTCAGCATGTGCTTCATGTAGAGCAGGTACCGCTCGGTGATGGGCCTGTCGAACCCGAAGTAGTGCTCGAGGAACTCCTTGTCCGCGGGCTTGAGAAGAGGGTTCTGCGCGAGAAGGTCCTGGGGTTTTGCAGGCAGCGACTCGAACATTATGAAGATGAGGGTCAGGATTATGATGAGGGTAATGAAGGTCTGAATCACCCTCTCTATGACGTACCTGCTCATCCCGGCCATGTCCGAATAGTCCCCCCAAATGGGCAGGCCTCTCCCATTCGTTTTAGGGAGCATATAGACGCCTAATAAACCTTTGGTAGTGCAGGTTCGGTTTGGTAGGACCAGTCCGGGCGGGTTGAGTCCATGGCATGCGCCAACCAGAGGAAATGAAAAATGAAAGTTTGGGAAGAGGTTTGGGTCGGTTCTGCCGTGCCTACAGCTTCGGTTCCTCGGCCTTGGGCTCCTCGGCCATGGAGGCCTCGGGGCTCTTTGGCCTGCGGATCAGCATCATCACGACGACGACCGCGGCTATGACCCAGCCCGCGATCAACAGGCCCCATATGGCCATGCTCGTCCCGGCCTCCTCAGATACCGCGGTGAATGTCACCGTAGCCACCGAGGACACGCCGAGCGAGTCCGTCGCGTTCACCAGGACGCTGTGCTCTCCAGCCTCCAGGTCACCGAGCAGCTGCGAGATGTCCCACACGAGGTCTCCGGCGGTCCCTTGGACCGTCGTCACAGCGCCGCCGTCAACTGATATCCTGACGGTCTGCACGCCGTTCGGGTCGGACACCGCTGCCGTCATGACAACGCCCTTCTTCACGACTTCGCCGTCCTCAGCGGGGCTGAGCACGGATATCGTCGGGCCCTGGTTCATGACGGGTATGGCCATCGTCGCGAGGCCTACCTCGTAGCCGATGCCGCCGCACTTCGCCTGGACTGCCACGAACGCGGCTCTCGCGCCCGTTATGCCAGACGTGTCGACCTCGAAGGTCACCTGGCCGTTCGCATCGGTCGCCATGGCCGCCTGTGCGACAGTCGCGCCGCCGGCCGCGCTCAGCTCGATGGGCACCATCGGAATTACTCCGCCCGCCGAGTTGGTCGCCGTCGCCGTGACGGACACCTTCTCGCCGATCATCTTCGTGTCCTGGACCGGGTCAAGGGTCACATAGGCCTGCGCCACGTGCATTATCACCTGGTTCTGGGCGAACATGGAGATCGCGCCGAACTCGCTCGCCTTCGCGAACAGGTTGGCCTTCACGCTCGCCTGGGAGATCACATAGTTCTTCCCGACAGCGACCAGCGTCGACCTTGCGAACCCGTCTGCATCGGTGGCCACCGACGCCGAGCTCCACATGCGTGTCGCAGAAGCGTACGGTATCACCATGTAGTTCGCATTGCCCGTGAGGCTGTTCTCGTAGGCCATCGCGCTTGCGTACTCGATCGGGTCGTTGTTCTCGTCCGTCGCAACGATGTCGACGAACGAGCTGTCGAACCCGACGGCCTTGATGGTCAGCACGGGCTTCGACACGGTCACCTGGGCCGCCGCCACATCGTAGGACCTGCCTAGCGCATAGTCACCGGATATGGTGGTCGAACCGAGGAGGTTGTACGCGAAGGTCGTGTCGTTGAACGTCCCTAGGCCCTCAGGCACCACGAACACCTGGCCGATGAGGTCGACCGGGGCAACTTCCACGCCGTATATCTCGATCGTCAGCTCGCCGCCAACGATGTCGACACCCGTCATGTAACCATAGTCGTCCCAGTAGATGTACCCGGCTTCGTTGTACCAGTAGTCCCAGCTGTCGTAGTCGTAGTACGTGTTGAACGGCCCGGAAGTCACGAGGTTGGCGTCATCTTCGTCCGTCATGATGTTGATGCCCCAACCGTCCCAGGTCGAGTCCCAGTTGATCAGGTCGCACCACGCCAACGAACCGTACGGAGTCCCGGAGACGACCAACGAGGCGTTGATCCCGTCCGCAGCGACTCCGTCCTGGTCCCATATGTAGGCCGTCGCGGTGATGGCTCCGACAGGTCCCATGAACTGAGGCTCCTGCGTCGCGACATCGCCGTCGAGGTCCCATATCATGTACCCGCCGTACATGGTGGGCACCGTTCCGTCACCCGCGTATGTCAGGGTGACAGTCGCCGGGACCGCGTTGAGGGCCGTCATGTTCTTGATGACTACTCTCAGGGCCGCGCTGTCAGCGCTGTCCTTGAACTGCACGTCCAAGGTTGCCTGTCCAGAGCCGTCCGTTAGGAGTTCCATCGTCGGGTCGAACACGAGTTCCTCGTTACTGTACTCTACGCCCAGCATGTGGTCCGCCAGTGGGTTCCCGTCGTCGTCCGTGACCATCACGGCTATCGAGGTCGCGTTCGCGGCTCTCGTCGTCGAGACGGTTCCGGTCGTCGCAGCGTCCACTTGGGCCATCGTCCAGTCAGGTGCGTCCTCGTTCAGCACGATCAGGTTCGCAGCGGCTGCGGCTGGCCAGGCGTATCCTGTCTTCGTCGCAGCGTAGGACAGCGACAGTGTCAGGTGCGAGTTCATGTACTGGCTGATGTCAGCTGGTGCACTGTACTCCATGAACACCTTGCCGTCCGCGTTGGTGACTGCCGAGTTCGTGGTCCAGTTGGTGGTACCATAGCTCACCAGGTTCGGGTCGATCGAGACTGTCGCGCCAGCTACCTTCGCTCCGCCCTGGTCCGTGACCTTCACAACGACGTCCGAGGTCTCTCCGGGCCTCAGGGCCATCTTGCTGGCGCTGACCATCATCGCGAGCGATGTCGGCAGCGTGGAGACGACTCTGACCGAGCCCGAGGCCGTCGAAGTCACGCTCGACTTGACAGCGCTGACATTCACGTACGAGTATCCTGTTACGGAACCCGTCAGTGCGAAAGAGAACAGTCCGTCCGCGTCAGTCGGTCCTGAACTGGGTGTCGGAGCGACCGACACTGGCCCTGCGACTCCCTCGACCGTCACTGTGACGGTCGCAGCTTCGACAGGCGCGCCAGTGTTGTCGATGACCTTCACATAGGCGTCCGCAGTCTCGCCCACAAGGATCTTGCCCGGTAGGCTCAGGCCAGCGTTGACGCTCGCGGTGGCAACGGCTCCGCCTCCGCCGGCACCCGTCTTGACGAGGTTGCCGAGAGAGAACAGGTTCGAGCCAGGTCCGTATATCTGCCCGAGATAGGACAGCCATCCGGTCCATCTGGTCGTCGCGGCCTCGACGTTGACCCTGTAGTACAGCACGTTGCACGGCAGCGCCTCAGCGAGGACGCCCTCCGCCCACCTGGTGTACATGATCTGGTCGCTGACATCGAAGCTGGACTTCGCGAGGTCTTCGAGCCTCAGAACCTCTTCCGCCAATGCTTGCGTCTCCGCGTCAGCGCGCGTCACCACACCGAACAGGTCCTTGTAGAACGGGTTCGGGTTCGCCTCCGACCAGAAGCCGAAGGTGTTGGAGCTCGCGTACGGGCCTAGGATGTCGAACACGTTGCCGACCGGGTCTGAGCTCAGGGACCAGCCGATGATGAGCATCTGGTAGTCCATGGACTGCAGCCTCGTGACGAGCGTGTCGAAGTCAAGGGCCTTCGCCTCTGCGTTGATGTGCAGGCCGTCTCTCATGTTCTTGGCGATCATCTGACCCGCCCTGATCCTGATCGGGTCGTAGTCTGCGGGCGGGGTCAATAGGGTGATCTTCTGCATCGGGGTTCCGTCCGGAAGGTCTCTCCATCCGTCGCCGTTCTGGTCTGTGAACCCGGCAGCGTCCAAGAGTCCGTTCGGGGTGCTGTAGTCAGCGTCGAACGGGTACTTCTCGACCGTCGCGTTGTACCATGCGTCCTCGCCCCAGAACGGTGGCTCCGCGGCGTCTCCCTTGGATCCGAATCCGCCCATGTAGACGTTGACGATCTGGTCCTTGTCGATGACGTGCGAGATCGCCTGTCTGAAGTTGATGTCACCCATCGGGTCGAACTTCATGTTGAAGGCCAGGTAGAAGTAGCCGTTGTCGGACTCGTAGAACAGCTTGATGTTCGGGTCTGCCTGCAAGCTCGGGACACGCCCTGCCGTTATCGCCCATGGCAGGTGGTCGACCTCGCCTGACTGCAGCGCCAGGATCGCAGTGTCAATGCTGGCGTACATCTTGTAGTAGAGCTGATCTATGTTGGGGGCCCAGAACTTGTACCCCAGGGGGGTAGTGGCTTCCTTGCCCCAGTATCCGTCGTACTTCCCCATGATCCTGTAGGAGTTGTCCTCTCCCTCCAGGTACATCCACGGTCCGGTCGATATGGTCGCGTCCTCGTGGTTCCATAGGACATCCAGAAGTCCATCCTCAGTGAGGTGGTTCTCCCAGATCGCCTTGGGCACGATAGGTATACCCGCCGTGGCGGTCAGGAACAGGCCAAACTCCGATCCCATGGTCATCTCGACGGTGTAGTCGTCTACCTTCACGACCCCCGTGGTCATCTCGGCCTCCGTGCAGACACCGTCATTGTCAGTGTCGAACGCGTTGACGATGTTCGACGTGTAGGTCGTTCCTTCCCTCGCGTGCTGGTACACGAACACGACGTCGTCCGCCGTGAACGATGTTCCGTCATGGAACGTCACGCCCTGCCTGAGATTGAATGTCCAGGTCAAGGTCGCCTCGTCGAAGGTCCAGCTCTCAGCGAGAACCGGCATCGGGAGACCGTCGAAGTCAAGCCCGACCATTCCCTCAAATCCCCAGTTTATGACGTTCGATTTCCAAACGCTGTTGGATGCGAGGTTCCACGTGTTGAAGTCCGGTATATCCTGTTGCATGCCTATGTACAGGACATTCGGCTGGTCCGCCGCCGCAGCCGCAGGCACCGCAGCATTGGGGATTACTGCGAACGCCGTTAGGACTGTCAGCAACGTTACAAGCCCTGCTAATACTGTTCTATTTCTCATTCCAAATTCATCCTCCGTTTTACCCCTCAGATAAAGACGGGCAGAGCTAACGCCTTTTATAATATATGAAGGTTGTTCCGGACCGTTTCCGGTGGAGTTTTTCGGGACGAGGCCAGTAAGATTAGGTTGGCTGTCTGCAACTGATTGTTGAGCGTGTCAAACTCTGACAGGCAGAAACGGTGAAGAAACGCCGCGGTCCGCCTGTCCGAAAGCCGCAGCTCTCGGCCGCTTCTGATGTGGCCGTCCGAGCTACTTCTTCGCGTCGCCTATCGTCGCTTCGATCGACTTGGGGTCCGCGCAGTTCCAAGTCCCGCAGAACGGGCACCGCGACTGGTTCTCCTCGAGGTCGAGGTCTTCGATCTTGCCCGTGTAGGCGACTGTCGCCGGGTAGTCCTTCTTGCACTTCTTGCAGATGTACTCGAGCTCCACTTTGGGCATGCCTCGTGCACTGGCGACCTCTATGATAAACCTTTTCGACCGCCGAGCGGCTGTCGTCAATCGACAGGCTTTTGATTCGGCATGCCCGTGCGGTCCGAGTAGAGTCAGTGAGGGGTTGAACGGTGTGGCCAAGAAGGGTGTCAGCGACGGTTTCAGGGAGGTGTCGGCGTCAGGGGACCACTTCAAGGTCGGGGAGTCCCTTGGGAGGCAGTGCAGGGACATCGCGCTCCGGATGGAGAGGCGGTTCAAGGAGCATGTCAGCGCGACGCCAGGCGCAGATCTCAAGAAGGCGGTCGCCTACGCCCGGAGGAGCCTGCCCTTGAGCAGGGAGTTCTACCCCGGCTATGTGGAGGAGCTCGAGGGATACGCGAAGGGCACTGGCATCCCGTTCGAGACAGTGTACGCCATGACCTGCGACTTTCCCGAGACGAGAGGCAAGGGCTGCACAGACATCGCAGTCAACTCGGAATGGACGAAGGATGACTGCGTGTACGCGGCGCACAACGAGGATGTAGGCCCGGCTCAGATCAACGAGATCGTGATAGCTCGAGTCAAGCCTTCGGACGAGCCTGGCTATATCGGCATGAACTACGGTGGCATCTGGCCGACCGAGGGCATCAACGCCGCGGGCATCAGCCTCACGGGCAACGCCCTTGTCCCGAACGACACCCGGCTAGGCATCCCGAAGGAATTCCCCGTGAGGAAGGTCCTTGGAGAGACGGGTATCTACCAGGCCCTGATGGCTTCGATGCCAGAAGGGCGGGGCCACAGTTTCAACAACATCGTCTGCGACCAGAACGGCGAGATATACAGCATGGAGGGTTCGGCAACCGCTTTCGACGCGATCTACGCCGAGCATGGCTGGCTGGTGCACACGAACCACTACCTTTCACCTAGGATGTGGAAGTACGAGGCCAACCTTCACACAAGGTTCTCGTCCATAGTCAGGTACAACAGGGCCGTCAGGCTGTTCAAGAAGGAATTGGGCAAGGTCGAGGTGTCAACATTCCACAAGGTCCTGTCAGACCATGTAGGATATCCCGAGTCCATTTGCAGGCATGCAGACCCGAAGCTGCCCCCGGACGAACAGACTCAATCGATATTCTCGATAGTGTGCAACCTGACGGAGAAGTCGCTCTGGGTATGCCACGGGAACCCCTGCAAGGGCACCTACCGGAAGTACGAAGTCTGACTTCAACGTGGCCGGTGCCGGAGCACTTCCCCGGCGAGGACCTTCGTCTGTCTCCCGTTGTCGACGGCCACCTTGCCGTTGACGATGACGAATGGCACGCCCAGGGGATACTTGTGGGGGTAGTTCTCGAAGGGGTACTTGTGGGGCCACAGGTTCGTCGCCCTGTCCTTGATCCTCGCGAGGTCGATCACTGCGATGTCGGCCTTCATGCCGGGCCTAAGCAGCCCCCTCTCGAACAGCCCCATCGTCTGCGCGGGATAGCTCGTCATCTTCCTGACCGCCTCCTGCATGGTCAGCACTGGCTCGTCCCTGACATATCTCTCGAAGATGCCTGGGTACTCCCCGAATGCGCACGGCACGTACGGCGGCGGGTCCGTTAGGGGGCCCGTCTCGGACCAGGTGGCGCAGTCTGAGGACACCATCACGAGGGGATGCACCAGGAGCTTCCTGACGTCCTCCTCTCTGATGTAATCGAATATCGCGATGATCTCGTCCTCCTCCTCCACTATCAGGTCGAAGTAGGTGTCGAAGACGTCCTTCTTCCTCATCTTCGCGACCTGGGCGACCGTCTTCCCTTCGAGCTTCCTCAGCTTGGGGCAGTGCATCAGGAAGATCCGGTCGAAGTATCCGTGCTTCAGCAGTCCCGAAGGTCCGAACGCCGGGAGCTTGTCCTCGATGATCTCCTTCCTGATCCGGGCCCTGTTCGCAGGTGACCTCAGGTGCTCTATCATATCCTTCCGTTTGAGCTCGTGGAGGTACTGCGGGAGCGCTCCGCTCAACGCAGGCGCAAGGTCTGTGTGAACATCGTTGTCGACCGTGACCTGCAACCCGCGCTTCCTTGCCTTCTCGACTAGCTCGAGGGTCTCCTTGGTCCTTCCCCAGGCGCCTATCTTGGGGCAGTTGTGCGATATCTGCACCCTGACCCCGCTCTTCTGGCCTATCAGGATGGCCTCTCTGATGGCGTCGAGGATAGTCTCGCGCTCACCTCGGATGTGGGAGGTGTACATGCCACCGTACCTCGCAACCACCTTGCACAGCTCGACTATCTCGTTCGTCTTCGCGAAGCTCCCGGGCGGGTAGACAAGGCCTGTGGACATCCCGAATGCGCCGCTCCTCATCGCCTCGTCGACGAGCCCCTTCATCTGCTCGAGCTCCTTGGCGTTCGGTGCCCTTCTCTGCGCCCCGAGGACGGCCGTCCTCACGGCTCCGTGGCCCACCAGGGCAGCGATGTTGTGGCCGACGCCCCTCCTCTCAAGCTGCTCCAAGTAGTCCCCGAAGGTCCGCCAGTCCCAGTCGTCGAACTTGCCTGCCCATTCTCCCCAGTAGGTCTTCGCGACTTCCACGTTGGGCTCCCTCAGGGGCGCCGCGGACGAGCCGCAGTTGCCGACTAGGTGCGTGGTCACGCCCTGCCTGAGCGTGCTGTCGCACCCGGGGAAGACCATCGCGGTCAAGTCGGAGTGGGTGTGGATGTCGATGAACCCTGGGCACACATAGTGTCCGCTGGCGTCTATCGTGCGCCTGCAATCCTTCTTGTTCAGCCTGCCTATCTTCGCGATGCTCGATCCGGTGACGCCAATGTCGCCGACGTACCAGGGGTTTCCCGCCCCGTCAACAACACGTCCGTTGAAGATGCCCAAGTCGAATCTCATAGTCCCGCTCGGCGCCGTATCTCCATCGCCCTATTTACCGTTTGACGGACTTCAGAACAGGTAGACGATCGGCCCAGACCAGATCTTCGGGAAGAAGTAGGTCGACTTGTGAGGCATCAGGGCCCCCGTCTCCGCGACGGACATGACCTGCTGCACGCTCGGAGGCTTGACGAAGAAACAGGCCTGGTACTCGCCGGTCTCCATGGCCTCCTTCGTCTGGAGCGTGCCCTTGACGTACTCGATGTTGACTTTGGTGTCAAGCATCTCCGAACTGTATCCGAGCAGCTTCTTGAGGACTCTTTCCTGGACGATGTACACGGGCAGGTCCTCTATAGGGTTGGAGGGTGCCGCCTTCCTCTTGGGCGTGGCGCATAGGAATGTCTTCGAGGCGGGAATCCAGAGCCCGAACGCAGGGACCTTCGACTTCTCGACGGCGCTGGCGAGCTCGTCCGACCCTGCATGCGCCTTGAGCTCGAAGTCCTCCTTCAGCTTCTCCGGAAGCGCGGACAGAAGCGTCTCGTCCACGTTCTGGATCAGCCTGTGAGTCGGAAAGACAACAAGGCCCGGGTTCCGGAGGCTGATCAGGGTCGCGAGTATGTAGTCGTACGGCTTCGACCCGTCCTCGGACCCGTCCTCTGACCGCATCCTGTCGCGGTATTCCAGGGATGTCTCGTACCTGTGGTGACCGTCTGCGATCAGCAGTTTCGCGGGCTCGAGCAGCTTCGTGATTTTCTCGAGCAGTTCGGGGGCGCTGATCCTGATGAGCCTGTGGTGCACTCCCTCGGGGTCGACGAACCTCATCGCCTCATCCTGCTTCCGCGTGTCGACCAGGATCCACTCCACCTCCCCTGTGGGGTCGTCATATAGGAGGAAGATCTGCTCCATGTCCCCCTCGGCCGCGCACATGAGGCTCATCCTGTCCGCCTTGTGCTTGGGTATGGTCTTCTCGTGCCTGAGCACGATCCCCTTGGAGAAGTCCTCCAGCTTCACTAGGGCGACGATGCCCGACCTGATCCTGGGCGAGCCGTCGGGGCTGCTGTAGGTCTGCTCGTAGATGTAGAAGCAAGGCTCGCGGTCCTTCACAAGGACCTCGTCGTTCATCCACCGATGGAGCCTGGTCGAGGCGATCTTGTATCCGTCCCCCTCGTCCCCCAGGGTAACATGGGTGACGTTAAGCCTGTCCTCCTTCAGGCGCTTCTCCATGACCTTGTCAATGACATCGTACGGAGGAGAAACGAACCTTGAGACGTCCTTCCCGAACCTCTCGGTGTTATAGCGCAGCGCCGCGAGCGGGACGACTTTGGCCAATTCCCAATACTCCCCAGACGGGCTTATGCGGATGCGGGTAAAAAAAGTTGTTATGCCGCCTGACCGGCGGCAGGCGTTCGTTCAGTCCAGGAACGGCAGGTATCCGTACCAGACGCCTTCGTCTTCGAGGTACCTCAGGTTCTCCTCGAGCAGCTCCTTGTGCCCGCGCTCCATCTTCTCGAGCCTCTCGAAGATGTCCTTGAGTGCCCCGCCTCCCGCAGAGGCGTTCTTTGAATAGTACTCTATGGATCGCTCCTCAGTCCTGATGCCGAGCTTCAGGGCGCTCACAGCGTCCTTGGTCGCAATCGATCCCGGGGAGATGTTCTCGGGGAAGATCTCTGCCAGGCCTTTCCGAACCATCTCCTTCGAGGCCTTCGGGGCCTTCCCGCCGAGCTTCTTGAGCTCCGCTTCGAGGATACGAGCGTGGTCCTTCTCGTCCTCCCCGAGCCCCTTCATGAGGGGCTTCGCCTTCTCGTCTCCGACCAGGTCCTTGAACTTGGCATAGTACTCGCTCCCGAACCGCTCGAACTCGATCGCGGCCGCGAGTGTCTGCTTCACATCAGGCATCCTCTTTCATCCTCCTGCTGTTGGCCGAACGAAAGCCGGGACGAGGCTTAATCCTTGCGCAGAATAGCTTTGTTCTGTCCTGGCGCCGGGGCGCCAGTGTTCATTATCATTCCGGATAACGAGGCGGAGTCCTATTATATAGAGTAGAATGGGATGATTCAGCGTTCGAACCATACTGGGAAGTGGAGACTCTCAACATGGCTCATGCTGTCCCACTCAAGTTGCAGATCCTGCCTCGCAGCCCTGTCAAGCGCGAGGACCGGTCCACGGGGAAGTCCGACAGAAAGATGGCCGAGAGGCTGGGGAGGCTCTACGCGTCGATCGCTTCCGACAAGCCCCTGTCCGAGACGTTGTCCCAAGCGATGGCCGACATATCCGCCCTGTTCGGCATCTCGGAGATGATCCTCCAGATAAGGGTTGAGGAGATGTGGCCGGACCAGCGTTGGTTCACATACGGCATCCCTGAGAAGCGGGCAATCAGCATCGTGGAGAACATGAGCGCAGCCTACTTCCCTAAGGCCCTCTTCGACAAGACCCTGACTGACAGGTTCAGGATATCAAGGAACTGCTTCTACGTCCCGGGCGAGGAGCTCCTCAAGATCACTTCCGAGGACCCGTTCGGCGACCACCCGTCATACTACCGGCATCCGGAGAACAGGAACGGCGCGAGGAAGAGGAAGGACGAATGGCACGAGGCGGACCTCTACAGGTTGACCGCAAAGGCGGACGACGGCTCCCTGCTCGCCACCCTTGACCTGAACTACTCGGATGACGACACGCTGCTCGACCAGGAGACCGTCGAAAGCATCGACCTCTTCGTTCAGATGATGGCGATCGCCCTCGAGCGCGAGATGGCCAGGCGTGGTCACTCCGGGCTTCATGCGCGGGTCGCACAGAGGACGGACCTCCTCGAAGACATACTCAGGATAGCCTCCTCGATAGTCTCTGAGAGGGATGTCAAGAAGCTGTCCGAAATGATACTCACCTCCGTATCGTCGCTCTTCGGGTTCCAGCGGGTCTCGTTGGCAGTTTACGATGAGACGGAGGCGATGTTCAAATGGATGGCGATGTTCGGCTACTCCGACGAGCTCACCCAGGACGCGAAGTTCAGGTTGATCCCCACGGACGTCATCATGGAGGACCTCAAGGAGAGCAGGAAGATCGGCAGGTCCGTGTACCTCACGCTTGTGGAGGAGATAGGTCCTCGCGCCCGGGCCTACTTCGAGGTGCCTGAGAGCAGAGAGCAGGTCGTCAACGAACCCAGAGTGAAGGACGAGTTCAGGAAGGGCGACTATCTCTC
>JALOTQ010000123.1 GCA_025457815.1 Thermoplasmata archaeon
ACCTTGTCTTGCCCTGCTGGTCCAGCTTCTTCCTGAAAGTCGTGACCTCGGGGATGAGGGAGTCGCTGTCCGAGTTCGAGACCTTCCGAACTATCGATGAGAGACAGATCTTGAGGAAGTCCTGCTGGTCCCCCTTGCGCATCTGCCAGACGCGTTTCTTGATCGTCGCCAGCTCTCGTAGGACGCTGGGGCGGAACCAGTGCTCCCTGTTGGGTATCTCCGGGATCCATTCCGAGTTGCCCCCCTGGTCTGCCCTTATGTCGGCTATGACGCGCTCCGCCGCGGCGCCCAGGCCATCAGGATCAATCGGGGTCGTCTTGACCTTGGCGATCAGGCGGGCCAGAGGGTGGATGTCGATCCCGAGGCTGTCGCGGCCCGCGATGTACGCCTCGAGGAGAGTCGTGCCTGACCCCACGAACGGGTCCAGCACCGTGTCACCTGGTTTCGAGTAGGACTCCATGCAGAAGCGCGGTATCTGCGGGATGAACTTGGCTGGATACCTGTGAATCCCGTGGGTGGCGTAGCTGACCTGCCTGCCGATGTACTTCTTCAACTCGCCGCTCAGGTCCTGTGCGCGGGGGAATTCCTGGCGGGTTGCAGAATCGTTCCCGAGAGATGACCGCATCTCAGATCTTCTTCTCCTCACTCCAGCTTCGATAGGGATTCGAACTTGGCTCCAGCCACGAGCGCCTGGACGGCTTTCGGGACGAGTTCGGTCCGGAGCCTCAGCTGCTGGGCAGAGTCCCTGTCCCGTATCGTGACCGTTCCGTCGGTCTTGGTGTCGTAGTCCACGGTCACGCAGCAGGGAGTGCCCACCTCGTCCATCCTGGCGTATCTCCTGCCTATGGAGCCGGAATCATCGTAGTAGGACATCATTCCCGATCTTGAGAGGGAGTCGTGGATTCCCAGGGCTATGTCGTCGAGCCCGTCCCTGGGCATCAGCGGGAACACGCCCGCCTTGATCGGGGCGACGAGCGGATTGAGGCGCAGCGAGATGTAGTCGTCCTTCTTGGAATATGCATGGTCAAGGACTGCGTAGAGAAGCCGATCGACCCCATACGACGGTTCGATCACGTGCGGGACCAACTTCCTGCCGGAGACCTTCTCCTTCTTCAGCACAACGTCGTAGCAGCTAGACGGCACCACCAGCTTCTCTCCCGATACCTCGACGGTGACGCTGTCCGATCCCTTGACCGACGCGGGGTTCAGCCCTGCCAGCGCCTCCGCGACCTGCTTCGCCTTGCCCTTGAACAGAGGGCCCAGGTTGCCGAAGCTGGCTCGCACGACCTCCTGCTCGACCTCCCTTGGCTCATCGAACTTCTCGAATGCCGTGAGGTCCGCGCCGCTGTGCGTGAGGTGCGCCTGGACGTCGTAGCATCCCCTGTCCGCCACGCCGACCATCTCTATCCATCCGTACCCGATCTCGGCCTCGAGATCCCAGCAGTCCGCCGCGTAGTGCGCCATCTCTGTCTTCTCGTGCTGCCTGAACCGGAGCCGTTTCGGGTCGATGCCGATATCCACGGCGAACCTCTGGGTGAGCCACATGAAGTATGCTAGAGTCTCGTTGGCGATGACATGCTGGGCGACCGCGTCCTGGAGAGTCATATCGACGGGCGGGCCGCTGTTTGGCACCAGCGAGAGCTTCGTGGCCTTCACATCCTTGAACTTCGGCCACGACTTGTCCTCAGGGTGGACGAACAGCTCGGCCTCCATCATCGATAGCTCCCTCAGCCTGAGAAGCCCCTGTCTGGGGGAGATCTCGTTCCGGAAGGATCTGCCGAGCTGGACGGCTCCGACTGGCAGCTTCTCCCTTCCGTACCTGTAGACCTGTGAGAAGTTGACGAACATACCCTGGGCCGTCTCCGGCCTCAGATAGCCCGCCTTGCCCTTCCCCGCGCCGACCGAGGTCTTGAACATCAGGTTGAATCGTCTCGGAGGAGTGAGCTCCCCCTTGCACGCCTCGCATCTGACGTTGTTGTCCCTGAGGAGCTTCCCCAGCTGTTCCTCGTTCAGGGCCGCGGGGTTGTCGTGAAGCCCAGCGGCCAGATGGTCCGCTCTGTAGGTCTCGCCGCAGCTCGTGCACTCCACGTACATATCCGAGAATGCGTCGAGGTGTCCAGAAGCCTTGAACACCGGCTCGGGCGCGATGATCGGACACTGGATCTCGTGGAAACCCTCGCCGAGGACGTAGAGCCGCCTCCAGTGGTTCTCGATATTGCTCTTAAGCACCGCCCCGAGCGGACCGTAGTCGTACAGCCCGCCCATTCCACCGTAGATGTCGTACGCGGGCCAAAGGAACCCCCTCCTCTTGCACAGGGAGAGCACTTCCTGGGGATCCATTTGCATCACTCACTTCGCGAGCGTGGATACCACGTCGATGTCATAAACCATCGCAACGAGGTTGTCCTTGGAGTCCCTCACCGGCAGCTGCCCGAAATCGTTCTTCCTCATTATCCTGGCCGCGTCCCCGACCAGCGTCTTCCTGAAGACGGTCATCGGGTTCTTAATCATGATGTCCTTCACAGCCAGCTTGGGCAGGTCGACGCGGGAGACCTCGTACCAGAGCTTCAGGACGTTCCTGAGGCCCTCCCAGGTCCAGTTGTCCTCGTCGTCGCTAATCCCAAGATCGCTCATCACGACGGAGCTGTCCACGACAGTCTGGTTGAATATGTCCCTGTCCGTGATTATGCCAACGAGCTTCGCGTCGTCGTCAATGACGGGCAGCGCGAAGACCTTCGCGGCTCTGAAGGTCGCGAGGGCGACCATGAGCGGGGCGTGCTGGTATATCGGTATGCAGGGCGAACGGACGATCTCCTCGACGGCGACGGAAGGGTTGTCCTTCTCCACGACTATGAGAAGGTCCGTGGGGGTGACGATCCCGACCAGTTTGTTCTTCTCGACGACCGGAAGGTGGCTCAGGTTGTTGTTCACGAGAGCCCGGGCCGCGTCCTTCACGCTGGCGTTCGGGCCGATTGTTGGCACGTCCCGCCTCATGACGAGTGCGAGCTGCTCCTCATCGGGCTTCGCGAAGATGTCCTGCCGCGTGACGAAGCCGGCGAGCGTGCCATCGTCGCCCTTGATCACTGGAACGCCCGTGATGTTGTTCTTCACCAGCCTCTTGAGCACCTCCGTCCTCGTCCCTGGCAGCTCGGCCACAATCGGGTTCTCCGTCATTACCTCCTTCACCTTCATGTGACCATCACTTCCTCTTGCTGCGTACCACTAGGACAGGGCAGGGCGCATACCGGGTGACTCTCTCGGCTACGCTGCCCATGAATAGTTTGGAGAGAGCGGACCTTCCTAGAGTGCCGATGACGACCAGGTCGAAGTCCGCGGCCATTTCGATGATCTTGCGGGTAGGCGAGCCCTCGACCACGACAGGCGTGACGTTGATGCCCTGCGCCTCACCCTCCTTCTTGACCTCGTCCACGGCGCGCTTGCCCTCGTTCTCCAGCAGAGAGTACACGCTCACTATGGATGAGTCGATGGGGAAACTGACGAAGGACGTCTGGTCGATGACATAAAGGGCGGTCACCTGGGCCCCGAGTATCTTCGCGAGCTGCAGTCCGGTGGAGACCGCCTCTTTGGTGTAGTCGGAACCGTCGGTGGCGATGAGTATCTTCCTTATCTCCTGCAAGTCTTGGACCTCCGAACCTTCCCTCCGCGCACCACCATGTCTATCATGTCTGACCCAGTGGCATTGATCAGCTCGAGGGCGGGATCCCTGCTCCCCGACCGGACAACCACCAGGTCGCCTTTTTCCCCGTATTCAGTCAGTATATTCCGCTTTGCCTTTAAGACTTTACGCCCTCCGACCGTCGCCAGTTTGACGACCTCGGAAGGCTCCATGGCCCCGTTCTCCGCACATATCCTGAAGGCAGCTTTCATCTCTTCGAACATGTCTGGCCGAGATATCATGCAGTTGTCTGTACCCAGCGCGAGGACAGCCCCCGAGAAGTGCATCATCGGTATGTCCGGTCGCGAGCCGTAGAACTCGTTCGAGCGTGGGCAAACCACAATTGGCACCCCTCTGTCAGCGCATGCCCGGACGTCCTCTTCGGTCGCCTTGGTCATGTGAACGACGAAATCTGGCCTCAGGGACAGCACCTCATCGATGTCTTCCCGCGCGGATTCGCTCACGTGGAGCGCGAACCGCTTCCCAGCTGACCTTGCTCTCCTGGA
>JALOTQ010000124.1 GCA_025457815.1 Thermoplasmata archaeon
GTGGGCAAGACGGCCGCCATCTACGAAGAAGACCACTCCACGGAGGGGTGGAATGGTGCGTTCTCGAGCGGCTTCATTGCTCTTCTCTGCATAATCGTGGCGCAGTTCGCATCGGCTGTGCTCCGGGGCTGGGTGCTCGGAGGGCACGCCGAGAAGCGCCTGGTCGGCTACATTGGAGACAGCCCCCTCGGGGACGACGACGCTGAATCATCCCCGCTTCTGCCCAGATAGGCCGCAGGCGAGACCAAAAGCTAGATAACCCTGGCTCCTTTTCCAGACCACGCCATGAAGAAGGCAGAGGACTTCAGCGAGTGGTACAACGAGATCGTCGAGAAGTCGAGAAGGCCAACCTGACGGACAAGCGCTACCCAATCAAGGGCATGAACGTCTGGACCCCGTATGGCTGGAAGATCATGCAGGCCATCGACAGGCACATCCGGGAGGGGTTCGACGCCACGGACCATCAGGAGGTCTGCTTCCCGCTCCTGATACCCGAGGACCAGTTCGCGAAGGAGAAGGAGCACATCAAGGGCTTCGACGCAGAGGTCTTCTGGGTCACGCACGCCGGCCTGAACCCCCTGGACGTCAAGCTCCTGCTGAGGCCGACTAGCGAGACGGCGATGTACCCGATATTCTCGTTATGGGTTCGGTCGCACGCGGACCTTCCGCTGAAGACATACCAGATCGTGAACACCTTCAGGTACGAGACGAAGCAGACGAGGGCGTTCATCAGGGTCCGAGAGATACACTTCTTCGAGTCACACACTTGCCACGCGGACTTCGAGGACGCTGAGAGACAGGTGAGGGAAGACTACGACATCCTTGAGGAGCTCGCCAGCAAGTGGTGCATACCGTACCGCCTGCTCAAGAGGACCGAATGGGACAAGTTCCCCGGGGCGAACTACACGGTCGGGGTCGACACGCTCCTGCCGTCCGGGAGAAGCCTCCAGCTCGGCTCGATCCACCAGTACAAGGAGAACTTCTCGAGGCCGTACGAGATCAAGTACGAGGACGAGAAGGGAGAGCACAGGTACGTTCACCAGACGACTTTCGGGATGAGCGAGCGGCTCGTCGGTGCCGTCGTGGCGATACACGGCGACGACAAGGGCCTCGTGCTGCCTCCCGACATCGCCACGAACCAGGTCGTGGTCATACCGGTCCTCGCCAAGGGAGAGACCGAGAAGGTCTCGAACGCAGCTCGCGCGCTGAGGGACGAGCTCAAGGCCGCAGGCGTGAGGGTGCACATCGACGAGAGGGATGTCAGGCCCGGAGTGAAATACTATGACTGGGAGCTCAAGGGCGTCCCGCTCAGGCTCGAGCTCGGCATGAGGGACATCGAGAAGGGCAAGGTCACATTCGTCAGGCGCGACACAGGCGAAAAGTCGCTCAAGGACAGGGCGAGGCTCGTCGAGGAGGTCAGGTCGATGCTCGCGCTCATCGCTCATGACATGTTGGCCAGGGCGAGCAAGGAGATGGCTTCCGGGATAGCGACCGTCGACTCGCTCGAAGGCCTCCCCGAGAAGATGATCCGGACAGGATGGTGCGGCGGCGAGGACTGCGGCCACGAGATAGAGAACCGTTCGGAAAGGAACATCCTAGGAACGCCCGTGGAGAAGGACGAGTTCGACGGGAAGTGCGTCGTGTGCGGGAAACCGACCAAGACGCCCGTGTACCTTGCCAGAGCGATGTAGGCGTTCAGGACCCAGCGGGCTTCTTCCTGTAGAGGATAAGGCCGATCACGCCGAACGCTATCAGAAGTATGTAGATCGTGTAAATGCCTATGTTGCCCCTCGTGAACGGGTTCCAGGTGTCGTAGAGCACGCCCCACACCCAGTAGATGATTATGCCCGCCATCAGCAGGCCCGCATAGAACGCAACGACTGCCTTCCTCTGGAACTCGGACGCCGCGCCTTCCGACATCATCGCGCCCAATGGGTTACCCTTATAAATTGATTTCTAAGGCTGACTGAAAGCCCTGGCTAGAAGAAGAAACGGAAAAGGAAGGGGTTTAGCCCGGAGGAGCCGAAGTGCCTATCTTCAGGAACTCCTCCTCGTCCTTCAGGGCCTGCTCGAATATCTCGTAGCCCTTATCGAGCTGCTCCTTCGAGATGCACAGCGGCGGGGCGATCCTGAACACGTTCCCGAAGAAGCCGGACGTGATGGTCATCAGGCCGGCCCTCCAGCACTTGCCCTGGATGTTCGTCGCCTCGTGGGGCTCCTTCGTGTACTGGTTCTTCACCAGCTCGACGCCTATCATGAGGCCTTTGCCCCTGACGTCGCCGATGATCTCCCTGCGGGTCTGCATCTCCTTGAGAAGCTTCATCGAGTACTCGCCTAGCTTGGCCGCCCGGTCCGCGAGGTTCTCGTCGACTATGGCCTGCACGTGCGCCAGCCCGGCGGCCATCGTGATGGCGTTCCCTCCGAAGGTCGATGAGTGCGAGCCTGGCCTCCACTTGCGCATGATGTCGTGCTTGGCTATGATTGCGCCGAGGGGCACGCCGCCTCCGAGGGCCTTGCCCATGACGAGTATGTCGGGTATCGTGTTGTAGTGCTCGCACGCCCACATCTTGCCGGTCCTCGCGAAGCCCGTCTGGACCTCGTCGAATATGAGGAGCGCCTGGTTGTCGTCGCAGATCTTCCTCAGCCTCGGCAAGAACTCCTTGGGGGGTGGCACGTAGCCGCCCTCGCCCTGGATGGGCTCGACGAATATGGACGCGATCTGGCCCGTCGTGCCGCCCATGGTGAGAACCTGCTTCTCGATGTAGTCGACGCACCACATGCCGCACTCAGGATATGTCTGCTTGAACGAGCACCTGTAGCAGTACGCGAACGGCGTGAATATGATACCAGGGGCCATCGGGCCGTAGCTGTACCTCAGCTTCAGCTTGCTCGTAAGCGCGAGCCCGGCTCCGATCCTGCCGTGGTAAGATCCGAAGAACGCGAGGTGCTCGGACCGCTTCGTGTGGTACCTGGACAGCTTCATCGCAGCCTCGACGGCCTCGGCGCCGCTGTTCCCGAAGAACGTGCCCTTGAGAGCCTTGCCTGGCGATATCTCCGAAAGCAGCTTCGCGAAGTACGCTTCCTTGTCGAAGTAGGCGTCGTTCGCCATCGAGTGTATGAGCTTGGCCGCCTGATCCTGGATCGCCCTGGAGACCTTGTAGTGGGTCCAGCCAGCGTTCTGGACGGCTATCCCAGATGAGAAATCAAGCAGGACGTTGCCATCCGCGTCCATGACCGCCGCGCCCGCGGCCTTGTCGATCGTGAACGTGAAGCACCTGTCGTAGGCATAGGAGACGTAGTCCCTGTCGATCTTGATTATCTCCTTGCTCTTCGGCCCGGGAGCCCTGACGATTATCTTCGGGGCTTCCCTCGCCCACTGCGGAACCCAGTCCGGCAGGGGGAACTCCTCGGCCGACGTCTTGGTCTTCTCCTGGTCCTCGGTCGGCTTCGTCTGCTTCACTGGTTCCGAAACCGACTCGTTCTCTGTCATTTCACTCATCCCTTACTCCTCCCTGTCTTTCGAGAGGGTCAACGCCCCCGGGGCGCAGACCTTCACACAGGCGGGGTCTCCTGCGCACAGGTCGCAGGAATAGGCGGTCTCGACTCCGAAGGCGCCTTCGAAGAACACTCCGTCGAACGGGCACCTCGGTATGCATGCCATGCACGCGAAGCACCTGTGCTCGTCGAGTGTCCAGTACTTGCCCTCGTTGTGGAATTCGAACAGCGCCGACGGACAGACCTCCGAGGGCGGGCACGTGTCGCAGTGCACGCACATCAAGGCCTTCGGCTTGTCGCCCTCCTTGGTCACCTGAATCCTCGGTTTCCCAGAGGCGACCACTGCAGGGTGCGCTTTGACACAGGCTTTCTCGCACTCTAGGCAAAGAGTGCATTTCTCGGGGTGGAAGACCAACCCGAACCTCTTCTTGGCAGAGCTCATCAGTGCATCCTCCTGAGTTGTCACGCCCGCGCCATCCAACGCGAACAGATCCGGCATGACTGAGTCAGGGCGACTCACTCCGGCGTTTCTCAGTAAGATGCTCATTGCATTTATACCCTCGCCAGGCCTCATATTTCTAGGTTAGCAATGTGCAATTTCCAGTGGGACTTTATGGAAATTGTTCAAGAAAATGCGCATTAGATGGAAAGTTTCGCAATAAAAGCCGGGCATTCGTTAAACATTCGAATTCAAGAAAAGGACAAGTGAAATTGCATCAAATATGATGAATTTTATATATATTTACATATGTACTAAGCGAACACCGCGCCGTTACGGCATTGTTGTCATGAAAGGGCGGC
>JALOTQ010000125.1 GCA_025457815.1 Thermoplasmata archaeon
TCTCGATGTTCGTGTGGTTGACATCGGCCACCGTTCCACGGACATCTATTTCGGAATTGACCTCTCGCAGCCTCTCCTCAGCCACCTTGGCCTTCGGTCTGCCTACATCCTGCTCGGTGAACAGAGCTTGTCTCTGGAGGTTCGTGAGGTCTATCACGTCGCGGTCGACGACGTGCACCTGGCCCACCCCTGCCCTTACCAAATAGGATAAAGCATAAGTGCCGAGGGCTCCGCAGCCGACCACAAGTGCTTTGCACTTGCCGAGCCTCCGCTGGCCGGCAGGGCCGATTTCAGGGAGCAGCAGCTGCCTCGAGTATCTGTTCTCCTTCACGGTGGTGTGAATGGGTGCTGGCATTAATAATTGCTCTCTGCCCCTGCCACGTCTTGTCAAAGCCTAATATACGCCCGCGCGCTACGTCCTAACGTGGCTACGGACAGGGCGGTCGAGAGGATATTCGCAAGCCGGCCGACAATCGAGGGCGCGGGCGTCAGGCTCAAGCGAGCATTCGGCTACTACGAGGTGCCTGCCTTCGACCCTTTCCTGATGCTTGATGACTTCCACTCGGAGAACCCGGCAGACTATGTGGCAGGTTTCCCGTGGCACCCTCATCGCGGCATCGAGACGGTCACGTACATGATCCAGGGAACGGTCGAGCACGGAGACACACTCGGCAACCGCGGGACGATACGGTCCGGGGACGTGCAGTGGATGACCGCCGGAGGCGGCATCCTCCATCAGGAGATGCCTCAGCCATATGTCGGCCGCATGCAGGGGTTCCAGCTCTGGGTCAACCTGCCCGCCTCGCAGAAGATGATGAGGCCCAGGTACAGGGACATCAAGAGTTCGGACATACCGGACGCTTCGCCCAAGAAGGGCATCGATGTGAAGGTCATCGCGGGTCAGTTCGAGGGCACGCAAGGACCCGTGAAGGACCTGGTCGTGGATACCGAGTACATCGATGTCAGCATGGTCTCAGGTCGCAGGTTCGACCACACGGTTAAGCAGGGCAACAGGGTCTTCGCGTACGTGTTCGAGGGCGAGGGGCTGTTCGGGCACAACGCGATCAACCCCCTTGGCGCCGAGCATGTGGCGCTCTTCTCGGACGGGTCTCACGTGACCGTCAGGACCGCGAAGAGCCCCGTTCGGTTCCTGCTGGTGTCAGGCCCGCCCGTCGGCGAGCCCGTGGCTTGGAGAGGCCCGATCGTCATGAACACGGAGCAAGAGCTCGACCTCGCGTTCCAGGAATACTGGTCGGGCAAGTTCATCAAGGCATGAGTCACTGAGGACCGGCACGCGATTCCCCGTCTGTACGCACTCAGGGTTATCTACCGGTTTTCCATGTAGGAGAACCTGAGGCTGGGAGGCGAGAGCGTGGCTAGGATGAAGGTGCTAGTGATCGGCGCATCCGGTCAGATCGGGGCTTGGACAGTGAAAGACCTGGTGGAGTTCTACGACGCCGAGGTGATCGCGGCGGACCTGAGCCTCGAGAGGGCAAAGGCTCTCGCGGAACGCATGGGGAAGGAAAACATCACGCCCATCAAGCTGGACGCCGCCGACCCGGCCGCGCTGAAGAAGGCCGCCAAGGGAGTCGACGTGATTCACAACTCCGCCTGGTACGAGCTGAACATCAAGGTCATGCCCGTCGCTATCGAGCTTGGGGTGCATTACTCAGACTTGGGAGGGTTCTACGACTACACCCTCAAGCAGCTCGAGTACGACAAGAAGGCGAAGGACGCCGGAGTCACATGCGTGCTCGGGATCGGCAGTTCTCCCGGAATAACCAATGTGTGCGGCGAGGCGGGTGCGCGGAGACTCGATTCGACAGAGACGATCTCCATATACTGCAGCTGGGGCACGAAGGTCAAGACGGACAACGCGGCCTTCCCGTCATACTCGGTGAGGACGGTCCTCGACGAGATGACCCAGGAGCCCGGGATCGTCGACAAGGGCAAGAAGAAGAAGGTCCCGGTGCTGTCGGGCATGAAGGAGGTCGTCATGCCCGAGCCGTCCGGGAAGGTCGTCGCGTACTACATCAAGCACTCGGAGCCGGCCACCATGGCGGATTTCATCGGACGGGGAACCAAGAACGTGAGCTTCAGGATCGGGTTCCCGGCGAACGATTTCGCGACATTCAGGACCCTGGCGCAGCTCGGGTTCATGAGCGAGGAGAAGATCACCGCCGGAGGAGCGTCCGTGTCGCCGAAGGATTTCCTGACCGCGATGTACCTGAAGTCCGTCGAGTCTTCCAGAGGGGCCGCCCAGTCCGTCGATGAGTTCGACTACTTCAGGGTGGATGTCGAAGGGTCGAAAGACGGCAGGCCCGCGATGGTCACCTACTATGTCAAGACCTGGAACGACTCTGTTAAGGGCATTCCGTCCGCGAGGGACACATCGGTGCCTCCATCCATCACGGCGGACTGGCTCTTCAAGGGCAAGATAACGAAGCGTGGAACGCTTCCACCTGAGGCCTGCATCGAGCCCGAACCGTTCTTCAAGGAGCTCGGCAGGAGGAAGATCATGGTCGACGAGGAGCTCCAGTACACGAAGACGTTCTACTGAAGTGTGCTCAGGCGGCATGCGCCCGGCTACCGGAACCTGTACTCCATATCGAACTGGTTCCGGAGCGCCCTGGCCTTCTTCCTGACGTCCTTGCCTTTCGCTGCCTCGACGAAGAGGTCAGCGAGTTCCGGCAGGTGCCTCTCCTTCATCCCGAGCCTGGTGATCTCGCCGGTCCCCAGCCTGCCGACGGAGTCGATGATCAGGTTGGACTTCTCCATCATGACGGAGAAGTCGTTGACGCCTTTGCCGAAGACCGCCTTCAGCTCCTTCACGTCCATCAACAGCTGATGGGACCTCGAGTAGCCCAGCTCCTCGAACATTATCGGCACTCCCCGCTCCTTCAGCTCGCGGCCGAGCCTCTGGGAGTTCTTGACCACCTGCTTCGCGTACTGCGGCCCGAACCGCTTCATCTCCAGGAGTGCCTGGCCGAGGGCAGCGACCCGGTTCCAGTGCACGTTGTCCACGACGCGCCATGTCAGGTTCTTCCTCACGGCCTCGTCGAGGTCCTTCCTGCTTGTCGCGATGATCCCCCCCTGGGGCCCGAAGAAGCTCTTGTGCGTCGACCCGTAGAGCAGGTCCGCGCCCTCCTTCAGGGGTCTCTGGAACTCGCCCCCGGCGATCAGTCCGAGGACGTGCGAGCCGTCGTATACGAGAGTGGATCCCGCGTCCGCGCAGGCCTCCCTCACCGGTTTCATGTCGTACGGGAATAGGATGAGTGACGCTCCGAGTATGACCAGCCTGGGCTTCTGCTTCCTTATCTGCATGGCCGCTGCGTCAGAGTCGAGGTTCCAGACACCCTCGTCGAACGGCAGCGTGCTTGCCCTGAGGCCAAGCAGGTCGGGGATGTACGCCTGCCCGTAGCCGTCGTACCCGCCCTTGTCGGACGCGATCGCGCAGAGCCCGTCGCCTCGCTTGGTGGTCGATACGATGGCGATCATGGCGGCGATGTGGCCGGACAGAGGCTGAACGCAGGCATGCTTCGAGCCGAAGACCTCGCGGCATACCTCCTCGGCCCTCTTCTCGACGTCCGTTGTGATGCGCGTGCCCCGGTACGCGTTCTCCAGGAACTCCCCCGCGTACTCGGTGTTGATCGGGAGCGTGTATCTGTTCCCGAAGTCGGATGACAGGAGCGCCCTCACTTGGGGGCTCGCGGAGTTCTCGGAAGGCAGGAGGTTGATGGAATCCTCCTGACGCCACTTCTCTTGAGCCCTCATGCTGTCCAAGAAGTAAGTGTTCTTCATCTCTTACCCCGGAGGGGTAACGGGCTCTCCCGCTTAAATCAGTTGTAGATGTTGAACTTGTTCTCGTTGCCAGGGTACGAGGGGAACTCTTGGTCTTCTTCCTCGAGGTCCTCTTCCATGACGACGTTCACGAGCACATTCACGATCTCGCGGAGCTGTCTGACATCCTCTCTCAGGCGAGCCACCTCCGCGAGCAGCTCTTTGTCACCAGGTTCTGTCAATCATGTCCCCCTTCTGCATTCG
>JALOTQ010000029.1 GCA_025457815.1 Thermoplasmata archaeon
GGGGCCTTTGCCACCATCTCGACCCCGCCCTCTATCCTAACCTCGACGGGGTCGTTCACGAAGAAGTACCTGTCCGCCCCGTCATCGATGAGCTCCTTGTTGAACGAGAAGAGCGTCTTCCAGGAGAATTCGATATCGACCTCTTTGATGCCCGTCTCGATCCAGTATCTCCTCAGCGACTCTGGCTGGATTCCACGCCTACGCATCGCCCTGAGAGTCCCCAGCTGGGGGTCGTCCCATCCAGAGTACAGCCCTTCCCGTATCCCCTTGGCCATCTTCGAGGTCGATAGCTGAGCCTCCTCTATCGACACACGCCCATAGTGGATGTACTCGGGCTTCTTCCAGCCGAAGTAGTCGAACACGTACTCCTGCCGGTAGGTGTTGTTCAGGTGGTCCTTGCCCCTGAGCACGTGAGTGAGGTCGAGAAGATGGTCGTCAACGGCGACAGCGAGATTCATCAAAGGGTATACCCTGTACTTCGTGCCGGTCCTTGGGTGCGGAGTGTCATCAATCCTAAGGGCGACGAAGTCCCTGATGGCGGGGTTCGGGTGCGCGAGGTCGGTCTTGACGACGAGCGACGCTTCCTCGGGCTTGTATGACCCGTCGAAAATCTTGTCCCACCGGGCCATCTGCTCTTCAAGGGGCTGGTCCCTGTGCGGGCAGGCCTTCTTCTTGTTCTTCAGCTCGCGCCAACTGTCTGGCTCGCACGTGCACACGTAGGCCTTGTCCATCTCCAGCAGCTTCTTGGCGATGTCATAGTAGATCTCGAACCTCTCGCTCTGGACGATCGTGGAATGTATCTTGACCCCAAGCCAGTCGAAGTCCTCCGGGATGGTGTCGTAGCCGCTCGGGTCTATCCTCGCGGGGTCTGTGTCCTCGAACCTGTTGTAACAGATGCCGCCGTACCTCTTCACATACTCGTCATTCAGTATGGCCATCCTGCTGTGGCCTACATGGAGCGGGCCCGAAGGGTTCGGGGCCATCCTCATCCTGACCTCGCCTGCCACGTTCTTCAAATCGGGCAGCCCTGTCTGCCTCTCCTTCGTCTCCTTCACGAGCAGTTCCGGAGACTCCTTCTCGAGCGCGGCCTTCTGGGCCTCTGGGGACATCCGGTTGATCTCGTCAATGACGGACTTCGCGAGCGAGGTCACTTCCTTGGCGCTCTTCCTGAGCTCGGGATGCTCCGCCATCACCTTGCCCATGACGGAGCCGAGCGTGGCCTTGCCCTCGAACTGCACTGCGTTCTGCAGGGCGTATTTCCTGATTACGGGCTCTATGTCCACGGCCGACTCGATTGGCGCGTGCGTATATAAGGATGTAAGCCGGGGACGATGCTGGAAGGGGCCACGAAAGGATAGAAATAACCATTAGTTCATCTGTCGAGACGGTGCGCAAATGGTTCTCAGGAGATTCATCGACCAGTTCAAGGAGACCGTCACGATCAAGGGCCATATCTCCAGGGACCTCGAGCTCACGAAGATCCTGCACAAGGAGAGGACAAGGCCGGTCCTGTTCGAGAACCTTGACGGCTACAGGGCGGTCGGCAACCTGTGGTCGACCAGGGAGAGGATCGCCCAGGCGATGGGCGTTACCCCTCCTGAACTGACTGCGAAGATGATCCAGGCCATGGATTCGCCCTCGGCCCCTCAAGAGATCGAGAACGCACCCTTCGAGAAGAACATACTCACTGATTTCGACCTCAGGGAATCCGCGATACCGAAGTTCTACGCCACAGACGGAGGCAGATTCGTGACCGCAGGAGTGGTCGTGGCGGAGCACGATGGCATCAGGAACGCATCGTATCACAGGCTGATGCTCCTCGACGAGAACAGGTTCGCCATGCGGGTCGTCCCGAGGCATCTTTACGCGCTCCACAAGCGGGCCATGGCCGCGGGAGAGGACCTCAAGATCGCCGTGGCGATCGGCCTGTGCCCTTCGATCATGCTGTCGGCCGCGATGAATCTGGAGTTCGGAAAGGACGAGCTCACGGTCGCGAACACCCTCCGGCAGCTATGCCTGGGAGAACCAGTCTGCGTCCGCAAGTTGAGGAACGGCCTGTATGTCCCTGCGTTCGCGGAGTACATCTTCGAAGGGAGGGTCACGAAGGAGGTCGGCGACGAAGGCCCGTTCGTTGACATCACCGGAACCATCGACCCGGTGAGGAAGCAACCCGTGGTCGAGATAGACAGGATCTACCACTGCGACGATGCGGTGTTCCAGATGATCCTGCCCGGGGTCGACGAGCACTATCTCATGATGGGCATGCCGCGCGAGCCCGTCATTCAGAAGGCCGTCGGGCTGGCCGTGCCGGAGGTACACGCGGCCAGGCTGACCGAAGGCGGCTGCTGCTGGTTGCACGGAGTCGTGTCCATCACGAAGCAGAAGGAAGGGGACGGTGTGAACGCCATCATGGCGGCTCTGGGCGCTCACCCGTCGATGAAGATGGTCACGGTGGTGGACAACGACATCGACGTATTCGACGACAGGGATGTGGAATGGGCCGTCGCCACAAGGTTCCAAGGGCACAAGGGGCTCGTGGTCATCGAGAACGCCAGAGGAAGCAGCCTCGACCCCAGCGCGGACGAGACCACCACGAAGGTCGGCATCGATGCCACCAAGCCCGTGGGGGGAGAGGGGTTCGACAGGGTCAAGCCTTAAAGAGCCAGACACCTCCCTGTTCCGGCCCGCCATGTCAGGCGCAAAACATTATATAACGTGGTTACGTCAAGCAACCAAGAGGCATTCGAATGGTCACAGTCACGCCAAAGGCGATCGAGACGATCAAGTCGATCATAACGGAATCGAAGAAGTCAGACCCAATCAGAGTGTTCTTCGCAGGATACTCGTGCTCAGGACCAGCCTACATGATGGCTTTCGACAAGCAGAAGGACGGAGATGTAGAGGTGAAGACCGACGGCTTCAAGCTCATCTACGAGAAGGAACTCGAGGCGGAGCTGAAGGAGGCTGTCGTGGACTCGGTGGACACCCCCCAGGGACCTGGAGTGGTCGTCCGCGTGAAGTCGACGAGCGCGTCCGCGTGCAGCTCGTGCGCGGGCTGCCACTAGTTTCGGCTTTCTGACGAGAAAAGATTCATACCGTCGGTCAGTTCTCAAAGGCTCGTGTTCCTGGAACACGAGCTCATCAAACCTTCCAGCGTGGAGCAGAGGGATTATCAGACCAACATAGCAGCCGCGGCTGTGAAGGAATCCACGTTGGTCGTCCTGCCGACGGGGCTGGGCAAGACGGTCGTCGCCCTCATAGTCATAGCTGAGACGATGAGGAAGGGCTCTGGCAAGGTCCTGTTCATGGCACCGACTAAACCCTTGGTCGAGCAACACACCGAGTTCCTGAGACGATACCTTGTGGGGCATGAACCCGCGATGTTCACCGGCGAGGTGGCCCCCAAGGAAAGGAAGGAGGTCTGGCGCGAGAGCCGGCTGATCGTTTCCACGCCCCAGGTGATCGAGAACGACATCGCGGAAGGGAGAATATCGCTGAAGGATGTCGCCCTGGTGGTCTTCGACGAGGCCCACAGGGCCGCCGGGGACTACGCATACGTCTCCATCGGGAAGAATTATACCGGGCTCGCGCTCGGAATGACCGCCTCACCCGGGTCCGACGTGTCGAAGATCGCAGAGGTCTGCGAGAACCTGAACATAACGAACGTGGAGATAAGGTCCGAGCTGGACGAGGACGTCGCGAAGTACACCCAGGATGTGAAGACCGAGTACATCGCCGTCAACGTCCAAGAGGGCATGTCAAGGGTCATCTACCTGCTCCGCCAGGTCTACGACGAGCAGATAACGAAGCTGCGGGCCTGGGGTTTCCTGGATCCGAAGAAGCCCGCGACAACGCGGGACCTTCTCGAGGCGGGGAACGTCATGCGAGCCAGGCTGAACGCGGGCAAGAAGTCCTTCCAGCTGTTCAAGGCCATGAGCACGCAGTCGCTCGCGATGAAGATCAACCACGCCGTGGAACTGGCCGAGACGCAGGGCAAAGGGGCGCTCGAGAACTACTTCGACAAGCTGGTCAAGGAGGGCGAAGAGAAAGGGGGTCCGAAAGCCTCCAGGGACCTTGTCAAGGATGCGAGGTTCCAGCAGGCCAGAACCCTGCTCTACGGCATGGAGCGGGACCATCCGAAGCTCGAGAAGATAATCCCTGTGCTGAGGCAGCAGTTCGTCTCCAAGCCGGATTCGAGGGTGATAGTCTTCACGCATTATCGGGACACCTGCGACCTCATGACGCAGAAGCTCAGCGAGGTACCCGGACTGAAGCCCGTCAGGTTCGTGGGCCAGGCGAGCAAGGGCGAGGACATCGGACTCAAGCAGAAGGAGCAGAAGGAGATCATCGACAAGTTCAGGAACGGGGATTTCAACGTCCTCGTGTCGACCTCGATAGCCGAGGAGGGACTGGACATACCGTCCACTGACCTCGTCGTGTTCTACGAACCGATACCGTCCGAGATAAGGACCATCCAGAGGAGAGGAAGGACGGGAAGACGCCAGGCCGGGAAGGTGATAGTCCTCGTAACGCGCGACACGAAGGACGAGGCCTACTTCTGGTCCAGCAGGAAGAAGGAGATGCAGATGCGAAGGGAGCTCGAGGCCCTCAGGCGCAGGCTAAGGGCCAGGAGAGGGCTCCCCCAGATACAGTCCGCCTCACCCTCCACGCTCACCAGGGCTCAGTTCACTGACATGATGAATCAACCTCCTGAGACGCCGAAGGAGGAGCTCTCCAGGAGAACCGCTGAGAAGAAGGGCCAGAAGTTCCTCGGAGGCTTCGAGCAGGAGGACAGGGCCCAGGCCATCGTCACCTCCCACAGGCTCAGGGCGGCGGGGGTGGACGAGGCGCTCAGAGAGATGGGGTTCTCGCCCGCTGAGGAGGACCTCGAGTCCGCGGACATCGTGGTATCGAAGCGGGTCGCGGTCGCGGTAAGGACCGTCGACGAGTTCATCAAGGGCATCTCCGACGGGTCGGTACTCACGACCCTTGCCAAGCTCAAGCACGAGTACCTCCACCCGATACTGATTGTCCAGGGAAAGCCCGAAGGAGAGGGCGTCCAGGCGGGGAACGCTGCCGTCTACGACGCGCTCAGCTCGGTCCTCGCGGAGTACCATATGCCGATCCTGTCCACGGACGGACCGGCCGACACGGCCTCTGCTGTCCGCTCGCTATTCAGGCAGGAGGAGGCCAAGGAACAGAGCGGCAAGTCGGTCCAGACCACACTGGATGTGAGCAGCAGGCAGATGTTCCTCGTCCAGGGACTTCCGAACGTCTCCGCGACATTGGCCGAGAGGCTCCTCCATCGGTTCGGAAGCGTCAAGGGAATCGCGGACGCGGACGTCGAAGAACTTATGCAAGTAGACGGCATCGGTAGGGTTATCGCCGAAGGAATCCATACAGTGCTTCGGAAGAGGTTCGGCGAGGAAGGTAAGTAGATGGCATCGAGCAAGTGCCCGCTGTGCGAGAGCCCATGCATAATCAAGATCATAGCGACCGAGGACGCCCGCTGGAAGGAGGTCGACGTCTGCCAGATGTGCGGGACCATGTACCCCCGGGACAGGAAGGTCGTCCAGATCAAGGAGAGTAAGGGCAAGGCCAAGGGCAGGCCCAAGAAGGCGAAGAAGTGAGCCGTTGCCTCAACCCTTGACGCAGAGGAATTCTTAGGGCCAGACCAAGTAGCCGTTCTGGTTCGGGGAATCTTTAACACCGTTATACAATAGTCACCACCTCCGGGATACGCTGATTGTTCTGCAGAGTCGCAGACTGCATACGGTCCCTTCTTTGAAAGAGACGATTGAGAGGGGTGATATGGATTGAATGAAGATCGATTTGACCAAGTTGATGTGCATGGTACCTGGACCAGGATTGCCAGGTTCGCGTTCGCTCCGGCAGTGATGTTGGCACTGATACTGCCCTTGGCAGGCCCTGCGGCAGCCGCAACGATGGTGCCCCCTGCCCCCGCAGCAACGCTTGACCCGCTTACGATTCCCAAGTGGGTCAACCAGCTCGAAGGTCCGCCGCCCGTGTTCGATCCGACCGTATTCACGGACGAGTCTGGCGGATTATCACACGAGTACCAGATCAGCATGATGGCCGGCGTGCAGCAGGTTCTGCCAGCATCGCTCCCAATGACACCCGTGTGGGGCTACGAGGGCCCAGCCAAGGATTCGGTCACGGGGGAGTATCTAGGGACCGTCTTCAGCTCTCCTGGACCGTCGTTCGAAGCCATCAGAGGCATACCGGCAACCGTCGAGTGGAAGAATGAGATCTCAAGCCCGCACATGTTCCCCGTCGACCCGACTCTGCACTGGGCGGACCCGACGGGAATGGGGATGCCGATGCCACCGTACCCGACGTACCCACCGGGCTTCGACTGGGCCCAGAGCCCAGTCCCGCTCGTGACCCACCTGCACGGGGCCGAGGTCAGGTCCGATTCCGACGGGGGTCCGGATTCCTGGTTCACGTATGACGGGCTGTACGGACCTGCGTACGAAGAGACCCCGGAGGTGCCTGGCACAGTCACGTTCACATACCCTAACGCCCAGCCCGCGACCACATTGTGGTACCACGACCACGCACTCGGGATAACGAGGATCAACGTCATGTCTGGCCTGGCGGGATTCTACCTTCTCAGGGACCCGGCGGACCCGATCGCCCAGTACCTGCCGAGCGGGAAGTACGACATGCCTGTCGTGATCCAGGACAGGACCTTCAACGTGGATGGTACCATGTTCTTCGACAGCGTGGGCCTGAACCCTGACGACCATCCCTACTGGACTCCGGAGTTCTTTGGGAACACGATAATGGTGAACGGGAAGGTTTGGCCTAACATGGATGTCGACCAGGGGCTCTACCGCCTAAGACTCCTGGACGGCTCGAACGCGAGGTTCTACACGCTGACGTTCTGGGACAAGGAGAACAACGTCAAGCTGCCGTTCTACCAGATAGCCAGCGACGGAGGATACCTCAAGTCACCGGCGCTCCTCAGAGAGCTGACGATAGCCCCGGGAGAGAGGGCAGAGGTGTTGGTGGACTTCTCAGGGCTTGCACCTGGGACCAAGATACTGCTATCGAACAGCGCCAAGTCGCCCTTCCCGATGGGAGGGAGGGCCGACCCCAGGACTGTGGGCCAGGTGATGCAGTTCACAGTCGTAGGAAGTCCTGGCGACACCCTACCCCCTCTGCCGAGTACGCTGAACCCGGATCTTGCGGTCTTCCCGTCCATAACGGGACCGGTGGACAAGGTCAGGTATCTGACTCTGACCGAGGTCATGGGACCGGGCGGGCCGCTCGAGATACTGCTCAACGGCCAGAAATGGCACGGAGAGATCTCCGAGCTCCCCGTGCTGGGCAGCACCGAGATGTGGGTGATCACGAACCCGACGGCCGACACGCATCCGATACACCTGCACCTGGTTCAGTTCCAGCTGATGTACAGGCAGAAGGTGGACGACGCGAAGTACTACAATGATTGGCTCGAACTCAACTCGGAGGGCACAATGGGCGGCATGATACCGTTCATGCACGACTACATCCCGATCGAGCTGCCAGTCGGTCCCTACTTGAAGAACAAGCCCATGACGGCTCCTCCGAACGAGCAGGGCTGGAAGGACACGGTGCGGATGAACCCAGGAGAAACGACCTTCATAATCGTCAGGTTCGCTCCGATCGACGGTAGCGTAGAGTACCCCTTCGATGCGACATACGGGCCCGGATACGTCTGGCACTGCCACATACTCGACCACGAGGACAACGAGATGATGAGACCGTACCTGGTCGTTGCTCCCGAAGAGTAGGTCCGTCGACGAGACCGCAGAAACCCCTTATTCCCCGTTTTCTATGTTCACCTGAGCTTCTGTCAGCCCATCCAGCATGCCGCGGCCGAACTAGATAGCTTTATGAACCCATTGCCCATACGAGTCGAATCGAGGACCATGGAGTTCAAGCTGGTCGAGAAGAAGAAGGACAGCATAAGGGTCGAGATAGTCGACGCCGACGAGACCCTGATCGTGCCACTGATCCACGAACTTCTCCAGGACAAGAACGTCGCGGACGCACGGTACGTCACAGGGCACCCGCAGCTCGACAAACCCGTCCTGACCGTTGAGGTCAAGGAGGGCAAGCCGCAGGCAGCCCTGAAGAAGGCGGCCAAGTCCCTCGCGAACCAGTTCGCCGAAGCCCGCGAGCTGATAGAGAAGCAGATATAGACTGGCCGCGACGGAACGTTATTACCGGACATCACGATTCTGAGTGCGTCATGAAAGAGAGCGAGCTGGGCCTCGAGGTGTTTCTCACAGCCGATGTCCCGGGGATCGGCGGGAAGCTGAGGAAGACCCCTGAGGACTTCGTCGTGGACGAGATATCCATCCTGCCTCCTGAGAAGCCCGACGGCAAGTTCGTGGTCGCACGCGTCTGGCGCAGGAACTGGGAGACCAACCGGCTCGTCCGCAGGCTCAGCTCGAACCTTAGGGTTGGGAGGGCCAGGATAGGCTTCGCAGGGACCAAGGACGGGCGGGCCGTCGCAACGCAGCTGATGTCATTCAACGCCCCCATCGAAGCCGTGCAGGCGCTTGCCATCCCGGATGTCGTCGTCTCTGATGTCTACCGCTCGAACAGGATGATCACCATCGGAGACCTGATCGGCAACAAGTTCAGGATCAGAGTCTCAGACATTGACCCGACAGTGGACCCGGCAGCGTCGTGCAGCGCGGTGAAGGAACGACTGGACAAGCTGGGCGGCTTCCCCAACTTCTTCGGCATCCAGCGCTTCGGCTCGGTGAGGCCGATCACTCATCTGATAGGCAAGGACCTCGTGAAAGGGGATCTGGAAGCGGCGGTGATGCGATACATCGCGAACCCGTTCGACGAGGAAGACTCGGAGGCCAACGACGCGAGGCGGAACCTGCAGGAGACGATGGATTTCGAGCGCGCCCTCAGGGAATTCCCCATGAAGCTGACGTTCGAGCGGACCATGATAGGCCATCTGAAGGACAACCCTGGCGATCACCTGGGTGCGCTGCGCAGGCTCCCCCACAACCTCCTGATGATGTTCGTCCACGCATACCAGTCGTTCCTGTTCAACAGGATACTCAGCGAGAGGCTCAGGTCGGGCATGTCGATTGGCGAGCCCGAAGTGGGCGACTTCGTGTTGCCGCTCACCAAGATGAACGTCCCGGACCACGACACCGCCATTCCCGTGACGCGGGACAACCTCGAGAAGGTGACCAGGAACGCTCGAGAGCGCAAAGCGTTCGTGAGCGGGCTGCTCTACGGGACCGAGTCGACCTTCGCTGAAGGAAGGATGGGCGAGATAGAACGGAGAATCGTTGCTGAGCAGGGATTGCAGAGCAAGGACTTTCAGATTGTTGGTCTGAGGGAGGCATCGTCAAAAGGCAGCAGGAGGGAGCTGCTCGCGCACTATGCCGACCTCGAGGTGGAGTGCCTGCCTGGAGAGGCGGTCTTCAGCTTCTCGCTCAACAAGGGATGCTACGCCACGACTCTTCTCCGGGAGTTCATGAAGGCCGAACTGAGCCAGTACTAGGAAACGGTTAACTCCGAAGACCCCCATCCGACAGTCCGTGAAGAGGCCTAAGTCAGTCCTTACCTGCCCGGAATGTGGCTCCGCTGACCTCTACTATGAGACCGGCCTCATAACGGGCTACAAGTATCACTGCAAGAAGTGCGGATACATTGGGGCCTTCGTGGTAGAGAAGGATCTGGAATGAGACAGGATGCCTGATGCTCTGCAGTGCCTATGCGAACATAGGCCCTGATTCCATCGCCTTCTCCGAGCCTTCGTCCAAGACCTTGAGTATCGCCTTCTCGAAGTCCTGCATCGTGACGAAGTCCCTGTTGTCCCTTATGGCGAACATGCCGGACTCCGTGCATATGGCCTTTATGTCAGCACCTGTCGAGCCCTCAGCCTTGGACGCCAGCTCCTCGATGTTCACCGACGTGTCCAGGTTCATGCGCTTCGAGTGGATCTTGAGTATGTCCGTCCGGGCCTCGAAGTTCGGCATCGGGATCTCGATGATCCTGTCGAACCTGCCGGGCCTGAGCAGCGCCTCATCCAGTATGTCGGGCCTGTTCGTCGCACCTATGATCTTCACCTCGCCCAGCGGGTTGAAGCCGTCGAGCTCCGCGAGCAGCTGCATCAACGTCCTCTGAACCTCGCGGTCACCGGATGTTGCGAGCTCCAGCCTCTTGGCACCGACACTGTCTATCTCGTCAATGAACACGATAGACGGGGCCTTCTGCCTAGCAAGGTCGAACAGCTCCCTGACGAGCCTCGCGCCCTCGCCGATGTACTTCTGGACCAGCTCGGAACCTACGAACCTGATGAATGTGGCGTTGGTCTGCTTGGCCACGGCCTTCGCAAGGAGCGTCTTCCCAGTTCCCGGCGGGCCTACCAGTAGGACTCCCTTCGGCGGGTCGATTCCGACCTTCTTGTACAGTTCCGGCCTCAGCAGCGGGTCCTCGACTGCCTCCCTGACCTCCAATATCTGAGGCTCGAGCCCTCCGATGTCATCGTACTGTGTGTCGGGCTTGGAGATTATCTCCGCGCCGACGACGATCGGGTCGAGGGACGGCGGGAGAACGCCCATGACCGCCAATGTCTGCTTGTTCAGCGCCACGCGAGCGCCTGCGGTAAGCAGCTCCGGAGAAACATAATCGGATGTGCTGACTATGAAGTCCGGGCCCGTCGAGCTCTTCACGACGACTCGGCCGTCCGCGAGGACGTCCTTGATCTGCCCTATGATGAGCGGAGGGGCCTTGAGCCTCTCGAGTTCGGCCTTCAGCCTCTTGAGCTCCTTCTGAAGTCTGATGAGTTCGCCCTCGACGAACCTCTTCTCTCCGTCTACCCTGCGAGCCTCCTCGACGAGCTCTAGATTCCTCTCCTCGAGGACCGACACCTTGCGGTGTATCTCCTCGAGCATCGAAGGCCCTGTTTGGTCCTGCTCCAATCTATCAAACCTCGTTGTCAGCATTTTTCGAGCTGGGAATTATATAAGGTTAAATACTCTATTTATTCTTTGGCTTCCTGGTTCAGGCACGCGGTTTTCATGATCTGCGAGATGTGCGGCAAGAGCGTAACCTTCTGCAAGAAGGTTACTATCGAAGGGGTCCAACTTGAAGTTTGCTCCGAATGCGCAAAATTCGGCATAGAGGCCAAGAAGCCGGCGGAGAAGGAGGCCCCTGCCCCGAAACCGCTGATCGAGCAGAGGTTGGAGTTCAGGGAGAAGCGCGGCAAGCCGAGGGACGTTCTCTCGAATCTAGAGAGGGAGGAGATCGTCGAGGATTTCGCCGCGCGGATCCGCAACGCCCGCTCCAAGAAAGGCATGTCGCAGAAGGACCTCGCGATGAAGATAAACGAACGGCTCACGGTCCTTAGCAAGATCGAGTCCGGAGACATGCGTCCCGATGACAAGATGGTTGGGAAGCTCGAGAAGGAGCTCGGCATAAAGCTGAAGGAGAAGTTCGTGGACACACAGGTGGCCAAGGGCATGGGGACTTCCGCTCTCACGCTGGCTGACCTGATCAAGATGCAGAAGGACTGAGGCCTCGACCCTGGGTTCTACTGGAAGTCCCGGCTGAGTATCTCAGATGTCGCCCTCTCGATGAACTGCGATTCCAGAGACAACCCATAGTCTGATGCAACAAGCAGTGCCGCGGGCTCGACGTCGATGCCCAGCATCTCCTGCTTCTTGTTCACCTTCGAGACGACCTCCCGCTTCGGGACCGCCTTGGTCTTCACGATCTTCTCGACAATCTCCGAGAAGAGGTCCATCTTCTGCCTGGATATCTCGTTGAGCATGTCCTTCGAGGGCTTGTAGTCCAGCGGGACATCGACGGTCTGCAGGTCGAATGTCGGCAGGACGCTCCCGTTCTTCTTCTGGAGGAGCCCACCGCTGAGTCCGATGTCCAGCAATCTCTGCGCGTCCTTGGGGGAGAACCATCTGGTCTCCATCGATGCGGAGAAGACGAACTCGCGCTCCGTGAGCGATTCCTTCCCCTTCCGCCTGTAGAGAAGTGCGATGCTGTTCTTCAGTTCACTCATTCCCATCCATACTCCCGAAATCCTCTGCGACTAGATAGTCCGCCCCGAGCGCCTCGAGACTCTGACGTTCGGACATGGACGCGATGACACCGAGCCTGAACCCGAACTGCTTCTTGGCAGCCCCAGCATCCTTCGCGAGCTTGCTGGGCACGACGATCTCCGAGATGCCGATGTCGTGCACATCACGCGCAAGGTCGTGGAAGGCTCTGCCAGCAATGTGTGGGTCAAAACTCAAGATCCCATCCCGATAGTCGACTTTGAACGTAATGTTCTCCGAGAGCATAAAGGCTCCTCTGAGCTCGTCGAGGTTGGATATCGTCGATGAGCCGAGCACGGCCCTGTCCGCACCCGCGGTGATTACGTCGATGACGTTGTTCGAGAACCTCACTCCGCACTCGTAGAGAGTCGGGATCTCATCGCATACCGCTTGCGCGAGGTCTAGCTGAGGCTTGTTCTTGACAATCCCGTCTTCGTCCGCAAGATACAATCTCTCGAACTTCTCGGAGAGTTTCGACGCGAGCTCAGACACTTCCTTGCGCGAGCGCCCGCGCCGGGATATCTTGTCAAGGAGTGTGATACCTTCTAGAGTCACGTAAGGAACTACAATCATAGACAAGAGCGGGCAAAGGAGAGACAACCTAGATAAAAGGTGGTTTGAGCGAAAAAGAGGGTCGAGGCATACCTCTTCTTCGTGTCGAACCCCTGGTCACCAGAAAGGGGTCGTTTTCGGCCGATAACGGGCCAAATTGTGCGCAGTAAACCTTATATAGAAGCCCTAACATATACGAGAATCTACCCATAGAAGCCAATGGCGGATATTGGTCAATCCAGACATACAAAGGGAGGTTAGGAAATGATAGGCCAAACACCGGTTCTGATTCTGAAAGAAGGAACCAAGAGAGAAAGGGGCAAAGGCGCGCAGTTCAACAACATCACTGCGGCTAGAGCCATCGCAGATTCCGTCCGCAGCACCCTCGGACCGAGGGGCATGGACAAGATGCTCGTCGACAGCATGGGCGACGTTGTCATAACGAACGACGGCGTGACGATCCTGAAGGAGATCGACGTCGAACACCCGGCCGCGAAGATGCTCGTCGAGGTCGCCAAGACCCAGGACGAGGAATGCGGCGACGGCACAACGACTGCCGTGGTGCTCGCGGGAGAGCTCCTGAAGAAAGCCGAGGCACTGATTGAGCAGAACGTCCACCCGACCGTTATCTCGGGCGGCTACAGGGCCGCGGCGATGAAGGCTAGGGACATGCTCGATGACGTAGCCATAAATGTCTCGCCTGACGACAAGGACACCCTGATGGACATCGCGAGAACCGCGATGATATCGAAGAGCGTCTCCTCATCGAGGGACCTGCTGGCTGATGTCGCCGTCAAGGCGGTCAGCGCGGTCGCAGAGAAGAAGGGCGACGGCAAGTGGTTCGTCGACGAGGACAACATCCAGGTCGTCAAGAAGCAGGGCGGCTCAATGGACGACACGCAGATGATATCTGGAATCATAGTCGACAAGGAAGCAGTTCACCCGGCGATGCCGAAGAAGGTGGATAACGCCAAGATCGCGCTCGTCGACTCCGCGCTCGAGGTCAAGAAGACCGAGATCGACGCG
>JALOTQ010000126.1 GCA_025457815.1 Thermoplasmata archaeon
TTGTAGATGATGTCGGAGCCTGCCTTCTTGAGCAGGACGTCCGCCTCGTCGAGGACGATTATCAGGTGCACCTTGCGCTTCTCCAGGTCCTTCCTGAGGATCCTGAGCATCTCCGTTATCGAGAAGCCCCTGTCGGGGAAGTTCGGCTGGAAGTGGTTCACGATGTGCAGGACGGCGCTCGACTCGCTGTTCCGCTGCCGGCAGTTCACGAGGCACCAGTCGACGGCTTTCTGGTTCTTCTCGGCGTAGTCCTTGAGGTCCATGCAGAATCGCTTGGCCGTCGCGGTCTTTCCGGTTCCGACGCTGCCCACCAGGACCGCGTTCTGTGAGAGGTTGGACTCCACAACCGACCGATAGATCATGGTCAGCTTCTTCATCTGCGCCTCTCTGTGGACCAGTCTCTGGGGCACATAGTCAAAAGAGAGTGTACGCTGGTCCTTGAAGACGCTCTTGCCGATGGTGTCCCACATGTCGTCAGCTTCTGGATGTCTTGGTCGCTATCGGCACGGTCTCTTTTAAAGGATTCGTGCGGGCGCAGCGAAAGTCCTCCGGGCTTGGCAAACGATTTTAAGGTACCAACACGGTCGATGGAGGGGAGTGAGAATCGTGCCAGACGGAGACATCGTTTCCTCGGTCGTCAGGGAAACGAACAAGATGCTCAGCTCGGAAACCCTCGTCCTTGAGGCAATCGAGGACCTCGTGAAGGACGAGATGAAGAGGGTCATCAGGGAGAAGCTGGACGCGAACCCGGAGCTCAAGAAGGAGCTCAAGGCCGCGGTCAAGGACCTGATGGACGCGAAGATACACGAGGCCTACGCGGTCCTCAAGATCGGCAAGGTGGGTGCGAAGATCGGCATAGAGCTGGTCCCGCCGGAGCTGAGGAAGGAGATCGGCCAGGAGCTCGTCTCGTTGTTCGAGAAGGAAGTCGGGCGGATGCTCGAGCACGAGTGAGTCCAAGGCTGACGCTGCGTTCCTGGGACAATAGAGAAGAGGCTCGAAGAGGTTTGGAAAAGAAGCTCAAGGGTTTAGCCGAAGAGCGCGCTGAGACCAGCTGCAGCCTCTTCCTCGCTGACTCCCTTTTCCTCTTTCTTCTTCTCCTCTTTCTTCTCTTCCTTCTTCTCAGCAGGTCCGGCAGCCGCCGGGGCCGCAGCGACTGGGGCAGCGACGGCCGTCGCGATAGCCTCGTCGATGTTGACGCCCTCGAGCGCCGCGGTCAGGGCCTTGACCCTCGCCGCGTCCGCCGTGACGCCAGCAGCCTTCAGTACGGCTGTGATGCCTTCCTCTGACACCGGCTTCTTCGCCGCGTGCAGGACCATTGCGCTGTACACATATTCCATGTTTCTGCCTCCTTTGATCGATTATCCGAATAGGGCGCCGAGGCCGGCCGCAGCCTCTTCCTCGGAAACCTTCTCCTCTTTCTTCTCTTCCTTCTTCTCCTCAGGCTTGCCCTGACCCCCCTTGTCCTCCGGGGGCCTCGGGGTGTTGCTCAGCGCCGCCTTCAGCTCGTCGTCCTGGGCGCCGGGCGCCTTGGACGCCAGCGAGAGCATCTGAGCGTTCGCCTTCGCGAGCATTATCTTGATAGTCTCCTTGTTCGGGATGTCCGCGTTGACCGCCAGGTTGATGGCCTTGAAGTGGGCGTTCGCGAGCATCGGCCTGATGGACTGCTTCGTCGGATAGGAGATGAACACCGACAGGTTGAGCGCGCCCGAGGCGGCCGCTTTCACCCTGTTCATGATCTCGACCTCGTCGACCGCTAGCACGTCCTTCTTGTAGACCATGCCGTCCTCGAAGACCGCATGCAGGTCCAGGCCGACCGTGAGCGGGAATATCTCGAGTTTCGAGAGCACCAGCGCGACCTCGCGCGGGATCTTGTCCCCCTTCTTCACCACGACCTTGTCCTTCTTTATGACGACCTTGCCCTGTTCGATCGCTGCGGGCAGGCCGGCCTTCTGGAGCTCGCCGACTATGGGGCCGGGCTTGAAGGGTGTGTCCCCCGCCTTGATCTCGATGTCGTCCGGGGAGATCTCTCCGCCCCTCGCGGGCATCTTGGTCTTGGTGGAGTCGAGCTGCTTGAAGAGCTTGAACGGGTTGAGGTCAGAGGTCACGACCGCGCACTGGCCGTCCACCGTCTCGGACAGCTTCTCGAGGCCTTTCTTGTCATTCGAGGCCTCCAGGAGCGCTATCTTGAGGAGGGTGTTCTTGAGCATGGTTATCTCGGCCTTCCCCCTCAGGTTGGTCCTCATCGTCTGGAACGCGGGCGCGGGCACGCCATGGACATCTATGACGCCCACGACCTTGCACTTCGCGATCTGCTTCTTAAGGTCGCCCACGGCCTCCTTCTTCCACTGTGCCACGTGCGCCATCTCACATCACCTTGTAGGACGGGCCCATGGTGGTCTTCACGTAGGCCGACTGGATGTTCTGCTTTCCGCGCTCTAGCTTGGATATCAATCTCTTGAGAACGGCGTCGAGGTTCTCCGCCAGCTTCTCCGGCGGCATGTCCTTCGTGCCGATCGGCAGGTGGAATGTCTTCCTGTCCCTGGTCCTGGCGACCACGCTGCTCCTCAGCTTCTCAATCTGGGCCTTCGGGTCCGAGCCCGGCGGTATGGGCTTCGGCATCTTGCCCCTGGGGCCGAGTACGACACCGAGCCGCTTACCGATCGTCGGCATGAGGGGCGCCTCGGCGAGGAAGAAGTCCCCCTGCGTCGCGAACTTCCTGGCCTTTGCCTTGTCGGATGCGAGTGACTCGATCTCCTCCGGCTGGACGACGACGTCGGCAACGCCCCTGGCCTTCACGGCCATCTCAGAGCTGCCGAACACGCCGACCTTGACGAGCTTCCCGCGGCCGTTCGGGAGTATGATCTCCTCCTGCAGCCTGTTCTTGGGGTTCGTGAGGTCGATGTCCTTGAGGTTGATCGCGAGTTCAACTGATTCCAAAAACTTCCTCTGCTTCGACTCAGCTTGAAGCTTCTTGATGACGTCGATGAGGTGTTGGTCTACCACGCTTGATCCCTCCGATGTAGTGCATGCGAGCGCGAGGCTCTCCTACATGACTAGGGAAGGGTGCCAATGCAAAAGGGGTTTATAACTCTTGCTAGGAGCCCGTACGGGTATCTGGCCGAGCTCCACCGGCCCGCCTTCAGCCCTTCCAGCATCGATGCAAACGATTTAACCTTAACGATGTGATTCACCGCCTCGCGGGGAAAGTGGAGCTATGGCGAGGAAGATAGTCATCGTCGGAGGCGGCTGCGGCGGCGGCACTGCAGCGCAGTTCGCGAGGAAGACGGACCGGCAGGCAGAGATAACGATCATCGAGAGGGAGAGCTACCCGCAATACTCCCGGTGCGGCCTGCCCTACGGCATCTCCGGCATCATCCCCGACTTCGCGAACCTCGTCGAGGCCCCTGAGGAGCGCATGAAGAAGAACCGCATCGGCATGATGCTCGGGCACGAGGTCACGCGCGCGGACGCGGGCAAGAAGATAGTCGTCGTGAAAGGACCCAAGGGCGAGACGGAGCTGCAGTGGGACTCGCTCATCATAGCCACGGGTGCGAAGGCCTCCGTCCCTCCGATAAAGGGCGTGCTCAAGGAAGGAGGGGCCGCGAACGAGCTGAAGCACGGGGCGTACGTTCTGAGGACCATCGACGACGCCAAGGGCATCCAATCACTGGGCCACAAGGGGAAGAGGGCCGTGGTGATCGGCGCGGGACTCGTGGGGCTCGAAGTCGCCGAGGCCCTGATGATAAGGGGCTGCAAGGTCACCATCGTCGAGTACCTCCCGAACTGCATACTTGCGATGGTCGACGACGACATGGCCCAGATGATGGCCGACGCTATCGCGAAACACGGCGTGAAGATGTTCACCGAATACCAGGTCACCGAGGTTCTGGGCGACGAGAAGGCGCACGGCGTGGTCGCCAAGGACAGGAAGACCGGGGAGGAGAGGGAGTTCTACGCAGACCTGATAGTGGTCGCGACGGGCCAGCGCGGGGAGACGGAGCTCGCGAAGCAGCTAGGCTGCAGCGTCGG
>JALOTQ010000127.1 GCA_025457815.1 Thermoplasmata archaeon
CTTGTCTCCCGTCGCCATGTCGACGTAGTGCGCTCCGCCCTTCAGACAGCCCTCCATGATCTTCAGGTTGAGGGCGGGAATGGTCCCGTTGACCAACAGGTCGACCTTGTCCGCCACCTTAGCGACCTCGTCCGGGTTGGACCCGTCCGCCCTCACGACCTCTATCTTGTCGCTCTTGGCCCGCTTCTTGACGAACTCCGGTCCCTTGAGGTTCACGTCCGCGAGCACGAGGCTCGACACGAGCTTGCTCTTCGCGAGGTCCTGCGCTATGCACTGCCCGACTCCACCGCATCCGAATATCGCGACGTCTATCTCCTTTGACATAATCCCTAAATTCTCCGACAATGCCCCGTCAGCTCTTGGCCGGCGGGGCTGGCATCATATCCGAGACCGGGCGATAAAAACCTTTCAGCAGGGTGTCTTAAAGGTATCAGGGGGCCTGGTCCTGCTTCAATCTCCTGACGCGTGGGCCGGACATCTGGGCCAGGTACTCCTCGACCCTGATGATGCGGTTGTTGGTCCTCGCGATGTTCTCCTTCAGGTCAGCGATTGCCAGTACCAGCTCGTCCACGACGGGGGACCGTTCATCCTTCTTGGACAGCCTCTCCTGGACCATCGTCTGTATGGCCGTGACATCGCCTTCTATCTTCTGGAGCCTGTCGCCTAGCTGCTTGAGGAGCTCCGGCTCAACGGCCGGCTTTGTCTGAAGCGCCGTCACCTCGCCCTCGGCCTTCTGGAGCCTCTCCTCCAGCACCTGGACCGTGTCTGGCTGGACGGAGGGCTCGGCCTGCATGGCCGCCATGGCCGCCTCGGCCTTCTCTAGCCTCTCCTCGAGGACTTTGACGGCCTCGGGGTCGACCGATGGCTTGGCCTGCACCGCCTGGACCTGCATCGATGTGGCCTGGATGTTCTTCTCAATCTCACCGAGGCGCATCTCCAACTCCTTGGGCAGCTCAGGGTCGCCTTTCCTCGTCTCCACTATGGCGGCAAAACCCTTGTCGATCTTCTTGTCAGATGATTGGAGTATGAGCGCCAGACCCTTGGACACTCTCTCATCCATGCTCACGTTGAGCTCCGAGAGGGTCTTCTTCATCGCGACCTCGACCTCCTCCAGCTTCTGGTCCTGGGACTCGACTCTCCTGATGACGTCCGAAAGGTCCCCGAGATCTGCAACGATCTTCTCCAGCAGCGCCCGCTCCTTGTCACCGACGCTGCCTGTCGTGGGCATGCCAGGGTAGTTCTTCAGAGCGTCGACCATGGCGAGCATGTCGACGTTCGGGCCGGCGCTTATGATGGCGTCCTTGATCGGCTCCAGCTTGGCCAGCTCGCGCTGCCCGAGCTTCATGGCGCCCTTGCCGCCCTCCTCGATCCCCGACATGTTCTGCAGTATCTTCTCCAGCTGCCTGATGGCCTTTGCGATGTCGGAATCCTCCAGGGACCTGATGTCTCGGATCGCGTCCTTCTTGCCCCTGGAGATCGCGTCTGCGACCGTCACGCCCTCGTGGGCATAGACAGTCACGAGGTGACTGACGCCGGAGAGTATCTTGCCCTCGACGTAGTCCCACCCGCACTCCTTCACCTCGACGTTCTGCTTCTCGGCCTTCTCGAACAGCATGGCGAAGCAGTGGTTCGGGGCGAGGCAGACCTCGATGTCGTAGAAGTTGTTCCTGGCGAGCACCGGGAGATGCTCTGGCCTCTCCTTCTTAACGGTGTTGAGATAGGCGCCCATGTAGGATATCGCGTAGTTCTCGAGATTCTTCCTGGAGGGGGATACCTGTTGCGGGGGAGGTGACACCGTGCGCACCTACGAGGATTATGGGCAATCTGGTATTGATGTTTTGCTTTCCCGTTCTCCCGGGCCGAACCGGTGCCAAGTCAGAGCTACTGGCGGGTCACCAGAAAGGCTCATTGTCAGCTCAGATTCTGTCCGTGAAAGGATTATATACGATGTCCTTTATCTTATGACTCTGCCCCCCTTCCAGAGGCCGGAATTCTAGGCAGGGAACACTTTGAGCATAATCAAGTCCAAGCGATACATCAAGAAGGTGGCGCTGATCGGCGACTCCGCTGTCGGCAAGACCTCGCTCATCCGAAGGTTCGTCATCGATGTCTTCGACGACAAGTACATAGCGACGATCGGGGCGAAGGTGAGCAAGCGTGACATCGAGTATTCCATGCCCGACAAGACCGTCTACCTCACGCTCATGATGTGGGACATACTCGGGCAGAAGGACTACAAGAAGATGAGGACGCAGGGCCTGACGGGAGCCCACGGAGTCATAGTTGTCGCGGACGTCGGCAGGCCGGAGACCGTCAAGGCCGTCGAGGACTTCTGGTTCCCCGAGATATGGGAGACCGTGCCCGGTGCCCCGATCCTTCTGGTCGGCAACAAGAAAGACCTCGTCATATCGAATTCCCCCGGTGAGCAGGCCCTGAGGAAGATATCCGAGCGGGCCGAGCTGCCCATGCTCCTCTGCAGCGCCAAGACGGGCGAGAACGTCGGCGCGTCGTTCATGAAGCTGGGCCAAATGATGCTCGCCTCCGAGTTCGCGGACAAGAAGGCCGCTGAGCCCACCCCAGAATCCCTCGCGCAGGCAATCGACGACGTCGTGAACGATTTCTGCGAGCAGTACGGGGACACCACCAGGGCCATGGAGATGGTCGAGTGCGAGTTCACGAAGGCCAAGGTCAATGTCAACGCCCCCACCAAGGAGGCGCTCCTGATGGCCATCGAGTACCTGTCCGACATCGAGAGGGACGTCCACGGCAGGGACGTGTCCGAAGTGAACAAGCTCAGACGCTGGAAGATGATCGACGAGGCCCGCTAGACCGGCAGGCTATTGTTTTCGGTGCGCCTTGAGGTCAGTCGACCACCATGCGGAAGAAGCAGCTGGAGATGAGGCTCCAGGGCCTGGAACAGCTCGCCAGCCCCATACCGGCGCTGGAGCAGTACGCGACCCCTGCGGTCGTAGCCGCCGACATGATATGGGAAGCGTATGCTGCCGGGGACATCGCAGGCAAGGCAGTCGCCGACCTGGGGTGCGGGAACGGGATCCTCGGCATAGGCGCCAAGCTCCTCGACGCGGCGAAGGTCTTCGGCATAGACGTTGACCCCATGGCGATCCGGGTGGCCGAGAAGAACGCCGCATCCCTGTCCCTCGATATCGACTTCCGCGAGGGGGACATCAGGAAAGCAGAAGGGGTCTTTGACACGGTGCTCATGAACCCTCCTTTCGGGGCCCAGAAGAGGCGGGCGGACAGGCCGTTCGTGGAGAAGGCCCTGGAGCTCGCCCCGAGGGCGTATTCCCTGCACAACGCGGGCACGGAGGACTTCCTGGACAAGCTGGCCAGGTCCTTGGGTGCCCGAACCGTATCACTGAAAAAGTATAAATTCGAGATACCATTTGCCTTCGAGTTCCACAGAAAAGCTACAGAGGCCATTTCCGTAGTTCTTCTAAGGTATGACAGATAGGTGATTCAACTGGCTAAGACTGGAAGAAAGGTCCTCCCCGGAGACGAGGTTGCGATAGCTGAGGAATACATGTCGGGAGAGGGAACCTACGAGCGTGACGGGAAGGTGTACGCGAGCGCAGTCGGCGAGCTAGATCTCGACCCGAGGGAGAAGGTCGCGAGGGTCGTGCTCGACAACCCGCCCGTGGTCCTCCGAGAGGGGGATGTCGTGATCGGCGAGATAACGGACGCGAAGCCCGCGATGGCGATCGTGAACGTCGTGGCACAGGAGGGGAACGAGCGCGCGGTCTCGAGCGAGACTCTCGCCTCGATACATGTTTCCAAGCTGTCGAGCTCCTACGTGGAGGACTCTGGCGATGTGATGAGGCCGGGGGACATTGTCCGCGCGACGGTCATCCAGGCAGAGCCTTCCGTGCAGCTCTCCACGGCTGGGCCGCACTTCGGGGTCGTCAGGGCCCTGTGCGGCGTATGCAGGAACCCCCTCGAGAAGAAGGGGAGAGGACTCTACTGCGACAAGTGCGACAGGACGGAGAACCGGAAGATCGCGGACGA
>JALOTQ010000128.1 GCA_025457815.1 Thermoplasmata archaeon
GGGACGAACGCACTCGCCCCGGGAAGCCAGGCGGCGACCGAGCACACGCTCACGACAATGCTCGCAGTGAACGCAGGCGCGGACATAGTCAATGGCTTCGGGCTCATCGACGCATCCACGGTCCTCTCGTTCGAGCAGCTGCTGCTCGACTACGATCTCGTCACAGAACTCCTGTACGTGTACAAGGGGATCGATGTCAACGAGGAGACAGTGGCAAAGGACCTGATCAAGGAGGTCGGGATCGGGGGCACGTTCCTAGCCAAGAGGCACACGCTCGCGCACCTCAGGGACGCCTGGTCCCCCGTCGTCTTCGAGTACGGGACCTACGAGGACTGGGTCAAGCGCGGGTCCGTGGACCCCGTCAAACGGGCCAACATGAAGGCGAAGGAGCTGCTCTCCCAGGCGAAGTCGATACCTCCCGAAGCGAAGGTTGCCAAGGAGCTCGACTCGATCCTCAGGAAGGGGGAGAAGGAGCTCAAGGAGTAGCTGGAACGCCTCCCGGAGATTGTTCGCAGGGCTGGAATGCAGCGTGAGCGAGACGTGTTCAACGGAAGAATAGGGATGGGAGATTGAGGGAGAGCATGAACCCAGTCAGTTGGGGGGAATGGGGGGAGGAGAGTGGCTGACTGTGATCTTGAGGAAAACCTTGCTTCCCTCTCTCAATCTCTCGTCTTGTCATGCCTTCTCTCGGTTCATATAGCCTCTGTCCCTGTAATCAGCCATGATAACAAGGGATCCGGGAAGGCCAGATGCAAAGATTTTATGGAGAAGAGCGTTTACCGAACCCCTAGATGGGAAGACGCGGAAAGATACGGGCGGTCGTGTTCGACCTGGACGACACCCTCGTCGAGTCCACGGTCGATTTCGCCAAGTTCAAGACCCTCGTGATTGAGCGAATGGTGTCCCGAGGAGAACCTGTTGGCAAGTACAGGCCAGAGGAGACCATCGTTGCCATCCTGGACAGGTACGAATGTTCGCTCAACGAGATGGGCGCCTCCGAAAGGACCATCAAGGAGAGGCTGAGGGAGCTTGACGAGATAATGGACGCCGTCGAGATGGAGCATGTTCACGAGACCAGGCCCATCTCAGGTGCTGCCGACCTTCTCAGGACCCTGCGGGAGCGCGGGATTCGGATCGGCATACTCACACGAGGCTGCGAGGCGTACGCCAGGAAGGCGCTCAGGATCGGGGGCATGGATGCACTAGTGGACGAGGTGGAATCGAGGAATTCGGACACGAGGGCGAAGCCACACCCGGACGCCTACCTGAAACTAGTGTCGAGGTTGGGCGTCGACAGGGAAGAGACCATCTTCGTCGGCGACCACCCTATCGACGCGCAGTGCGCGAGGAACGCCGGCGTCATGTTCGTCGCCGTGAGAACCGGAGACGTCCCGGACGGGGACCTCGAAGCGGCAGGGTCGGCGGCGGTCTTCCAGGATGTCGGCCACATGGTCGAGTGGTTCGAGAAGCTTCTAGAGGATTGAACCACAAAAGAGCAATACCTGATTCAGATATATGCCTATTCTTGAACTAATGTTCATCTAGGCCTGGCGTCGAGAAGCCTCAGGACGCCTTGGTCCTCGGTCCCGAGAATGCTCTCCTCACTCGGCTCGGCCTCCGTCCTCGGGATCAGGGGCTCCATGCTCCTCTCGAGGAGGGCGAGCTCTCTCTGTCCAACGGTCCGGGGGTCTATCGGCACCAGCATGACGCACTCGTTCGTGACCACAACGTCCCTCAGCTGGTGCATGAACTGCAGCATCCTGTCGTACGTGTTGAGAGAGATGAGATACTCGAGGCCGTCCAGCAGGACCACGCTCTTGGGGTTCGCCTCGATGAACGCGCGCACCTGGCCCATTATTATGCCAATCGCGGTCGGGTTGATGCGCCCCTCGCCCACCATGTTCGTCAGCCAGACCACCTTGCACGTCCCAAGCTCCTTCTCGGACAGGAGCCTCTTCGGGAAGTCCCTAGTGACGACCAGGCCAGAGAAACCGCTAGAGAGAGCTTGGTCGAAAAGGTCGAATGTGACTTTGGGCCTGCGCTCCTCGACAAGGTATACGTTGCCCGACCTCGGCTCGAAGCCCGTGGGCAAAGCTGAGCTTGAACCTAGTGCCACTTATGCATCCCATCCGGCGGCTGTGTATATGTGGCCTTGTTTTATATAATACTGTTGTCCTGGCTACGCCAGAGAGAAACTTAAGCTCCGGGGCATGTCAGTCAGGAGAAGGCGGAGCAGAAGACCCGCAGCCGGTCATCCCCTATCTCCCCGAGGGGGCAGTTCTCGCAGTCGATGACCGTCGCCGCTGCCCTGAGGTCTTTGAAGCAGGGCGTCAGGAAGAACTTGGTCTCGCCCCCGCAGATCACCCGGGTCTTCCTATCGATCACGCTACCCTGGTGACAGCGCTCGCAATCGCTCGCGCTGACCATCTTCGACTCTCCAAGGAGGTCGCATCTGGCCAGGAACAGCTTGTGGACTTGTTGCGCCATCTCCTCGGACCGGGATGTGCTTCTTTGCTCAAATTACTGTTGAGAAAACCAGTGAAGGGGTTTGCAGGGTTTCGCGAATCGCCTATGCTTCAGGCTTGAGGGGCAGCCCGACGGCGGGGAATTGAGCTTCGACTCGTACTTCCCAAGGAGCTTCTTGACCAGCTCGTTCGCATCAGACCGCTTCATGCCAGCGACGGCGTGCCCCACCTCGGCCGAGATCCTCGGCTCGACAGGAGTGGTCCTGTCCTCGTGCTTGTTCGTGGCCACGCCCAGCGACTCTATGGACAGCCCGGAGACGACGGCAGCGGTGACCGAAGCCGAGGTCTCGTACAGGCACATCGGCGTGCACGGCCCAGCGGTGGTGTAGTTGAGGTTCAGGCTCAGCAGGTGCGTGTTCCTGCTTATCGCCTGGCCCATGGAGCTTATGACCCAGAGCATGTCCCGGGGGCTGCTCGCGACGTGTCTCAGGTGTATGGTGAAGGGCAGCAGCCATGACGACTGATAGGTTAGAATTCCCATCATGTGGTGAGCCACGTTCGAGACCGCAGTTCCCTCGGGGCCTCCCGCGTATCCGCCCAGGAGCGGGCCGAAGCACATGCCGATCGACCCTCCCAGAGAGAGCGCGACCGCGACCTTGTTCAGCCTGGCGAAATCCACCTTCATAGGGTCCATGCAGCAGATCATGTAGCCGTCCGACTGCCTCATGCCGAACTTCGGGTGAACCGCAGCCGCGAGCGCTATGTCGGACTCTGCTGTGGCCAGCGAGTTCATGATCGGAATGCCCTGCCTGCCCACCCTGTTGCACGCCTCACGGGCAAGGACGGCGTTCCTCATAGCCGCCAGGACCTCGAGGGGTGATGCCGGCCTGACCCTCATGCCGCCGACGCGGGTGATCGCAGGGGTGGTGATCGCGTTCGTCTCGGGAATCTCAGCGTATCCCTCGACGAGTGTCAGGAACGACTTGTCGCTGGAGCAGGCTCCTCCGCCGGCGCCAAGCAGGCACCACGGAGGTGTCTTGTCCTCGATGTTCCTCTTCACGAGGGACTTCCTGTCCCTTCCCTCTCCGAAGTGGAGCTTGGACGGGGCTTCCTTGAGGGCGTTCTTGATCTCCGCTTCCGTGTAGGAAATCACCCTTCCGCTGCTCGTGCAGTACGCGCCGACATCGAGGAGCAGTTCCATCCCTGCCTCGAAGAGCTCGTCGGCCATGCTGTTGTCGCTCGGTATAGGGTTGTTCGGATCGTACTTGATCTTGTGCTCCCGCACCTTCTCCTGGACCTTGGGAGCGAAGAGCTTCAGCTGGTAGTCGGATTCGCTCATGGGCTTGCCATTGAGCGCCTTGTCCATGACGTCGAGGATCTGCACCATCGATTCACCTTCCCTTTGCGAACTTCGTGGCCAGCTTCACCGCCTCGACCGCAGTCATTCCGCAAGCGTCAGCGCCGATCTCCTTGGCCCATTCCTTCGTGGTGGGGCCTCCGCCGACCAGGACCGCATGCTTCTTCCTGTCCCCGGAAGAGACTAGATAGTCAACGATGTCCTTCTGTGAACCAATCGTGCTGGACATGAGCGCTGACGCACCGATTATCTTGGCGTCGGCCTTCCTCGCCTCCTCGATGAAGTTGATGGTCTTGACGTCTACACCCAGGTCTATGACGTTGAATCCGCCCGCCATCAGCATGCTGGAGACGATGTTCTTGCCTATCTCGTGCACGTCGCCCTGGACCGTGCCGATGATGACTGTGGCCTTTGTTCCCTTGGACCCCTTCGGTATGAGAGGCAGCAGGAGCGCGAGAGAGGCCTTCATCGCTTCCGCGGCGAGCATCAGCTCCGGGAGGTATATCTCCATCTTCTCGAACTTGTCCCCAATCTCTTCGATCGCGGGCACCAGGCCCTTCTGGATCGCCATAAGCGGATCGACTTTCGCGGCGATTGCGGCCTTCGATGCGCTGACCGCCGCCTCGGAGTCGTAGTTCATGATCGCGTCGTGCAGTCCCTTCAGTATCTTGTCTTCACCCATTGCCCCACCTCGCCCAGCCGACGAGAGGATACTGGTCGGCCTGGACGGCGGGGAATCCACAGAGCCCTACTTTAACCTTCGTTCTTCGGATAGATATGGATGTTGCTGCTGGGGGTCTGGGCAGACAGGTCGCCATCTGCAAAAGCTTTTAACACAACAAACGCCTAAGAGGTGTCGGGCATCAGCCCTCCCCCGAAGACCCGACGGTTTGTGATTGTCGAAGGAGCCAGGAACCTCCATGACATCGCCAATAGACAGCGGAGCCTTGCTGACGGAGCTATCCGACGGCGTTCTAGTATCCACCAAAGAGGGAGAGATACTCTACTCCAACCCGGCCTTGGCAGCGATACTCGGGTACACGGAAGACGAGCTGCGAAAGAGGAACGTCTCGAAGGACCTAGTGGAGCGCGCGTTGGACTGGAAGGCCCTTGTCTCCCTCCTGGAGCAGGGAAGCATCGTGGAGGACTACGAGATCAAGTTCAGGAGGGAGGACGGAGCCCTAGTCTGGTGCTCCATATCCGCCTCCAACTTCAGGGACTCCACATCCGCCCTCATCGGACTGGCCATCGTTCTGAGGGACATCTCGACAAGGAAGGGCGTTGAGAACGAACTGAGGGAGAAGGCGTTCAGGATCGACGTCATGAACAAGATCGCGCGCATCGCGTCCGCGGAGACGGACCTGAGGAAGCACGCTCTTGTCAACGTCTGCACAGAGCTGTCCAAGCTCATCAGCTTCGACATGCTCACGGTGGGAATCACCGAAGAGAATGGCCGGCACGTCGAGCTCATAACCCCGGAGGACAACGATGTCACTTCCACCAAGTCTCTCGGTTTCGTCCCACTGGACGGCAGCATCGTCGAGAAGATTAGGATAGGGAAGACGCCGATGCTCGTGCTCAAGGATGCCGGCAGGAAACCATTCAGCGAGTTCACGGTCATCGACGCGAGCGGATTCGCGTCCATGATGTGCATCCCCCTGATAAGCAGGGGCAAGATCCTTGGCTCTGTGAACGTCTACCACAAGAAGCCAGGCGCCTACAACATGGAGTTCCTTGACATCCTCCAGATGGTCGCCGATCAGGTCTCCGGCCTGATTGACAACATGATACTCCTCAACTCCCTCGAGAAGCGCGTGCGGACCCAGGAGGCGATGGTCAGGACCGGGGCCGAGCTGCAAAATGCCAGGACCGACGATCAGATCTACTCCATCATAGCCTCGAACCTGAAGCACGTCGTTCCCTTCACCGAACTGTCGTTCTACCTGGTGGACTGGGCCAAGAGGCTCGTGCACCCCGTCTATGCGGTCGGCCCGTTCAAGGACCAGATCATGGCGAGCCCCGGGACGCTGGACGAGGGCGTCGTCGGCTCGATAGCCAAGAACGGCAGGGCGGAGTTCATGGACGACGTGGACAGCGACCCGCGGACCGTACAGATACCGGGCGTGCCGAAGGACCACAACTCGATGCTTGCGATACCTCTCGCCACGAGCGAGGGAGTGATCGGCATACTCGAGCTCTACAGGCCGAAAGGCCAGGTCTTCACGATAAGCGACCTCGAGGCGGGGCAGCTCTTTGCGCAGCAGGCCTCTGTTGCCCTCACGAACGCCCGGGTGATGGCCAAGCTGCATGAAGCGAAGAAGGAGATTGAGATGTTGAACGACCTGATGTTCCATGACATCAGCAACTTCAATTTCGCCACCCTGAATTACATCCAGATGATCGCAGGGGACCCTCTCATCTCCTCCGAGAACAAGGCGCACCTGGAGAAGTCGCTGCACCTGATCAGGCATACTGCAGACCTCATTGAGAACGTCAAGAAGCTCACGAAGATCGGCGTGATGGATCAGAAGGACTTCGTGCCTGTGGACCTCTCCCAGATACTCCGCAAGATCTCGTCCGGCCTGGAGAATTCCTTCCCCGGGCGCGAGCTGAGCGTCAGCCTCGACATCCCCGAGACATGCTATGTGATGGCCAACACCCTGGTCGAAGAGCTCTTCGTGAACCTGC
>JALOTQ010000030.1 GCA_025457815.1 Thermoplasmata archaeon
GGACCTTGCGGGGGTCCGGCAGGTCGATGATGTTCAGCCGCCCCGCCAGCCGCATCAGCGGCGGTATCAGCACCATGGTACTGAACATCGCAACAATGAATACAAGGCTCGCGAGCATCCTTGCCGGGCCTCTGAGGCAGCCGGTCCCAGTCGGGCATAGGCTCGAGGGCGTCTTCGTGAAGACTCGCGACGACGATCTGCTCAGTCGTCTCGTCGGGGGACATCTTCTTGATGGCTGCGCTCAACTGCCTCTCCCCTGAGGCGTAGAGGAGAGTCTCCATGGCAAGGGAATCCGAGGCGTTCCTGCCGTCCCTGGTGGCTCTGGCCGCATGGTGGAGAGCGCTCCTGAGATGGTCCAGGCCGAACACCATCTCCGCTTTCACAACGAGCACATGCCCCTCGGCGGAAGACTCCGCGAGCCTCCTCGTCAGTGCGGGCGCAGAGCCGCGGTCCACCGTGACCGTCCAGGCGCGCAGTCCTTTGACAAGGGTCTCGTCCTCCGGCTGCATGTAGTCCTGCCATCGCATACGTACATATTATAATAGATTGGGCCCGCGGGTCTACCGGTACTCCCTGAGCGACTTCTGTCCTTCGTCGACTTCCGGGACCAGCCCTTTCTCGGCCTGGCCCAGCTGGTTCTTGATCGACCTCGCGACCGCCTCTCCTATGGTCGGGATCTGTTTGAGCCGGTCGTAGCTGGTGTTCCTGAGGTCCTCTATCGTCCTGATGTTCCTGTCGTACATCGCGCGCGCCCTTATGCGCCCGACGCCTGACAGCTTCACGAGCTCCAGCAGCTCAGGCTTGATGCCGTACCTGATCCGGGTCCGAAGCTCGCGCACATCCTGGGCAGCCTCCTTCGAGAACAGCTCCGAGATCCTCGCGGTCGCGTGCACGAGCCACTCAGCGACGTCCATCTTGTTCCGTATGTCTCCTGGCCCGATCCCGAACGCCTGCGATATGTCGTTCTCGGGCACCTCGGATATCCAATCGTCGACCAGTTTCGCCGTCTTGATCTCAGAGAGGTAGTCTTCGTACTTCGACAGGTCCGAGGGGGGCTCCAATAGCAGTTGGGGTGACACGTTGCTCGCGAACTCCTCGACCCATTCGTAGTCCGCCTGCCGCAGATAGAGCGGAGGCATGTCCGGCACGGAAGTCAGGAGATGGAGCAGCCCGAAGGTCTTCCCCTGCCTGTACCTGGAGATGCCGTCCCTGATGATCGTCGCGGACTTCGGGTCGATGTATGTGTCGCTCACGAGCCGCCCGAAGGTCGTGGCCCGGAGAGGCTCGTCCTCGTGGATCATCTTCTCCTCTCGCAGGAACCCGACAACGCCTTCTATCGTGTCGTTGAGGTACGTGATGTCCGTCTGGTGCGACAAGAATGTCCTGTCGAAGAAATCTGTGAGGTCGTCGAGTGAGGACGCGGCTTTCGTCGCGATGAGCGCGAGCACATGGGACCGGATGGCAGGTTCTGTGCCCAGCTTGGAGTAGATGTTCTCGTTCTCTCCAAGCAGGTAGGTCTCGAGCAGGAGGCTCCTCTCCTCCTCGTCCTTCGCGACGATTATGGCCTCCCCCGATTTGTCGTACTTCGGCCTGCCCGCCCTGCCGCACATCTGCTTGATCTCGAACACGGGGATCGTGGTGTAGCCCATGTTCGAGTCGAACCTCCTGACATCACGCACGAGCACCGTCCTCGCAGGGAGGTTTATGCCTGCGGCCAGGGTCGGCGTCGCGACGATGCACCTGAGCAACCCTTTCTTGAAACTCGATTCCACGAGCTTCCTCTGCGGGTTGGTGAGGCCGGCATGATGGAACGCGCACCCGCTCTTGATGCACTTCCCGAGCTTGTTCCCGATCGTGGTAGGCTCGTCCTGGTCCCCCACCAGCCTCCTCGCGAGCTTCGCCAGATCGTCGCCCCGGAACTCCTCTGTGCCCTTCACCACCCTGCCCAGGCTCGCGGCGAGGGACTCGCTCGACTTGCGCGTGTTGACGAACACGAGGCACTGGCCGCCGGAGGACATGGCGTCCTTCGCAAGCGCGTGCACACCGTCGTCCTCCTCCGCGACCTTCCGTCTGGTGTTGTCCGTGAAGAATACCTCGCCCTCGGCGTAGACTCCCGTCTTCAGAGGGACCGGCCGCCACTCGCTCTCTATGAGTGTCGCGTCCAGCCACTCGGCCAGTTCGGACGCGTTCTTGATCGTTGCCGAGAGGGCGATTATCTGGGCCGTGGGATTGAAAGTCCTGAACTTGACGAGCGTGACCTCCATAGTCGGCCCTCGGTCAGGATCGTTGATGAGATGCACCTCGTCCGCGACCACGACGGACAGGTTCTCGAGCCACCTCGCCCTGTGCCTCAGCAGCGAGTCTGCCTTCTCGGAGGTCGCGACGACGACATCGTACATGCTCAGCTTCGCGTCTACCTCGTCGAAGTCGCCGGTGGACTCCAGGACCTTGATGCCCAGGTCCCGGAACCTGTCCAGGTCCTCGGACTTCTCGGACGCGAGGGCCTTCAGGGGTACGATGTACAGCGCCTTGCCCCCTCGTAGCACCGCCTGGAGTATCGCCAGGTATCCGACAAGGCTTTTCCCCGAAGCCGTCGGGACCGCGAGGACGAGGTTCTTTCCCTCGAGGGCAGGGCCTATGGCCTGCTCCTGGGGAGGGTACAGCTCCTCGATCCCCTCCTCTGCGAGCTTGCCAACGATCCTTGGATCAAGCCCCAACTCCTCGAGCCTCATTCATCCGCCTCTTGATGTTCCCGGTAATCGTCAATAGGGTGTAATATCCCCCGCTCTCGTGAGCCGAACCACCTTTCCGTACAATGCGTCGGTTGCACCGGAAACGTACCTACTGGCTTTGCCGACAATCGATGTCGCTCACGTCGCAACGCTTATTTAGCACGATGATTAATAGCTTTGGCAGTCAGTCTGAAAGTACTACTGGTGCAGCGAATGCCTACGAGTGTTTCTTGGAGCTCCACCCTGGGGCTCCCCGACATTGACGATTGGATAAGGTCGCAGCCGTTCGAGAACACGGCAGACGTAAAGATCCCTCCGGCCCTGGTGGACCAGGTCATAGGTCAGGAGGACGCTGTCACCGTCATAAGGAAGGCGGCGGAGCAGAAGCGGCACGTCATACTCATCGGCGAGCCGGGCACCGGCAAGTCGATGCTCGCCCGGTCGATGGTCGACTTCCTGCCGAAGGGCGAGCTGCAGGACGTCGTCGCCTACCCCAACTCCGAGGACCAGAACGAGCCGAAGATCAGGATCGTCCCCGCGGGCAAGGGCAGGGAGATCGTTCAGGCGCAGAAGCTCGAGGCGGAGCAGAAGAAGGCCCAGAAGAACTCCTCGTGGATCATGCTGATCCTCATGCTGATCATGCTCGGCGGGATGCTGTCCTGGATACAGGGCGACCCGATGCCGCTTCTGATAGCCGCCATCGGCGGCCTCATACTCTATCTTCTTGCGCGGTCGTACACTCAGAGGCGAGAAGCGTCTCTGGTCCCGAAGCTGCTCGTCGCGCACAGGCTGGACGAGCCTCCGCCGTTCATAGACGCGACAGGCGCGCACGCGGGCGCGCTTCTGGGAGATGTGAAGCACGACCCGTTCCAGAGCGGCGGGCTCGAGACGCCTGCCCACGAGAGGCTGGAGCCCGGAGCCATCCACAAGGCCAACAAGGGCGTCCTGTTCATCGACGAGATCAACATGCTCAGGATCGAGAGCCAGCAGAGCCTGCTCACGGCCCTCCAGGAGGGCGAGTTCAGCATACTCGGCCAGAGCGAGCGCAGCTCGGGCGCGATGGTCAAGAGCGAGCCTGTGCCGTGCGATTTCATACTCGTCGCTGCGGGCAACCTCGACGCTGTCGCGGGCATGCACCCGGCGCTAAGGTCGAGGATCAGGGGCTACGGTTACGAGATCTACATGCGGAGCACCATGCCCGACTCGGACCAGAACAGGCAGAAGCTCATCAGGTTCGTCGCCCAGGAAGTGTCAAAGGACAAGAAGATCCCGCACTTCGACAAGGGCGCAGTCGCAGAGATCATCCGCGAGGCTCAGCGCAGGTCCGGCAGGCGCGGCATGCTCACCCTCAGGCTCAGAGAGCTGGGCGGGCTCGTGCGCGTGGCCGGCGACATCGCGACTGAGAGGAGCGCGTCGGTCGTGGAGGCGAAGCACGTCCTGGACGCGAAGAAGATCGCCCGGTCTCTCGAGCAACAGGTCACTGACAGGGCGGTCGAGCGCAGGAAGGATTACAAGATATCGCTCACCGAGGGTGCCGTGGTCGGCATCGTGAACGGCCTCGCGGTCCTCAACGCGGAGTCCTCGATGGCGGAGTTCTCAGGCATAGTCACGCCCATAGTGGCAGAGGTCACGCCTCCGCAGGCCAGGGAGGGAGGCAAGATCATCGCGACGGGCAAGCTGGGCGAGATCGCCAAGGAGTCTGTTCAGAACGTTTCCGCGCTCATCAAGAAGTACACGGGAGAGGACATCAGCAACCACGACATCCACGTTCAATTCATAGGCACATACGAGGGCATCGAGGGGGACAGCGCCTCGATAGCGGTCGCGACAGCCGTCATCTCGGCCTTCGAGGAGATCGAGGTCGACCAGAGCTGCGCCATGACCGGCAGCCTGAGCGTCAGAGGCCAGGTGCTGCCCGTGGGCGGCGTGACGGCGAAGATCGAGGCCGCTGCCGAGATCGGCCTCAAGCGGGTCCTGATACCTGAGGAGAACATGAAGGACGTGCTCCTGGAGGACAAGTACCTAGGGAAGATCGAGGTCATCCCGGTAAGGGTGCTCAACGACGTTCTCCAGCACGCGCTCGTCGGTGCGAGGAAGGAAGGCTTGCTCAAGAAGCTCGCGCTGTTGGTCGCGGCGAAGCACCCGTCTGGGCCGTCGATCACCGGCGAGAGGCCAGCACCGCACTGAGAGGTGCCATTTTGCGCGGGTTGGTCGTCGGAAGGTTCCAGCCGTTCCACAAGGGCCATTTGTCGGTCATCAAGGAGGCACTCCGCCTCTGCGATGAAGTCATAGTGGTCATAGGAAGCGCCGAGGAGTCGCATACTCCGAACAATCCGTTCACCGCGGGCGAGAGGTTCCAGATGATCCTCGCGTCCCTCACTCCCGAGGAGAGGAAGAACGTGCTCATCGTCCCGGTCAGGGACGTGAACAGGTACTCTGTCTGGGTGAACCACCTCGAGTCCTATGTGCCGCCGTTCGACATCGTATTCTCGAACAGCGGCCTGACAAGGTCGCTCTTCAAGCAGGCCGGATACCAGGTGCGGAAGACCAAGGCCTACAACCCAGGACTCTACTCGGCCACCGAGATTCGCAGGCGGATAGTCGCCGGGCAGAAGTGGAAGAGCCTCGTCCCGGAGCCTGTCGCTCACATGATCGAGGCGCTCGATGGCAGGCAGAGGCTCTTGGATTCCGGGTCGGAGCACGCGCGGAAGGTGATGAAGTGAGTGGCATCGCCGCCGAGGTAGGGGGACTGCTCAGGAAGCGAAGCCTGACGCTGTCCGTCGCGGAGTCGTGCACCGGCGGGAAGATCGGGGACATGCTCACCGAGGTCCCTGGAAGCAGCGACTACTTCCTCGGAGGCATCGTGTCGTACAGCAACCAGGCCAAGGTGGACCTGCTCGGGGTCAAGAGGAAGAGCCTCGATAGCGTCGGAGCCGTGAGCGAGGAGGTCGCGATACAGATGGTTTCGGGCGCGATACGGGCTTTCGGGTCCGATGTCGCCGTGAGCACGACTGGCATCGCGGGACCGACAGGCGCGACCGCCGAGAAGCCCGTGGGCCTGGTCTACATCGCCGTGGGCTCGGAGAAGGCATCGGTCTGTGCCAGAGAAGTCTTCAAGGGCGACCGGTCGGCCGTCAAGGAGCAGGCGGCCGTCAAGGCTCTCGAGATGCTGAAGGACTTCCTGCTGAGGCAGAAGTGACCCTCGGGCTTGTCGTTTCCATCCGCCAAATTATTAATACCCACACCTCGATTTTATAACGCGCGTCGCACGCGCGCAAGAGCTTCTAATGTCAGAAGGGGATGTAAAGAGAGTGCCCACTGGAGTGGCGGACTTCGACTCCATCATCCAGGGAGGGCTTCCGAACGGATCAGTCGTGCTGCTGCTGGGAGATGTAGGTGGTGGAGGGCTGGAGTTCGCGCTGACCTCCGCCGCGAAGATAGGGATCGTCAAGGAGTTTCCGGACACGCGCACCTTCATGCTGGGAGACGCGGGCAAAGGAGGCCTCTTGCCGGCCAAGATGTGCTATGTCACTTTCTCTCGCTCGAAGGAGGACATACTGCAGGACGTGAAGCTCTCCTTCAACCGCGACTTCTACGAGTCGCTCAGCTCCAACCTCCTGTTCAAGGACTTCTCCAAGGACTACTTCGTCCACACGGTCGTCCCGACCAGCTGGCTCGGGGTCGATCAGGTGGGCGGGCTCTTCTCGGACAAAAAGGAGGACGGGCTGCTGGAATCCCTCGTCGACTTCCTGGACACGAACGCCCCCGGGAGCATGGTCATACTCGACTCGCTGACCGACCTCGTGGTCTCCGACAGGGTGAACTTCCAGGACGTCATCGCGCTCCTGAAGGGCATCCAGAGGATGGCGAAGAAGTGGAACGCGGTCTTCTACATCATACTCACGGACGAGATACTGGACAGGAAACGCCAGCAGATGATCATCGACAGCGTGGACGGCGTGTTCAAGTTCGAATGGGCCAAGTTCCACCACACCTCGAAGAGGCAGCGGTATCTCTATGTGGAGAAGTTCATGAGCGTGCTGCCGCACCTCGACCAGGAGAGGATCGCCAGGTTCGCGACCCTCATAACCTCTCAGAGCGGATTCGTAGTGATAAACACCGAGCGGGTTGGGTGACCACATGCCAGAAACCAAAGTCAAGACGGGCGTAGCCGGGTTGGACGAGATGCTTCAGGGCGGGCTTCCGGAGAACCACATCATCGCGGTGATGGGCTCGTTCGGCACGGGGAAGACCACTCTCGGCCTGCAGTTCCTGGTCGAAGGCCTGAGGAACGGGGAGCCGTGCATATTCATATCGCTCGAGGAGGACAAGGATTCCATACTCAGGAACGCCTCGTCTTTCGGATGGGACCTCTCGGGAGCGCTCGACAAGAAGAAGCTGGGCGTGTTCAAGCTCGAGCCCTCCGACGCGAAGACCACCATCACGAGGATCAAGAGCGAGCTGCCCAAGTTCGTGAAGACGTTCGGGGCGAAGCGGGTCGTCCTCGATTCTGTCTCGCTGCTCAACATGATGTTCACGGACGAGAACGAGCGCCGGGCGAACCTGTTCAACCTCTGCCAGCTGCTGAGGACCACAGGAGCGACGGTGCTTCTGACGGCCGAGGTCAAGGACGAGAACCCTAGGTCCTCGAGGGACGGCCTCGCGGAGTACACCGCTGACGGGGTCCTGCTGCTCCAGTCCGATGAGGACAAGGAGAGCGGAGAGGTCCAGCTCACGATCAGGATACTGAAGATGCGCAGGACGGCTCACTCGAGGAGGGTCAAACCCTACTCGATCACCGACAAGGGGCTCGTCGTCCACGCGGGCGCCGAGGTGTTCTAGGACTTCCCAATCAGGGAGCCCTTGAGGGCGTCCTCGATCTTCCGGTCCTCGCTCTCCTTCGACCTGTCCCACTTCGAGACGATCTCCTGGTTGACGACGGACCCGAGCCGCCTCATGCCCTCGGTGATCATGTCGTCCGCCGGATGTGTGAAGTTCAGCCTCATCGTGTGCAGACCGTCCCTCGGGTCGGCATAGAATGCCTTCCCGGTGACGAATGCGACCCGCTTCTTGAGCGCTTTCTTGAGCAGCTCGTCCGATTCGATGCTCTCAGGCAGCTCCACCCAGAGGAACATGCCGCCCTCGGGCCTTATCCACTTGATGCCCTCGGGCATGAACTCGTCCATGCCCTGGAGCATCAGCTCCATCTTCCTCTTGTAGGCCTTCTTGATCTTCTCGATCTGCGGGTCTATCTGCCCTCTCACGACGTACTCGTGTGCGATCCTCTGGCCGAGCACGTTCGTGCACACGTCCGCGGACTGCTTCGAGATGATGAGCTTCTTCAGGATCTCCGGGTCCGCGACCACCCAGCCGACGCGCAGTCCCGGGGCCATCACCTTGGAGAACGTGCTGCAGTAGACCACCCTCCCCTCGTCGTCGAAGCTCTTGATCGGCTTGACGTGCTCGCCTACGTATCTGAGCTCGCCGTACGGGTCGTCCTCCAGGATGATGAAATCGTAGTCCGAGGCGAGGTCGACCAGCCTCTTGCGGTTCTTCTCCGGCATCGTGACGCCCGCAGGGTTCTGGAAATTGGGCAGGGCGTATACGATCTCCGGCGGGTTCGAACGCTTCGCCAGCCTCTTCATCCTGTCCTCGAAGATGTCCATGCGCATGTTGTTGGCGTCGATCGGGATGGACTCGAACGTGGCCTGCCAGGACCCGAACCCCGTCAGGGCCGTCAGGTACGTTGGCGCGGAGATGACGACCGTGTCCCCAGGGTCGATGAAGATCTTGCCCATGAGGTCTATCACCTGCTGCGAGCCGCTGACGATCAGGACATTCTCCTTGTCGGCCTCGATGCTCTTCTTCCTCATCCGCTCCGCGACGCACTCCCTCAGCGGGGCATAACCTTCGGTTATGCCGTACTGGAGGGCTTGGCCGCCGTCCTTCTTGAGGACGTCGTTGACTATCTCGCGGATGATCTCCGCTGGGAAAGTCTCTGGGTTCGGAAAACCTCCGGCGAAGGAGATCATGTCTGGTACCTGCAGCAGCTTCAGAAGCTCTCTCACCTCTGAGGCCCGCATCCCCTTCGATCTCTCTGAGAAATGCCTCGTCACGTTGAGGGTCATCTCGCCATCCCTTTCGTCCGGCATTACGGGCCCGACGGAGCATAATGATTTTCGATGTACCACGATGAGGGGGGTTTGAGGACTCCTCGGAGGCGCGCTTCCCCCTTCCACGTCAGCAGAGCGTTTCACACCACAACCATTAAAAACAGATATCGCTTACAACGCAACCGTGTCGATGAAGCTGATACGGCAGGGAAAAGTCAAGGACGTCTACGAGGTGGACGCCCACACGCTAGAGTTCGTCTTCTCGGACAAGATATCGGTCTTCGACAAGATCATCCAGTCTCTGATCCCGCACAAGGGTGAGACGCTCTGCCGGTCGAGCGCGTTCTGGTTCCAGGTCGCTCGCGCGTCGGGCATCAAGACGCACTTCAGGGAGCTCATTCCTCCAAACAGGATGAGGGTCCAGAAGGTCCAGGTCCTCGAGTACTCGAAGATAAACAAGAAGGCCAACAACTACCTCATACCGGTCGAGGTCATCTGCAGGCACTACGTCGCGGGATCCCTTTGGGACCGCGTGCACGCAGGCGAGGTCAAGCCCGCCAAGCTCGGGTTCAAGGCCTCGAAGGAGGTGAAGTACGGCGACAAGCTCCCGGAGCCCTTCATCGAGATGACGACGAAGTTGGAGAAGGTCGACCGCCTGCTGACGAAGAAGGAGGCCGTGAAGATCTCCGGGCTCACAGATGCCGAGTACAAGTCGATCGTCGACTCGGCCCTCGCGATAGACGACCGCATCGCGGAAGAGGTCGAGAAGAGGGACCTCATACACGTCGACGGCAAGAAGGAGTACGCGTTCGACGAGGACAGGGAGCTCATGATCGTCGACACCTTCGGCACGGCCGATGAGGACAGATGGTGGGACTGGGAGAGCTACTCGAAGGGCCAGTTCGTCGAGCTGAGCAAGGAGAACGTGAGGCAGTACTACCGGCAGCTCGGGTACTACGACAAGCTCGCAGAGGCCAGGAAGATGGGCAAGGGCGAGCCCAAGATACCGTCCCTCCCGGAATCGAAGATAAAAGAGGTCTCCGAGCTGTACATCGACATGTTCGAGAGGATAACGGGCGAGAGCTACCGCTGAGCTGTTCTTCGCGACAACATCCGGTATGCCCCCCGAAAGATTAATGCGGCAAATCAGACACTAGCGAGAGCTGCGATGGAGTTCCACGGGATAGACGAGTTCATGCTGTACCTGAAGGGGCGATACGACCTGAGCGAGCGCAAGCAGGACTGGCGCGCCCTGACCGGGAGGAACCACATAGACTCCACATTCGACACGTTCATCTTCTCCGACGAGAAGGTCTACCAGATCAAGGCGGCCGAGGTGGCCCCGAAGGAGATGGCCGCGGTCGCGCGCGAGGTGGGAGGCCCGTCGCCCGACCTCCTCGAGCTGGTCAGGGGCGGAGCGCCCATACCCCTGAACGTGGTCTCGCACAGGCCATCGGCGCACACGGTCATCATGTTCGGGATGCAGCAGTACTCGTCCGAGATATCGGACCTGCTGAAGCGGGAGTACTACTCATCAAAGCAGGACCAGCTGAAAAGTGAGATGGAAAGGGGTTTGAACGTGCTCCTGGAGCGGCCCGAGTACAGGCGCGCCTACAGGAGCCTGAAAGAGGGCCAGGAAGCCTACTTCGCCTGAGCCTCAGACCATCTTCCCGTCGAGGAACTGCTGGTAGCCGCCCAGGTCCAGCAGCCCGTGCCCGGAGAAGTTCATCGCTATGATCTTCTCCTCGTTGTTCTTCTTGGCCTCCTTGGCGAGCTCGATCGCGGCCTTGATGGCGTGGCTGGTCTCAGGGGCCGGTATGATGCCCTCCGTCTTGGCGAACATCATCGCGGCCTCGAAGACCTCCTTCTGCTCGTACGCGACGGGCTTCACGACCTTGTGCTTCACGAGCTGGCTGACCGTCGGTGCGGCCCCGTGGTACCTGAGCCCTCCCGCGTGTATGGGCGAAGGCACGAAGTCGTGTCCCAGCGTGTACATGAGGAGCAGCGGGGTCATGCCCGCGGTGTCCCCGAAGTCGTACTCGTACCTGCCGGCCGTGAGGCTCGGGACGACCTTGGGCTCGACGGCTATGAACTCCGTCTTGGTCTTCTTCTTGAGCTTCTCGCCCACGAACGGGAACGTGAAGCCCGCGAAGTTGGACCCTCCGCCGACGCATCCCACGAGGTAGTCGGGCTGCTCGTCGAGCTTCTTGAACTGCAGCATCGTCTCCTCGCCGATGATCGTCTGGTGCAGCATCACGTGGTTCAGGACGCTCCCGAGGCTGTACTTCGTGTTCTTGCTCTTGACCGTGGTCTCCATGGCCTCGCTGATCGCGATGCCGAGGGAACCCGGATGCTTCGGGTTCTCCTTCAGAAGCTTGTTTCCGAAGTCTGTGAGCGTGCTCGGGGACGGGTGGACCTCTGCTCCGTATACCCTCATCATCTCGCGCCTGTAGGGCTTCTGGTCGTAGCTCGCCCGGACCATGAAGACCTTGCATTTGAGTCCGAACATGTTGCACGCGAGGCTCAGGGCCGTGCCCCACTGCCCGGCGCCGGTCTCGGTCGCGAGAGCCTCGATGCCCTCCTTCATGTTGTAGTACGCCTGCGCCAACGAAGTGTTGGTCTTGTGGCTCCCGGCCGGGCTCAGGTCCTCCCGCTTGAAGTATATCTTCGCCGGGGTCTTGAGCAGCTTCTCCAGGTTCTCGGCCCTCTGCAATGGGCTCGGCCTGTTGGCGATCATGTACGCCTGCAGGACCTCGTCCGGTATCGGTATGTAGTTGTCGCTCGAAACCTCCTGAGCTATGAGCGCCTTCGGGAACAGGGGCTCGAAGTCGCTCGGCTTGATCGGTTCCTTCGTCCCCGGGTTCAGGGGTGGGGCGAGCGGCTCGGGCAGGTCGGGCAGTATGTTGTACCATTTCCTAGGCATCTCTTCTGGGGTCAGTGTCACTCTTATGGACTTCACTTGGATCCCTCTTGGGGACCCTGTAAGACTGTACACTATATATCTATTTCGAACAATGATGTACTGTTGTGTACTAACGAATGGGCCGAAGGGACGGTTCTGGGCATCGCCCTGCCTACTTCAGATAGATGAGCCGCTGCTGTCTCGAGTCCCAGATCCAATCGTCCTCGGTGACCGCGTCCGCCCTCTTCGTGATCATGTTGTCCAGCTTCGCGTCGAGGTCGTCCGATTCGTGGACCGCGAGCGCCTCGGGGAACATGGGCTCCACGGGGGAGCCCCACTCCTTCTTGCCGTGGTGCGCGAGCTGTATGTGCCTGAGCTTCGAGGCCGTGAGCTCGGGGAAACCGTCGAGGGCGCGGATCCTGCCCATGAGCATCTGGTCGCCTATGATGATGTGCCCCAGGAGGTTCCCGTCCTCGGTCTGGCTGATGTTGCTAGTCACCTTGAAGCTCTCGACCTTGCCGATGTCGTGCAGGAGCGCCCCCGTGATGACGAGGTCGCGGTCCAGCTCGGAGTGCAGCTCCGTGACCCTGAGGCATATCTCCGCCACGTTGAGCGTGTGGTGTATGAGTCCTCCGACCGCTGCCGAGTGGAGCGTGATGGACGCTGGTGCGATCGAGAAGGCTTCCATGAAATCAGGGTCCCTGAAGAGGCTGTCCAGAAGGGCCTTCATAGGCGGGTCCCGCACGCTGTCGACGAACAGGAGGAGCTTCTCCTTCATCTCCCCGATGTTCTCGAAGGATTTGATCAGCTGCGAGGTGTCGTAGTCTCCTTCCTTCACCCTCGAGACGGACCCGCCGTTCTTCTCGCTGACCGTGACCTCCAGCTGTCCCTTGTACTCCCCGACCTCGCCCTTCACGCGCACGACCTGCTCGCGCTCGAACGATCCGAACAGCCCCTGGACCGCAGCCTTGTCCTGGCCTCCCCAGTACTTGACCGTGATCTGGCCGGACCTGTCCGCGACCCTGAACTCGAACATGGAGCCGTACTTGTAGTCGGATACCGGTTTCTTGTAGTTGACAGAGAAGTAGCTGTCTACCTTGTCCCCAGGCTTCAGCTCGCTTATCAGTTGCTTGCCCGCCATGTTCCTGCGCCCCTCTCTCGGCCCATCGCTCCGTCTCGTGATTGGCAGCGGGACATATATGCCCCTTGTTGTGGGCGGGCCGAAACTCCTCCCTCGAAGCTGCCTGACCGCGGTATGTTCAATCACCATCCCCGCATCCGTCTCGGGGCTCGATCGGTACGAAGCCCGGCCGCTCACGCCCGCTCGATGGGGGCTCCCGGGCTACTTGGCTTGGCACTGCGTGCACGCTACCTCTTCGGAGGCGCGAACCTCTTCCTGAGGGCCGCGTCCAGCTTCGCCTTCTTCTTCGGGTCCTCGAGCCACGCCTTCATCTCCTTCCAGATCTCAGGGCAATGGCCGTCCTTGACGCCCACGATCCTCGCGATCTCGCGCTCGATCTCCTTCGCGTTCTCCTTGGTGACCTCGACTCCTAAGGCGTCGAAGTAGCCCTTCTTCCTCAGATGGCCGACGAAGCATGTCATCTGGACAGCCTCTCGATGAGCTCGGCCATGCGGGCGCCGAGCTCCCTTGCGCTCTTGAGGCCCTCCTTGTCCTTCCTGACATCTCCCCGGTCGCTGGCCGTCGCCATGGCGCCGAACAGCCCTCCGCTCGGGCTCGCGGGGATCATCCCCTGGAACGCGAAGAACGAGAGTATCTGGAGGAGGCTCA
>JALOTQ010000129.1 GCA_025457815.1 Thermoplasmata archaeon
ATCGAGCCCACTATGTTGTCCTTCTGCTTCTGCGTGTACTTCCGTCCAGTCTTGTCCAACAAGTAGTCGAACGCATCCCTGAAGATGTAGCCGCCGTCCAGAGGCACTGCCGGAAGCACGTTGGTGAGCCCGATCATCAGGTTAAGCCAGAATATCCAGTACAACGAGTTCGTGAGTATCCAGAAGGCTCCGTCTGGCATCCAAGCCAATGCACCAGACGGTTCGTACAGGTCGGTGACGGGTGATCTCAGCGGAGCGAGGTCAAGGAAAGGGAGGGCTATGAGACGGAGCCATGAACGGGAGAAGTCAGAGAGGTCGTTGTCCCCCGAGAACGGGTGGGCCAGACCGTCAGCGTAGTATCCCGGGTGCTCGACCCGGATGCCGAGCTGGAGGAAGCCACCTGCCAGATAGGCCACACCTTCGTAGCTGGGGTCGTTCTGGCTCGGGTTGTACTCCGCGTAGTAGTCCCACTTGTTCGACAGGGTCACCTCTGTAACGGATGAATCGACGATGAACTGGGATGAGGCCGCGTCGTAGCTCATCGCGGAGACAGGGACGGTCTCACCTGGGTTCAGGCCGGACATCACCTGCGATATCGCGTCCGTGCTCCCAATCATGTATCCATCGAGGGAAACCAGGACCATACCAGTCCTTATGCCCGCGTTGTACGCGGCATACCCTTCGGCCACATAGGCGACGACGACTCCGTCAACGAAGGTGGCCGAGTTAGTCTCTCCCTTGTAGTAGTAAGTCACTGTCACATTCTCGCCAGGGCTCGGCGACGACCTGGCCTCGATACCGTCCGGGCCTGTTATCTCAACCCCATCGATGCTGTTCACGACGCAGCTCGGCATCAGCCCGGCAATGTCAGCGGGGGAATCGGGCACTGTGCCCACGGCAAGCGCGCCCTCCTGGGTCGGCTCAACGGATGACATCATCACCCCGGAGAAGAGCCCGAGCATGATCAGCGCGAGGATCATGTTGCTGGCGGGACCGGCGGCGAACACCTTGGCCCTCTTGCTTCGGGTGGTTGCCTTGAGCTCCCCCTCGTTGGGCTCCACGAAGGCGCCCATCGGGAACACAAGGAACACGAGGCCCATGGATTCTATCCTCATCCCTCCCAGCTTCGTCATTATCCCATGGGAGAGCTCGTGCACGACGATGGCTATCGCAAGGCCCAGTATCCCGTAGCCGAGCGGTATGACCGGGTTGATGCCAGGTATGCCGAGTATGAGCTCTGGCGATGGGGCGGTCTCGACCATCGAGACTATCGTGGCTTCCCACAGCAGGAGCGTCATGATGAGGACCATCGCGCCCGCGCATATCCACAGCGCGAGTTTGCCGTAGATCGTCCAGAGCCACTTCCAAGAGGCTATGCGCTCGACTATGTCCCTGCCCCTCCGGGTCCGCCACATTATCATCGGACCGAACAAGCTCATGTCGTGCCTGTCGAGCCACTTGGTGGTCTTCAGAATATAGACCAGGCCTATCCAGGCCGCGAGGACGATTAGCGCGATGAGGTAACCATTCATCTGGACAGACCTGTGCTCTGCTCAATATCCTTCAGGTATTAATGGGTTTCATCCTTGGGCAAGGGGTTCCCTGAGCCACCAGAACCGCCGGAAGCCTTGTGCCGCGCCCATTCCTCATCCGATACCTGATCGTAGACCTGGGCGGCCTCGTCCCGCTGCTCCGCGCCTTCTTCGTCCATCTTCGCGAAACGTATGATCTGGTCTTTCTTGAGGATCCAGTAGTGGATGCGCCAGAGCTTGCCCTTCTTGAGCAGGACCTCTTCCTGAGTGGTCGTCAGGAGGCCCTCCTCCTCCAGCATGTAGAAGACATCTCTGTCGTCCGCGGTGAGTCTGTTGTCGATTACCTCGTCGGTGTAGCCGAAGAAGCTCATGAGATAGACCGCGAGGTTCTTGATCTCGGCATCGGACATGCCTCTGCGTCCGACGGTCCTCTTCAAAGCTTTCTCAACCTGTTGCATGGTGACAACAGTCATCCCAATCCCGCCATGGGAACATCCTATAAGTCTAAAAAAGTGTCGAACGCACGGAACCTCACGGCGCGGCCGTGTCCTCCGACGCGTTCACCACGGTCACTCCTTCTGCCCTGACCGCATCCAGTATCTTCCGGGCCCACTCAAGCTTGCGGAGCTTCACGTCCCTGTTCTTCCCGACCTTCTCTGATGGGTTGTCGAAATCGAACCCCGCGAGGAGGATCTTGCGCGCCCCGAGAGCAGCACATATGCAGGCAGCCCTGTCGCCGTCCGTGAACCCGCCGAAGTTGACAAGGCCAGGCGGTGGGGGGCACTGGCAAGTTCCGACCACGGGGCCAGGGAAATCCCCGAAGTAGCGTCGGAGAGGATCTACATTATCGCCGTGCGCATGCAGGAATAGGGTCGTTCCCTTCCGGCTGAGCTCCGACTGGTCCTCGATGATCCCGTCAAGGTCTGTTACCACGATCTCGGGATGAATCCCGGCCTCGACTAGAACCGTCGTCGCGCTGTCCGCGGCAATCACCATGTCTTTGATCTCAATCGAGGACACCTCGTCCGCAAGCGAAGGGCTACCACCGCAGACAAGCACTGTGGCCGGGAGGCGGCCCTTCCATCCCGCGAGTGTCCGCGTTCCTCTGTCCCCGATCATCTCCGCCAGGAGCTGGGCGCTCCTTACGTCCTTCGCCCGGTCGAACTTGAAGTCATCGCATATCCTCTCGTATATGGGGAGCCAGGTCTCGAGCTTCATGTGAATCACGCGCCTGGCGTCGCTTCCTTGGCCTCGCTCCTCAGAGAGGCGTTGAGAACTGAGCTGAACATCGCGATCAGGATGCCCGTGATTATCTCCGCGAATATCATCAGTGGGTCCGGGTCGCCGTATGACACGAAGAAGAACATCGCGTCGAGGGCCCCTTGGGTGATGAATCCGATTGCAAGGACGGAGATCATCATCACGATGAAGGACCACTTTATCTTCCCGGTCAGGACCGCATTGAACGCCTTGCCAGTCTCATATGCGAAGACCGCGAAGACCACGAACCACAAGGCCCCTGAAATGAAGAGGAGTATGGATATCGCTACACTCCTCTCGTCCGGCAGCAGGCCCTCCCTGTAGACCATCGCGATGTCGAAACCGACGAACATCCCGGAGACGACGAACAGGAAAGCGACGATGGAGGCCACGAGCACGGGGCTGCCCTGCCTCATCGCCCGTCGAGTCCTGGACACCCTCTGCTGCAGCAGGTCTCCCCACTGATACGCCCAGGATATCAGGTAGAACCCAAGGATGATGCCTATCACGCCCCAGGCCATCCCCGAAACCAGCCCGAGATTGTCATAGCCGCTGTTCCTGAACTCGATGATCCTTATCATCAGAGTGACGAGGCCGAAGACTATCAGTATGATGGAGACGGGCATGATCCATCTCCTCCTCATCTTCTCGTCCTGCAGGGTCTTCATGACCATGTGGTACGTGCCCTCGACGCTCTTGCTCTGCTTCACGTAGACCCTCTTCACGGAGTCTATCTTGACCCTCGAGGATATCACCGGATATATCGACTCGTCCTCGGCGCCGTCGCTCACGAGCACAGCACCGTCCGGCTTGACGATCTCGAGGACGTTCTCGAGCTGGCTGGTCAGAATGTGATCTGCACGAATGCCGAGGTGGGAATCCCCTGAGATGGTCGCGATCTCAGCTTCCATCCCGCGCTTGACAAGATCGTCGTAGAGCTGGAGGCCTGACAGTATTGTGTTGGCGTCGACATCCTCAGGGTCTGCAAGGCCGAGAGAGATGTGGGCCTTCAGGTTCTCCTCTCTGCCGATGACTGGGCCGTTTATGCCCGCCTTCGTTCCCAGGTCGTCGTCCCTGTCCACGCACAACACTAGAGTCTTCATCTTCGGCCTTGGTAATGCGGCAGGGATGTATTTGAGCAATGCCCTTGGCCCACTGACTGGGGAATTTCAGGC
>JALOTQ010000130.1 GCA_025457815.1 Thermoplasmata archaeon
GCCGGCACACGACGGCAGGCCGTAATGCCTCGCCATCTCGATCGCGCCGCAGTCCATGAGAATGCCCTCAGGGGTTCCGCACAGGAATATCCCGGTCTTTAGGTCTGACACTCCGGAGAACGATGAGTAGATCGACGGCGCACCAGGGCTCGCCGCTTGCGAGATCGTAAGTCCGCAGAGGTTCTCCGCGTTGATGACCGCGAGGGTCCCTGCAACCGTAACGGGTGAGACTGCTCCCGCGATGCCCATCGAGAGATGTACCATCGGAATCCCCGCTCTCGAGAGGATGACCAGAGCTTCCGCCTCTCCCTTGTCGTACCTGAGGGGAGAGATGGGCGTGCACACGTCCGAAAACAGCGGCCTCTTCCTGAGGTCCTCCGCAGAGCCGGCAATTGCAGATGCGACATCTAACTGGAAGTTCGCCTCCTCCGCGGAGGCGGCTCCGTGCTGGATGTGCTTCGACGTGTAGGCCATCGTGGCCAGGAACTCGTAGCACGAGGACTTGGCCGAGGGCATGTCGGTCGCGATCACCGGGGGCCAAACGAAGCCCACCTCCGGCAGCGCGTCCGCAACGATCGCGAATTCGATGGCGTCCCTCAGCAGGGAAGCCCTCTTCTCTCCCTTGGTGGCGTCCCAGACGGCCGGCGGCTGGCCATCGGTGGAGATGAGCTGCTGTCCGTTGCCGGGGATCGTGTAGTCCGTCCCGCCCCTCGAACAGAACCGCACGTTTCGCGGGGCGGACTTCAGCGCCCGGGAGATCATGTCCTCGGAGAGCCAAGCCCTGAGATCCTTCTTCTCGACCTTGGCGCCGTTCTTGGCGAGCAGGTCCAGGACGGACGGGCTTTCGACCTTGACTCCAACCTCAGACAGTATCTTAAGGGAGCTCGCATGGATCTTCTCGATGTCGTCTCTTGTCAGGACACTCATCGTCGCTCGGGACATGGCCTCTCCTCCTGGGCTTCTCAAAGCCGGGATGGCGAGGTGGTAGATTAGCCTATTGGGATTTCGACCTTCGTCAGGGCGAAAGTGTTATGTCCTGAATAGGTCTGACGCTTGGCTAGAGGCTGAGCAGATGGGCCTGAACATGGCTATCACCGAACTCGATTCGGACAAGGCGCTGTGCAAGTCAAAGAAACTCGCGACGGTCAAGGTCTTCTTGGACGACCCCGGAAGGTGGGAGGCACTTGCCGAGGTGGACCAGATCGTGGACCTGAAGAAGGCGACCGAGAAGCTGGGCAAGGAGAAGATCGACGCGTTCATCAAGAAATCGCGGCTCAAGGTCGAGGGAGACGACCTCTACCTCGAGAAGGTCAAGGACGAAGCCGACAGGAAGATGCTGATGCCCTTCGTCAGAGAGGTCAGGACGAAATGGATCCTGACGGAGAAGGTCCCGGCTGCGGAGAGGAAGGACGTCGTGGCCAAGGCGAAGAAGGAGAATGTGGTCACGGAGTGGGACCTCCTCGAGTTCGATGAGATGTACGCGACCTGCGCGAAGTGCGGCATGTCGTGGGACAACAAGAAAGGGTGCGTGGGCAACTTCGGGCCTTCAGGTTCCCCGGTGCCTGAGCTCGCGAAGAAGTACGGGCTCAACATCCTCTCGAAGGTCAACGAGCTGGGCGAGAGCAAGAAGGTGCTCTCGTCCAAGGACGCGGAGGAGCTCCTGAAGGAGGTCAAGATCCTGAGGGAGAAGGCCCCGGCGGAGGGCAAGATGATAGTCCGAAGGATCGAGGGGACCCTGAACAGGCTCGAGGCCATGGCGAAATGCGCTAAGGACTACAACGTCGGGTTCTACTTCTTCTGAACTGGCTGGCGAGCTCCTTTGTCCATTCCAACTGAGGGGAGCGCGAGAGACGACGTCATTCTCGTCAAGGACGTGAACGGAGCGGTCTCGCTAGAGCTGATGCCCGTCAGGGAAGGCGTCGCGCGGGGCTTTCTCAGGTTCTCCCCGAGAAACCTCAGACTCACGGATGCGGCGGCGAAGCAGCTGAGCGACGAACTCAGCGCCAGGCCGTACTCCAGGATACTCGTCCAGGACAACAGGAAGGGACTGCTGAGGAAGACCCTTCTGGCGAGCGGCTGGTCGGTACGGCCCGCAATCGACCCGTCGCTCAAGAACCAGTGCTCGATCGTATCGACCTATGACATCCCCATCGATGAGACGCTCGTCGATTCATCCGGAGGAACGCCGGACATATCCACCACCTCATTCATGAGCGGCATAAGCATCGAGCTGGAGGGCAGGAAGGCCTGGGCGTTCTACACAGATGACGGCGAGACCGCGCGGGTCGTGGCCGAGAAGGACAGGAAGCAGGGCATGCTCGTGGCCTCCTCGTCCGAGGACATGTTCGAGGCCGCCGACTCGCTCGTCAGCTTCCTGGCGGCGACCAAGAAGTCCTGGGCGGTCTTCTCATCGGACCTGGGGAGGTTCATCCGCAGGTTCGACCCCACTGTCATGTGGCGCATGGTGCTCGACAGGTCGACCCCGTACCAGCACAGCGGCGTGCTAGTGTCTTCGCAGAACAAGGCTGAGGCGGTGAAGCTCTTCTCCGAGTACTATGACGAGTCCTCGCTGCAGGCGTCTTTCAGGCTGAGACGCTACAGAAGCAACAGCAGCTACGCGGTCTACCTGGTCGATGGCGGGTTCGTGATCACGAGGCTCGACGGGGACACGGGGCTCATATTCGACATCTACGTCACGCCTTCGAAGCAGGGCCAGGGGATAGGGGCGGAGCTGATGCGCTGCGGCCTCACGGACCTGGCGGGCAAGGTCTCCTCGTGCTATCTGCACACGAGCTATCCGCGCGCGAAGAGGCTCTACGAGAAGTTCGGGTTCAAGACGACCTACTCGCAGCTCGGCATACGGCTGGACGAGATAGCGCTCACGCCCCCGAGCGCAAGGTAATATATCCACAATCCAATCACGCGCGCAGGCACTAGATGGGGGGTTGTGCTTTGATCTCCAGAGAGAGGATTTTCGAGGCCGTCGAGAAGTACGATCTGAGAAAGGCCAAGGTGGGCATGGTCGCGTCGCACTCCGCGCTGGACGTCTGCGACGGGGCTGTCGAGGAGGGTTTCCGCACGGTCGGGGTCTGCCAGGAGGGCAGGGACAAGACCTACTCGAAGTACTTCAGGTGCCAGAGGGACTCGAAGGGCAGGGCCGTCAGGGGCGTCGTGGACGAGTGCTGGACCCTCAAGAGGTTCAAGGAGATGATGGACCCGAAGTTCCAGGAGCGCCTCAGGAAGGAGAACGTACTCTTCGTGCCGAACAGGTCGTTCACCTCCTACGTCGACCTCACCGATATAGAGAACGACTTCGCAGTGCCTCTCGTGGGCACCAGGAGCCTTCTCAGGAGCGAGGAGAGGGGAGAGGAGAAGGACTACTACTGGATACTGAAGCAGGCGGGCCTCCCCGCGCCCAAGAAGATAGACGACCCCAAGGACATAGACGGGCTCGTCATCGTGAAGCTGCACCACAAACTCAAGAAACTCGAGCGCGGGTTCTTCACGGCCGCCTCGGCCAAGGAGTACCGCGAGAAGTCCAGATCTCTCGTGTTCCACAACGTGATCACGGAGGAGGACCTAGCCGCCGCCCGGATCGAGCAGTACATCATCGGCCCGGTCTTCAACCTGGACTTCTTCTATTCGCCGCTCGAGAGCAAGATGGAGCGCATCGAGCTCCTGGGAGTCGACTGGCGGTTCGAGTCCTCGCTCGACGGACATGTCAGACTGCCTGCCCCACAGCAGATGACCCTCGTTGGACAGCAGGCGACGCCCGAGTACACCGTGTGCGGGCACAATTCCGCCACGATGAGGGAATCGCTGATCGAGGGCGCGTTCGAGCTCGCCGAGAAGTATGTGAAGGTCACGCAGGAGCACTTCCCGCCGGGGATAATCGGCCCGTTCTGCCTGCAGACCTGCGTCGATAAGGACCTGAAGTTCTACATATACGACGTA
>JALOTQ010000131.1 GCA_025457815.1 Thermoplasmata archaeon
GACTTTGACCTTCATTGACGTGACCTTCTGGTGGTATTAATTGGTAGATACTGTTCAGATATTCAAATCATATGCCGTTGCGGCTACTAAGAACTCAGGCTCTCCCCGGCACTGAGCGCATCGAACCTGACTCAGACCGACCCGATAGAAAGGGGGCGCTGTTTCCTTTGGAGTCCGGAACGTCCGGAATTCCTGCAGATTCGATAGAGATGAATGAGAACAGCTGGCAACATCATCTGATAACAAATATGATAACAAATATGACGTTTGGATGCGGATTTCCACTCGTAACGCGGAAGCGATTGTTATCAGATCTTGTGAGAAAACCTCTTTATCCGATGCATCCTCATCACCGAATACACGCAGTAGCAAGGCTTTTCACCTCTCGGAGACCAAGCGGAGGTGGAGGGGCGGAGATGGGCTTCTTACGAAGGAAACGCTGGCGAGGCTATCTCCAACGCACGGCGATCAGAGCCAGTAATGCAGCTTGGGGTGCCTAGGGCAGTCAGCGAGGGGGAGTAATGTCGGCCACAACGGGTCAGTCAAGAGGGGGAGCTGTCGCTTCCGGGAACGGTCAGTCGACGGCAGCCCATGGATGGGCTCTTGAACCTCAGATCACCGCGAATGCGAAGGTTGTGCTGGAGCGGAGGTACCTGAAGAAGGACGACTCCGGCAAGCCGGTTGAGACCCCGAGACAGCTCTTCGAGAGAGTTGCGAGGGCGATCGCATCCGCCGAGAAGAATTACGGAAAGAACGAGAAGGAGATCGACCAGGTCGCCGAGAGATTCTATGAGATCATGGCCCGGCTCGAGTTCATGCCCAACAGCCCCACGTTGATGAACGCGGGGAGGGAACTGGGCCAGCTCTCGGCATGCTTCGTCCTGCCCGTCGGGGACTCCATGGAGGAGATATTCGACGCGATCAAGTACACAGCTCTCATACACAAATGCCTCGTGCCCGAAACCCTGGTGATGACAGACCAGGGCTGCAGGATGCTGGGCGAGATCAAGGGCGACACCTGGATCGAGACGCACGAAGGGATGTCTCTCGTGAGCGAACGGCACGACAACGGCGTGCAGGAGACCTTCTCGGTCGATACAGCGGAAGGCAACAGGATTGTCGGGACGGCCCTGCACAGGCTCATGACCGTCGAAAAGGACGGGATGATGTCCTGGAAGAGGATCGGGCAGCTCGTGCCAGGAGACCGCCTGGTCATGAAGCTCGGGGGCTGGCTCGGAGGCATCGTCGAGCACGTGGACAAGATTGCTTCGGACTTCACCGAGACGGGGGCGGACCCGCAGCTGGTCAAGGCCGATGAGGACGCTGTGTGCGACTTCCTCAGGAGGGCGTTCAGCGACCACGGCTGGATCTCGATCGCGGGAGTGGTCTCCCTCGAATGCGGCTCGGAGAAGCTCGCGCATGACCTGCAGACGATGCTGTTCTACCTCGGGGTCCCGACCATCCTCAACCACTCGTGCCTCACGGTCTGCACGAGATCCGGCCTGTTGACGTTCAGAGAGAAGATAGGGTTCGACTCGAAGGTGCTCTCCGCCAGGCTCGAGGCCGTCGACCCAGACGCGATGGTGCGCGAGCTGGAGGCGATGGGCGAATCGCACGAGGAGCCGGACGAGGAGGGCCACTACTTCGTCACCGTGAAGCAGGTCCTGCCGGAGGGCAGGCGCGAGGTCCTCGACCTCACAGTGCCCGAATCGCACGCCTACCTGGCGAACGGGTTCGTGGCCCACAACAGCGGCGGAGGCACGGGGTTCAGCTTCTCGAGGCTCAGGCCGGCCAACGACTCCGTCAAGAGCACCGCAGGGGTCTCGAGCGGCCCGATATCGTTCATGGAGGTCTTCAACGCGGCCACGGAGACCATCAAGCAGGGCGGGACCAGGCGCGGCGCCAACATGGGCATACTGCGCGTGGACCACCCCGACATCCTCGAGTTCATCACGTGCAAGAAGGACAGCTCGAAGCTGACCAACTTCAACATCTCGGTGGCGCTCACGGACAAGTTCATGAGGGCGCTCGACGAGGACGGAGAGTACGACCTCGTCAACCCGAGGTCGAAGCAACCCTTCAAGAAGATGAAGGCCAGGAAGGTCTTCGACCTCATAGTCAACATGGCCTGGAGGAACGGCGAGCCTGGGATCATATTCCTCGACAGGATCAACAGGGACAACCCGACGCCGAAGGTGGGGGAGATCGAGAGCACCAACCCGTGCGGCGAGCAGCCCCTGCTGCCCTACGAGTCCTGCAACCTCGGCTCGATCAACCTCGCGAAGATGCTCACGTACAAGGACGGCAGGCCCGTCGTGGACTACGCGAAGCTAGGGGAGACCGTCCGCATCGCCGCGAGGTTCCTGGACAACGTCATCGACATGAACAAGTACCCGCTCAAGCAGATCGAGGACATGACCAAGTCCAACCGCAAGATCGGGCTCGGGGTGATGGGCTTCGCGGACATGCTCCTCAGGATGGGCATACCGTACGACACCGAGGAGGCCCTGAAGCTCGGCCGGGACATAATGAAGTTCATAGACGACGAGGGGCACAGGCAGTCCATCGCCCTGGCCGAGGAGCGGGGTAGCTTCCCGAACTTCGGCGAGAGCACGCTCGCGAGGCGGCACGAGAAGCTCAGGAACGCCACCGTCACGACCATCGCCCCCACGGGCACCATAAGCATCATATCGGGCGTGTCGAGCGGCGTCGAGCCGATATTCGCCGTCGCGTACGTCCGCAACGTCATGGACAGGGACATCCTGCCCGAGGTCAACCCGATCTTCGACGAGGTCTCCCGGGACAGGGGGTTCCACACGGACGAGCTCATGAAGGAGATCGCCGCGAAGGGCTCCCTGAAGGAGATGAAGATGATCCCGGAGGATGTCAGGAGGGTCTTCGTGACCGCCCTGGACATCACGCCCGAGTGGCACATACGCATGCAGGCCGCGTTCCAGGACCACACGGACAACGCCGTGTCGAAGACGGTCAACTTCCCCAAGGAGGCCACGCCCAAGGAGGTCGAGAACGTCTACCTCATGGCCTACAAGCTGGGGTGCAAGGGCGTCACGGTCTACAGGTACGGCAGCAGGGAGGACCAGGTCCTGAGCGTGGGCGAGGGCCCGAAGAAGGAGACGGCCGAGGCTGAGCCAGAGGATGGCGCCAGGATGCCCAGGCCGAGGCCGTACTCGACCAAGGGCGCGACCCAGAGGATCGAGACGGGCTGCGGGCACCTGTATGTCACTATCAACGAGGACGAGAGAGGCCTGTGCGAGGTCTTCACGCAGATGGGCAAGTCCGGAGGCTGCACGGCGTCCCAGGCGGAGGCCGTGGGCAGGCTGATCTCGCTCGCGCTCAGGTCGGGCATAGAGCCCGAGACCATCGTGAAGCAGCTGAAGGGCATCAGGTGCCCGTCGCCCCTGTGGCAGCCGGGCGGCATGGTGCTCTCGTGCAGCGACGCTGTCGCGAAGGCTCTAGAACGGTTCGTCAAGGACCGGTCAGTTACCAGAGCAGGGCCTGGGCAGGCGGCCGCGGCGGAGGGCGCGGAGGCCGTCCCCCAGAAGCAGAACATCGTCGACAAGGGGGATGTGTGCCCCGAATGCCCGGAGTGCGGCAGCATGGTGGAGTACGTCGAGGGCTGCGTGGTCTGCAGGACCTGCGGGTTCTCGAAGTGCTGGTGATGGGCACAGAAAAGGGGACATAGGGGCTGCTCTCGGCCCTGGGGATGCTGGGCCGAGGCAGGTTTTCATTCTTCCGCACAGAAGGGTTTTCCGTGCGGATGACCGTGCAGGTGAGGCAGAGGGTGGCGACGATGAAGGTCCTAGCCATAAACGGCAGCGCCAGGAAGAACGGGAACACGCAGATCATGATAGAGGAGGCGGCGAAGCCCCTCAGGAAGGCC
>JALOTQ010000031.1 GCA_025457815.1 Thermoplasmata archaeon
GAACCCGACCAGGGACGAATGAGACCTGTGAGACGACCCGAAGGCGTCGTTGACGAACAGATCGAACGCCGGGGAGAGCTGCTTCACCAGCATCGATTCAGCGTGTTCCTCCGGAGACTTCTTGGCCTGCTCTTCCGGGAAATCCCTGACGTTCTTCAGGAGGATCGCCTCTCCCTCGCCCAGGTTCCCAATGGCCTTCAGAGCGTGTGAGCCGAACAAGTCGTCGATGTACTTCACCCTCCGGCCCAGGTACTGGCTCAGAAATGCAGCGTGCTCGTTCAGTGGAATAAAGTCGTAATCTCCAGGCCTCCCCTGGTGCGCGAGTATTGCCACCTTGGCCCCTCTGTCGAGGAGTTCCCGAAGGGTGGGCACCGAAGACCTGATCTTCGACCCGTCGACCAGGCGAAGGGTCCTCTCGTCCACGGGAGAGTTGACGTCTATCCTCAGCAGGACCCTCCTGCCACGGACGTCGAAATCGTCCAGAGTGTAGAATCCCATCCCGCTGATGGTCCTCCAGCGTGATCCCGACAGCCCCGTCCGAAGCCCGTCTCCCCTATCGGAAGCGCTCGGGCGCGAACAACTAGCTCCGTCCGAATTATCTCCCAATGTACCAGCCCCCGGCGCCTCTGGACGCGCCTGGCAGTCGGTTTTGCACCCTCTGCTTGTACTAGAATAACCCATCGATATAAATCAGTACCGAACCTAGAGGGCAGGATGGAAAGTATTTAGATGGGGAACTCGCTTAGCACAGGATGAGATGGAATTCAGCAGCGTTTTTCGCGCCTTTGAATTCTGAGCGGATGTGTGTGATTTGAAAGCAATCGAGATCGACCAGCTCATGGTCAAGGACGTTATGAGCGCCTCCGCGGTGACCGCCAAGAAGGGTGAGACGCTCTCGGAAGTAATATCCCGAATGAAGAAGGACCATTTGAGGGAAATACCAATTCTGGACGGCGACAAGCCCGTAGGGCTTGTGAGTTACTCATCCCTCCTCCTCAGGCGCAGTGTCCCCCTCTCATCCAAGGTAGAGCAGGTCATGCGCCCCGCACCTAGGCTCGAAGAGGAAATGCCGATCACGCAGGCGGTGGAAGAACTGATGGCCGCTGGCGTCAGAGGCGCCCCGGTCGTCAGGAACAACAAGATGGTGGGCTTCATCTCGCGAACCGATGTTATGAGGATACTTCCCCAGGTCGCCCAGCTCAAAGGAAAGAAGGTGGGGGAGTTCATGAGCAAGAACCCTCAGGCCGTCTACGAGAAGGAGAGCGTGCAGCGAGCCGAGATGCTGATGCGCGGTCTCATGGAGAAATCCCTGCCAGTGGTGGACGTGAACGGGAGGCTCGTAGGGGCTGTCAGCATGCACGAGATACTCGAAGTCATGTGGAGTCCCAAGGCGACGAAGCCCTCGAACGAGATACGTGGCGAGCGGTCGGCTCCTGAGATCTCGGTCGGGAGTGTCATGAGCAGGCCGGCGATATCGGTATCGCCCGAAGACACCGTTGGTGAAGCCGCGTCTCTCATGATCCAGAAGGGCCTGGCGACGGTCTTCGTTCAGGAGAACGGGAGGCTCGTCGGAGTGGTCTCTCAGGCGGATCTCATGGAGCAGGTCATAAGCCTCAAGCAGAAGGAAGGAGTGTATGTACAGATCACGGGCCTGGACCAGGAAGACCCTGATGTCTACACCATACTGTATGACCAGATCGAGAAGTCCATGAGGAGGATCGGCAAGATACAGTTCCCGAGGGTGTTCACCGTGCACGTCTCGACGTATCACCCGGAGGGAATGCGCAGCAAGCATAGCATCCATGCAAGGCTCACGACGGACAGGAGCATGTACTATGCCAACGAGACGGACTGGGACCTCTACAGGACGATAGACAGACTTCTCCAGCAGCTCGAGAAGAACGTCAAGAGAGAGCACGAGCGCATACTCGATCTGAGGAAGAAGAAGCGGTCGGGCCCTCTATAGACTCCAGAAGTCAGAGAGCACGTGCTTGCACTTCGTGATGGTACCTCTTCCGAGGCAACTGTTGTCTATCATGTCAGTGAACTCAAGAGGCACGTCCACGCCTCGCGTGCTCCCGATGGAGGCAGCAACGACCTCCGATAGCGCAGGCACGTGGTACCCGCCTTCCAGCATGAATGTGATCCTGCCATTGCAGATCTTCGAGAGCTTGATGAGTTCCTGGACCTGCCGCACATGCCCTTCTGAGGAGAGGGCAAGACTGGCTAGGGGGTCTCGGTAGTGAGTGTCCATGCCCCAGCTGACCAGGATTGCGTCGGGCTTGAATTGGGTGATCACTGGCTTGATGACGTCCGCGAACGCGACATCGAAAGTTGAGTCCCCGCACCCAGATGGGAATGGCAGGTTGACTGTGAACCCCTCCCCGTCGCCTTCCCCTACATACTCCAAGTGCCCAGTCCCTGGGAAAATGCCCGACTGATGGGTCGAGATGTACAGCACCTCAGATTCCTTGGCGAATATCTCCTGTGTTCCGTTGCCGTGGTGCACATCCTCATCCACGATCACGATTCGCTTGTCCCCGTCCTTGAGGAGACGCCTCGCCGCAATCGCTATGTTGTTGAAGTAACAGAAGCCCATCCCGAAGTCCTTCCCCGCGTGGTGACCTGGTGGCCTTGTCAGGGCGAATGCCGGCCTCCCCTCGCGCTTGGAGAACATCGCGGCATCGACGGCGCACTCGGCCGACAGCGCGGCGATTCCGTAGGTCTCGTGATGGACGGCGGTGTCCAAGGTGAGTGCGCATTCCCCGCAGGTCCTGATGAAGTCGATGTAGTTTTCGTCGTGGATCAGAAGCAGCGTCTCGTGCTTCCCCGTCCTCGAGGGAAGGACCTCCTCCCATAGACCATGTTCCTTGAGCTTGTTTACAATCCCCTTCAGCCTCTCAGGAGACTCGGGATGGAACGGGTCCTGCACGTGACCCAGGAATTCCTCGTTGAAGAATATGGCCACGTATGCCTGAAGCTAGGTCGCCGTAGATAAGCGTTTTCCAGTGCAGGGACAGCCAGTTGAAGTACTCTGGCAGTGTTCTGGAAGCGCTTCTCTTAACGAAAGAGATATCATCAGCCCTGGCCCTTTCAGGGGAGGGAAACGATGAACCTCACCGAACTCGCGTTGTTGGTGATTGCGCTTGTGCTTGCGGCTGTGATATTCTATGTCAGCAGCGCCATTGTGAGCCAGGACTGGGACGCGAACGCGTCTTTCATCCTGAGGATCATCATTGTATCGGTGGTCGCCGTAGTCGTCATCCCGGTCTTCCAAGACGCGGCGAACGAGTTCGAACTCGGCGCGCTGGGGCTCCTGTTCGCCTTCGTCATCCTCATAATCGTGGTCAGATTCCTGCTCGTTGACGAGCTGACCGTGTCAGATGATTGGCTAGCCTCGATCGTGATATCCCTGATAGGTGTCGTGCTCATCTACCTGGTCGACGAGGTGGCATCCCGACTATTCGATGTCAAGCTGCTATCCATCTTCTAGATGCTGAGGAACTCCTTCGAGGCGCTGGTGAGTATTCGGCAGCCCTTCTTCGTAACGAGCACGTCGTCCTCTATTCGGACGCCTCCGAAGCCCTTCAGGTATACTCCGGGTTCCACGGTCAAGACCATTCCCTCTCGCAGGGTCATGTTGCGCATCGATGATATGTAGCCAGGATCGTGCACTGAGACTCCCAATCCGTGCCCTGTTCCGTGGATGAATCTCCCCTTGAATCTCGAGCCGTCGATGATGGACCTTGCAGCCCGGTCGACGTCGCTCCCCTGGGCACCATCATGGATCTCGTCGATTGCCGCAAGCTGCGCGCTGAGGACGATGTCATACATCTCCCGTTGCTTCGCACTGGGCCTCGAGCACGCGAATGTCCTCGTAAGGTCCGACACATATCGCCTATAGGTCGCGCCGAAGTCGAACAACGCCAGCTGACCTGCCTTGAGCCGCCTCGAAGCGGGGACATAGTGCGGTTCTGCCGTGGTCGGCCCGAAGGATGCGTTAGTCCCGAATGCCGGTCCGGAAGCTCCGAGCATCATCATCCTGTAATTGAGCTCCGCCGCCGCCTCGGTCTCCATCTGCCCCTTCTTGACAAGGTTCGGTATCTCGTCACTCGTCTTGGACACGATGTCACAGGCCTTCTTGATCCTCTCTATCTCCTCCGCATCTTTGATCATCCTGGCCTCCTGGACGGCCTTCGAGACATCGATCAGTGTAGCACCTTTCGCGCACTTCTTTATGAATTTGTAGTTCTGGTGAGTCAGCTCGCTCGAGTTGACTCCAATTCTGGCGAGTCCCTTCAGCCGCTTCGTCGTCAGCTCCTCTCGCTCCTTTCCGCTCCTGAAGACTGACGTCTTGACTCCTGCTTGCCTCGCGCTGAGCTCCTCGAGCGAGGAAGACAGGACCTCGACTCCTTTGGGCTTCACGATTGCGACACAGTCTTCGAAGAGGCCGTTCACAATGCCCGTCGCATAGAAGAAACTCAGATCGAGGTTGGGTTCGGTCCCGTTAACCAGTACGACCGCGTCAACCTTCTTCTTGGCGGCTGCGAGGATCTTCTTCTCCTTTGTGGCCAAAGAATCAACTCAGCCATTCGAATGCCTTCGGCCGTATAAAGAATTGGTGCTGGCTAGACGCCGACCCAGACATGCCCCGTGATCTTCCTGATCGCGGATATTGCAGAGAGCGCGGCCAAGTAGCTCGTCTTCGGGTTCCTGGGAGATGGCACGTTGCGCGTCACGACGTCGAGCTCACCGAACTTGCCCTTCGCCTTCAGGTGGTGTTCATTCGTCTGCACCTGCGGGTCGCACACTATCCTTATCATCGTCTTCTCGAAGCCGATCCCTGCTAGCGAGATCGTCGCAGCCACGTTGATGTTCTGAGGGAAGTGCCTAACTGCCTCTCTGGCAGAGCCTGCGAACAGCTCTGTCCGTTCTCTGACTTCAGAGGCCTTGATGCCCTTCGATTCGAGGTATGCGTTGGGACCGAATGCGGAAGGTGGTTTGGTGGTTGTCAGCGTGACTTCCGATATCTCCTCCAGGCTCGCCGCCGACAATGCGTCGATGCCACCTATCGCGCCACTGGGCAGGAATATCTTGGCGCTCTTCCTCTTGGCCAGCTTGAAGGCGTCTCTCTGGAACTCCTCGTCCTGGAAGACGCCGATGCTCATGATGAGGATGTCAACTCCCGCCGACAGTGCAAGCGGGGCGTAGTACCTTGCAGCGTCCTGGCTTGCCGCTTCGACAACGAGCTTGACGTCGTTCAGAATGGGCAGGATGTCGGGGACGTACTTGACCTTCGGGATCTTCTCCTGCAGCCTCGTAGCGCATTCCTTTGACCGGTCTGTCAGGTAGATCGTCGCGATGTCCTGCATCGGCTCCACCGCTCGCGCGATGGTGGTTCCAATCGCCCCGCAGCCGATGACGCAGATGTTCACGGAAAAAACAGAGGCCCGGGCAGTATAAAAGCTTTCACGGGCGACAGATGAACGCGATTGTTCAGTACTGGCCCGGTCCGAAATTGCGTCAGGCACATAGTATTTGTGGAGGCCTTGCTCTACTCGACCCGAGCCAAATGTCGAAGAGCGAGAACCAGGTTCTGCGAAGGAAGGCGGAAGCTCTCAACAAGAAGCTCACCTCGCTCTACGGGAGACAGGAGATCGAATCGGCGGAGGACCCTCTGGACACGCTGATCGAGACGATACTGTCCCAGAACACCACTGACAAGAACTCAGGTCGCGCGTTCGCGGCGCTCAAGAAGGCCTATCCGACATGGGACGCGTTGCTGGGCGAGCCCGCAGACAGGGTCGCGGCTGTAATACGATCAGGCGGCCTCGCAGGCATCAAGGCACAGAGGATATTGGACGCTCTCAGCTTCATCAAGGTGGAGCGGGGCGAGCTGGACTTGGAGTTCCTGAGGGCGATGCGGCCGCCTGAGGCCGAGGCTTGGCTTGCCAGGATGAAAGGCGTCGGTCCCAAGACTCGGTCCATCGTTCTTCTATTCTCCCTGGACATGCCCGCGTTCCCTGTCGACACACACATTCACAGAGTGTCGAAGCGGCTCGGCCTGATAGGTCCAAGAACTACGAGGGAGCAAGCTCAGGAGGAGCTCGCACTCCTGGTGCCTCCAAGGGAGTTCTTCAATTTCCACATCAACATAATCGAGCACGGACGAGCTGTATGTCGCGCGAGGAATCCCATGTGCGCGAAGTGCACCATATCCTCCATGTGCGACTACTACAGGAGTCTTCGAAAGGCACAGAGTTGATATATCGTCAAGAGGCTTGTTGTGCCGATGCGCTACAAGCTGCTTGAGCACACGGCCGACGCGATGGTCGAGGCTTACGGAAAGGACCTCGGAGAGCGTTTCGCCAACGCTGCGTATGCGATGTTCGATCAGATCACAGACATCACCAAGGTCGAGCCCAGAGGCGAGATCAGGATCGAGCTGGCGGCCGACAGCCGGGAACAGCTCATTGTCGACTTCCTGCAGGAGCTTCTGTACATACACGACACTGAGGACGTTGTGCTTGGAGCATTCGAGGTGAGCACTGACGGCCGGCAGCTCAAGGCGAAGGTTTCCGGAGAGAGGTTCGATGAGAAGAAGCATTCGAAGCGTTCGGTCGTGAAGGGCGTGACCTATCACGGCCTGGCGTTCGACGATGCCAACGAGAAGCTGACCATATTGTTCGACGTGTGAGGTGCGTGCATGAAAGGCTCCGCGAAGGCTCATCCGATTCAGGGTTTGATCAAGTACCACGGGCTGAAGGATGAGGCGCTCAGAATCCCATTTCACGATTCGATCTCGGTGGCAACGGCACCGACCGAGTCCCACACCACGATCGAATTCGGTGACTTCAAGAAGGACCGCGCGTCCGTGGACGGCAAGTTGCTCTCGGGGCGCGAGCTGGAGAGGGTAGCGTCGGTGGTCGACGAGGTGAGGAAGCGCGCCCGGCTCAAGGCCAAGTTCAGGATGGTCTCTGAGAACAACTTCCCCTCCAACGTCGGGTTGGGGGCCTCGGCATCTGGCTTCGCCGCGCTCGCGGTCGCTGCATCCGCCGCTGCCGGATTGAGACTCTCTCAGGAGGAACTTTCCGTTGTGGCGAGGAGAGGCGCTGGATCGGCGACCCGGTCGGTGACCGGCGCGTTCTCGCGATGGAAGGCGGGCTTCGAGGATTCGGAATCATATGCGTACCAGATTACCTCAGAGGATTTCCAGATGGGCATAGTCGTGGCCCTGATCCCGGCGTACAAGCAGACCGAGAACGCTCATAAGGCGGTCCTTACATCGCCGTTCTTCCACTCGCGTCTCGCTTTCGTTCACGGAGCGCTCGCAGAGATGGAGAACGCCATTCGGAGGCGGAACATCGAGAAGATTGGGTCGCTTGCGGAGCGCGATTCCCTGATACTCCACGGCATAACAATGACGAGCGTGGATGAGATGATGCTCTGGAGGCCCGAAACCGTCAAGGTCATACTTGAGGTGCGCAAGATGAGGTCCGAGGGTGTCCCAGCTTACTTCTCGATAGACACTGGGGCCACCGTCTACGTTAACACGAAGCCGAGGCTCGTCAAAGAGGTCGAAGGCCGCATCAAATCCCTCGGCATCGACACGATCACGTGCGGAGTGGGCGGCTCAGCTAGAACGACCAGAGAACATCTCTTCTAGGATTTCGAGCTTCTGCCGTTCTTCTGCTTGTCGATGGCATCAGAAAGGGTCAGCTCTCCCTTCGCCACCTGTTTGGCCAGGTCCTTGGAGACGGTCACCGAGCCTCTGCTCTCGAGCCTGCTTATCCTCTGTATGTTTCTGACCTCTCCAGGGCAGGGATCGGTCTCCTGCTTCTTCCTGGGACTGTAACCGGGCGTCATCGCAATCTCTACCGCAGCGTCCTCGTCCGGAGTCTGCGAGCGTGGGGTCGTGTTCCTCTCGTCCACTATCTCGAGCTTAAGCCCATGTTCCCAGAGCGCGTTGAATATCCTGTTCCGGTTGATGCGATCCCCGTTGCCGATTCTCACCACGACCTCGGCCTCAGGGTACTCTGCCTCGACGCCGCCTATGATCCTGCTCACGGCTTCTGGCGAATCGGCAAGATACCGCGTCAGAACTACGCCATCGGCAAGGATAGCGACACCCGGCTTGACTCCAGGGTCGACGCCGATCATGAGGTTCCTGACTTCGCCGGCACCGGCCATCATCATCCTGGCCTTGGCGATCGCCAGATCGGGCTGTTCGTCGGTCACCACTCTGTCGAAGTAGATCCGGGCGCGTTCCTCCGGCGTGGTAATGACCGCTCCGACGTTCGCAGGCAAGGATTCTCCCGGCTCCAGTGCGACGAACTCGATGTTCTGTTCCCTGAGAGCCTCTAGCATCTCAAAATACGTCCGCGGATTCTGCGTCATCAGCCCGATAAGCCGCATCTGTATTCGTATCTGGCGCCAGTACGATAAAAACCTTTTGGCTATTCCTCTCTTCTGAACCCTCTGAAGATGCTCTTCCTTGGTGAGGATTTCTCATACTCTCCTGCGGACTGTCCGAACTGTCTCAGGAGATCCTTCTGATGGGCGGTCAGGTGGGTCGGGGTCACCACGCTGACTTTCACATACTGGTCGCCATGGCCCCTTCCTCTCATGTCCGGGAGGCCCTTGCCCTTCAATCTGAATACCGTGCCTGTCTGTGTCCCCGGCGGTATCGTCACAAGGGCGTTCCCGTCGAGCGTCGGCACCTGTATCTCGTCGCCTATTGCCGCTTGCGTGTACGAGAGCGGCGCCTCGACGAATAGGTCGCTCCCGTCCCTGGCGAACACAGGATGGTCCTGCATGTGGACAATGATGAAGAGATCTCCAGGGGGGCCGCCGTTGGGGCTCGCCTCACCAGCTCCTCGTATCCTGAGCCTCATGCCCTCCTCGGCTCCCTTCGGTATTGACACCTTGATGTTGCTCGTGGCCTGGGTGACGCCTGAACCTCCGCAGTTGGAGCACGACCTGAGTATCTGTCTTCCGGAGCCGCGACATGTCGGGCAGGTCGTTATCGAGACGAAGTTGGTGTTGCCTCGTCTCTGGGCCCTCTGGACTTGGCCTGAGCCCCTGCAGCTGGGGCAGGTCTTGTAGTCGCCCTTCTTGGCGCCCTCTCCACCGCAGGTGGTGCACTGGACCGAGTGAGGTATCCTGATCTCCTTCTCGGCCCCCTTCGCGATGTCCTCGAGCGAGACCTCGATATCGTACCTCAGTGACCGCCCCTCTTGCGGGCCGTGCCTTGCGGTCCTTCCGCCGAAGAACTGGTCGAAGATGCTTCCGCCGAACCCCATGTTGCCGAAGATGTCGCTGATGTCGCCGTAATGGGTGAAGTCCGACCAGTCGAATCCGCCGGGTCTGAAGGTCCCTTCGACGCCCGCGTGCCCGTACTGGTCATAGCGCGCGCGCTTGTCATCATCTGCGAGGACCTCATAGGCCTCCGATATCTCCTTGAACTTCTCTTCGGACGCCTTCTGATTGTCCTTGTTCATGTCGGGATGGTGCTTCATGGCGAGCTTGCGATAGGCCTGCTTCACCTCGTCCTTGGAGGCGTTCTTGCGCACGCCCAGAACCTCGTAGTAATCCCGTTTGTCAGCCATCTTTCAGACCTTCATGGTAGACAGAAATGGATGAAGTGAATGGGTTTGGGTGTAATAGGTTTCGCGGAGAGATTACTTCTTTTCGTCCTCGTCGTCGACTATCTTGTAGTCAGCATCGACGTAGCCCTTGTCTCCGCCAGCTGGCTCAGCTGGCTCCTCTGCGGGCGGCGGCCCAGGGGACTGCTGCGCCTGCTGGCCGGGGGCTGACTGATAGACCCTCTTGCCGATCTCCAGCAGGGCCTTCTCGAGCTCGTCCAGCTTCTCCTTGATCTTGGCCGCGTCATCACTCTGCGCGACCGCCTTCAGCTCCTCCGCGAGCTTCGTGAGCTTGTCCTTGAGATCCTGGGGAACCTTGTCTCCCATCTCCTCGAGTATCCGGCCTACTTCGTAGGCCTTCTGCTCCGCCCTGTTCTTGAGCTCCGCCTTCTCCTTCCTGGCGCGGTCCTCGTCTGCGAACTTCTCAGCGTCCTTGACCATCCTGTCGATGTCGTCCTTGCCGAGCTTAGTCGTCGCCGTGATCGTTATCTTCTGCTCCTTGCCCGTCCCGAGGTCCTTTGCTTTCACATCGATTATCCCGTTCGCGTCGATGTCGAAGGTGACCTCGATCTGTGGCATTCCCCTCGGCGCGGGCGGTATGCCGATCAGGTGGAACCTCCCGAGGGTGACATTGTCCGGCGCCATGGGCCTCTCGCCCTGTAGGACGTGGATCTCGACACTCGTCTGACCGTCGGCTGCGGTGCTGAAGACCTCACTCTTGCGGGTTGGTATGGTCGTGTTCCTCTCAATCAGCTTGTGGAACACGCTTCCGAGGGTCTCCACGCCCAGCGAAAGCGGCGTGACATCCAGGAGCAATATGTCCTTGACGGTGCCTTCGAGCACTCCTCCCTGGATCGCCGCGCCCATCGCGACGCACTCCATGGGGTCGACTCCCCGCACGATCTTCTGGCCTACGAATTCCTCAACGAACCGCTGCACGATGGGCATTCTTGTCGGCCCGCCGACAAGTATGACCTTGTCTATCTGGCTCGCGGGCAGCTTCGCGTCGTCGAGAGCCTGTGTCATCGGCTTCCTGCATCTCTCGATGGTCGGCCTCACAAGGTCCTCGAGCTTGGCCCTGTTCAGCTTCATCGTGAGGTGTTTGGGGCCGGATGCGTCCGCGCTCAGGTAAGGTAGGTTGATCTCCGTCTCGAGGGTCGAGGACAGCTCGATCTTGGCCTTCTCTCCTGCCTCGCGGACCCGCTGGACAGCCATCTTGTCCTTCGAGATGTCTATCCCAGTGTCGGACTTGAACTCCTTCGTGATGTAGTCCACGAGGGCGTTGTCCATGTCCGTTCCGCCCAGCTGCGTATCGCCGCTGGTCGATATCACCTCGAACACGCCCTGTCCGAACTCCATGATGGTGACATCGAGTGTTCCGCCGCCGAGGTCGAAGACCAGGATCTTCTGCTCCTTCTCGGACTTGTCCAGGCCGTATGCAAGGGCTGCCGCGGTCGGCTCGTTGATGATCCTTACGACATCGAGTCCGGCTATCTTGCCAGCGTCCTTGGTCGCCTGCCGCTGGTTGTCGTTGAAGTAGGCCGGCACGGTGATGACTGCCTTCTCCACCTTCGTTCCCAGATACGCCTCCGCGTCTCGCTTGATTTTCTGGAGTATGAACGCGGATACCTGCTGGGGCGAGTATTCCTTTCCGTACACGCGCACCTTGTAGTCCGTCCCCATCTTCCTCTTGATGGCCATGACGGTTCCCTCCGGGTTGGACACGGCCTGTCTCCTGGCCGGTTCCCCGACGAGCATCTGCCCGTCCTTGGTGAAGGCCACGTATGACGGGAAGGCCTTTCCTCCGAGGCTGGTGCCCTCCGCGCTGGGTATGATGGTCGGCCTTCCTGCCTCCACCACCGCAGCTGCTGAGTTGCTCGTTCCCAAGTCTATGCCTATGATCTTTCCTTTCGACTCTGCCATTTCTGGTCACCTCTGTTGATTTTGATTCTCCTCATCGGCCGACTCCTGGTCGGCATGTTGATCTTGAACTTCTGGTGTGGGTTCCGCTTCCTTGCGCTTGGACACCTTCACCCTCGTGGGCCTCAGGACCTTCTGCCCGAGCATGTACCCCTTCTGGAACACTTCCATTATCTGCCCGTCATCGAGGTCCTCGCGCTCCTCTCTCATGAGCGCCTCGTGAAGGAACGGGTCGAACTTCCCCCTCGCCGGGATCTCCTTCAGGCCTTCCCTCTGGAGCGCCTGCAGTAGCTGTTTGTGGATGCCTTCGAGCCCCGCCTGCAGCTCCTTTTTCGAGCCCTTCGAGGCGGTCTCCATGGCCTTGTCGAACGAGTCGAGCACTGGGAGCAGGTCCGCGACGAGCCTCTGGGTCGCCACGCGGGATCTCTCGCCCCATTCCTTCTCGGTCCGCTTCTTGTGGTTGTCGAACTCCGCCTGAAGGCGCTTGAGGTCGTTCGTCAGGTCTGAGATCTGGAGGTCCTTCGCGGCCAAAGGGTCCAGATGAGCAGGTGTCTCGTTTGTCTCGCCCTCTTCGGGCGCCTCTTCCCGCCTCGGCTCATCGTCGGCTATATCCACAGCCTCCAGGTGTGTTCGATATCGCTTGATATCTCTGTTCGCTTGTGTTGTTTGAAGAAATTGAAGGGGTTTTGGGACAGGGCCTGCTCAGTCAAACCCGCTGTCCTCGCCCATGTCAGGGCCCTTCGGTCCCTTGCCGCCCGCGCCGCCTCCCCTGGAAGCGATCACGTCGTCGATCCTCAGGATCATGACCGCTGCGTCAGTAGCAGAGCTTATGGCCTGTCTGCCGACTCTTATCGGCTCCAGCACCTTCTCCTTCCTCATGTCCGTCACCTTTCCGGTGAAGACATTGATCCCTGCGTACTTCTTGCCTGATTTGTGGGCCTGCCTGAGTTCTATCAGGACGTCGATTGAATCCAGTCCCGCATTCTCGGATAGTGCCGTGGGCACGACTTCAAGGGCGCTCGCAAACGCATCGATGGCGATTTGCTCTCTCCCGCCGACGGAAGCGGCGTAGTTCCTCAGATTGAGTGCCAGTTCCATCGCGGTCGAGCCGCCGCCTGTGACGATCTTTCCGTCCTCTATCGCGACTGCAACAACGCTAAGCGCGTCGTTCAGAGACCTGTCGATCTCGTCCACGACATGCTCAGTCCCGCCCCTTATCAGGATGGACACGGCCTTCGGGTTCTTGCAGCCCGTAACGAACGTCATGCGGTCATCTGCGATCTTCTTCTCCTCGACGAGTTTCGCGACGCCCAGGTCGCTCCCCTTGAGGTCGTCCAGCTTAGTGACGAGGTTCGCGCCCGTGGCCTTGGCGAGCTTCTCCATGTCGCTCTTCTTGACCCTTCGGACAGCGTAGATCTTCTCCTTTGACAGGTAGTGCTGCGCGAGGTCGTCTATACCCTTCTGACAGAACAGGACCGTTGCCCCGGACTTCTTCACGATCTCGACCATCTTTCTGAGCATGCTCTCCTCTTCGTCGAGGAACGCGTGCAGTTGGGACGGGTCCGTGATCTCGATCTTCGCGTCGAT
>JALOTQ010000132.1 GCA_025457815.1 Thermoplasmata archaeon
ACGGCGACATAGAAGCCCGCATCGCCGATGGCGTGCTCGATCCCCGGGATCCGAGTCCCGACGGGCACGCACTCGCACAGCATCGCCTCGCAGAGCGCGTTGGGAAGGCCTTCGGTCCTGGACAGCTGCGCGTACACCTTGGCCTTCTGGTATATCGGTATGACCTCGTCGTGCCACATGGGCGGGAGGACCTCCACGTTCGCAGGGGCCATCTCCTTCAGCTTGGCCATTGCGTCTCCGTTGCCTCCGATTATCACGAACTTGACGTCCGGGAGCTTCTTGGCGGCTTCGATGAGCGTGTCGAAGCCCTTGACGCGGACCCTGGTCCAGTCGGAGAAGTACCCGACCGATACGACCGTCCGCTCGTTCGAACCGGCCGATGCGAAATGCTGCGAGTCGTAGCCTGTGGGGACCGTCCTGAAGTTGGCGGCATCGATGCCGAGGTTCTGGACGGCCCTGGCCCTGAGATCGTCGTCCACGGGCAGAACCATAGTCGCCTTTGTCAGGATGTACCTTACCATCCTGGCCTTCCTGGGATCCAGGAGCGACCCGAAGCCCAGCTCGGGCAGCTTCGTGACCTCGTAGCCCCCGACCACGACGATCGAGTGCCTGCCGAAGACCCTGCTGAACATGACCGCGTATCTGGCGTGCTTCTCCGCGAACCACGAGAACGTGACATCGGCCCACATGACCCCTCTGAAGAGCCGCCATGCGGCGCTCAGGGCCCCGGCGAGGCCTTGCTTCGAGCCCGCGTCGAGCACCCGCACATCGAAGTGCTTCATCAGGATGTCGAGGTCCGCCTGGATGAAGGACGACATCGTGGGATGGATGAACAGTACCCTTGTCCTCCTCGATGCTCCAGAGCCCATCTGCCGCTCAGCCCCTGTTGGCCATGTACCAGTCGATGGTCTTCTTGAGGCCGTCCTCGAACCTCGTCCTGGCCTTGAACCCGAACGAGCTCTGCGCGCGGGACACGTCGAGCATCCTCCTGGGCTGCCCGTCAGGCTTAGAGGTGTCCCAGGCGATCTTGCCCTTGAAGTCCATCAGCCTGGAGATCGTGTCTGCCAGGTCCTTGATCGTTATCTCGAACCCCGCCCCGAGGTTCACGGGCTCCGGCCCATCGTACTTCTCAGCCGCAAGGCATATGCCCTCTGCCGCGTCCTCCACGTAGAGGAACTCCCGCGACGCCTTGCCCGTGCCCCAGACCTCCACGGACTTCCTGCCCTTGTCCTTGGCCTCCGCGAACTTGCGAATGAGCGCGGGGATGACGTGCGAGCTCTTCGGGTCGAAGTTGTCCCCAGGCCCGTACAGGTTGACAGGAAGAAGGTAGATCGCGTTGAACCCGAACTGCGCCCTGTATGCCTGCGCCTGCACCAGCAGCATCTTCTTGGCAAGGCCGTAGGGCGCGTTGGTCTCCTCCGGATACCCGCTCCACAGGTCTGCCTCCTTGAACGGCACCGGTGTGAACTTCGGGTAGGCGCATATGGTGCCGAGGGCGACGAACTTCTTGACGCCTGCCTGCCTTGCGGCCTCCATCAGCTGTATCCCCATGACGGCGTTCTCGTAGAAGAGCGTCCCCGGCATCTCACGGTTGAGGCCTATCCCGCCGACCTTCGCAGCGAGATGTATCGCCACATCGATGTCCTCCACGGCGCGCGCGCAGTCGTTCCATCGCCTGAGGTCCGCGTCCTTGATGTCCCACGCGCGCAGCTTGTTCGGGGCGACGCCCTGCCTCTTGAGCCTCTCGACCACGAAACGGCCCAGGAAACCCCCTGCGCCGGTCACGAGCACGCGCTTGCCGTCCCAGAAAGCCATCTCAATCCGCCTTCCACCATCTGTCCGGGAACTTCTTCTGCAGAAGCTTGTCCCCCTCGCCTATCGGCTTCAGGCCCGCGGCGCGCATGTCCGCATCGACCATCACCTTCACGAGGTCGCCGAACTTCACCTTCAGGTCCAGCCCTAGGTCCTTCTTGGCCTTCCCAGTGTCTGCGATCAGATGGTCGACCTCGGTCGGCCTGAAGTAGCGCTTGTCGATCTTGACGTACTTGGCGGCGTTCAGCCCTGCATATGCGAACGCGGCCTCCAGGAACTCGTTCACGGAGTGGGTCTCGCCAGTGCCTATGACGTAGTCGCCCGGCGTCTTCTGCTGGAGCATCTTCCACATGACCTCGACGTACTCTGGGGCATACCCCCAGTCCCTCTTCGCGTCGAGGTTGCCCAGGTACAGGGCCTCCTGCTTCTTCGCGACCAGGGAGGCGATGGCCCGCGTGATCTTGCGCGTGACGAACGTCTCGCCCCTCCTCGGCGACTCGTGGTTGAACAGGATGCCGTTGCAGGCGTACATGCCGTAGCCCTCCCTGTAGTTCCTGACCATCCAGTAGCCATAGACCTTCGCGCACGCGTACGGGCTCCTGGGCTGGAAGGGCGTGGTCTCGCTCTGAGGTGGTTTCGCAGCGCCGAACATCTCGGAGCTCGAGGCCTGGTAGAACTTGACCTTCTGCTTGCTCGTCCTGATGACCTCGAGGAGGCGTGATGTCCCGAGGCCCGTCACATCGCCTGTGTACGTGGGCGTGTCGAAGCTCACCCTGACATGGCTCTGGGCACCCAGGTGGTAGACCTCCTCCGGCTGCACGTTGTATATGATGCTCGACATCAGCTCGGAGTCCGAGAGATCCCCGTAATGGAGGAACAACTTCGTGCCCGCCTTGTGATAGTCGGAGTAGATGTGGTTGATCCTCGCGGTGTTGAACGTGCTCGCCCGGCGCATTATGCCGTGGACCTCGTACCCCTTCGACAGGAGCAGCTCCGCGAGGTACGATCCGTCCTGTCCGGTTATGCCTGTGATGAGCGCTTTTTTCATTACATCACCTTCGCGCGCGCGAAAGGAACCTTGAGCCTTTTTCGTATCCGAAAGGAGGCTAGGACTATCTCAAGCCTACGGTTTGGCCTCCGATACCCCGAGGTCGGCCATCAGCCTCTGCGCGAGCCTCCGGCTGTCGTGCTTCTCTATCATGTCCCGGGAACGCTCGACTAGCTTCGTCCTCAATGAGGCGGACCCGCAGACCTCCCTGATCGCGGCCGCGATGCTCTCCGGCCCGCGCTGCGTGACGACCTTGGCGTACCCGTCCTTCTCGGCGAGGCCGGAATAGGCGTAGTCCTTGGAGCCGTAGACGATCATCGGCCTCTGGGCCAGCCAGTAGTCGGTGGCCTTCGTCGGGAATATCGTGAGGAGGTCCTTGGCGTTCGAGGCTTCGAAGCTCATGGGGACGAACAGGATGTCGCACGTGGCCAGGAAGTCGATGACCTCGGAATGCTTGGCTATGGTCCCCACATGGTCTATTGAATCGAGGACGCCGAGCATGCGAAGGTACGGCACTGACTGTTGGGACGTGGCGAACACCAGCTCGATGCCCCCGCCCATGAGCTTCTTGGCTTCGACAAGGTCCTGGATGCCCGAACCCGTCGTGTCGTACACCGCGCCCGCGTATCCTATCCGCGGCCGCTTGGAGCACGGCTCCGCGGTAGGAGTGCGGACCATTGAAGGGTCGACGCCGTGCGGCAGGGCCTCGGTCTTGAGCCCTCTCGCAGCGTAGTACTTCTCCATGGGAACGCTCATCGCGTACACCTTCACGGCCTTGGAGAAGACCCACTTCTCCGCCAGCCTCGACACGCTCTTGTCCATGATCTGGGTCGCTGTCTCCGTGATGCAGTCGTGGAGGTAGACGAATATGGGGACGTTCAGGATCCTCGAGACGACCAAGGAGGCCAGGAGGAAGTCCAGGTCGGGGAACACCGCGAGGACGTTCCGGACCGGCCTGCCGGATATCTTGGTCCTGACCAGCATCGAGAGCACCAAGAG